>NZ_CP146077.1:10000-310000 GCF_037023725.1 Pseudomonas bubulae
GTCAGTATCAGTCCAGGTAGTCGCCTTCGCCACTGGTGTTCCTTCCTATATCTACGCATTTCACCGCTACACAGGAAATTCCACTACCCTCTACCATACTCTAGCTTGCCAGTTTTGGATGCAGTTCCCAGGTTGAGCCCGGGGATTTCACATTCAACTTAACAAACCACCTACGCGCGCTTTACGCCCAGTAATTCCGATTAACGCTTGCACCCTCTGTATTACCGCGGCTGCTGGCACAGAGTTAGCCGGTGCTTATTCTGTCGGTAACGTCAAGACAATCACGTATTAGGTAACTGCCCTTCCTCCCAACTTAAAGTGCTTTACAATCCGAAGACCTTCTTCACACACGCGGCATGGCTGGATCAGGCTTTCGCCCATTGTCCAATATTCCCCACTGCTGCCTCCCGTAGGAGTCTGGACCGTGTCTCAGTTCCAGTGTGACTGATCATCCTCTCAGACCAGTTACGGATCGTAGCCTTGGTGAGCCATTACCTCACCAACTAGCTAATCCGACCTAGGCTCATCTGATAGCGCAAGGCCCGAAGGTCCCCTGCTTTCTCCCGTAGGACGTATGCGGTATTAGCGTCCGTTTCCGAACGTTATCCCCCACTATCAGGCAGATTCCTAGGTATTACTCACCCGTCCGCCGCTCTCAAGAGAAGCAAGCTTCTCTCTACCGCTCGACTTGCATGTGTTAGGCCTGCCGCCAGCGTTCAATCTGAGCCATGATCAAACTCTTCAGTTCAAACATCTTTGGGTTTTTAAGAAACCCTAAACTTGGCTCAGCAATCGTTGGTTACATCTTTGATTTCTCGCGGAGTAACTTGTGATGCTGATAATCTTGCTGACTATCAGTCTGACTCCACAAGCACCCACACGAATTGCTTGATTCAATTGTTAAAGAGCGGTTGGTCAGCTATTCGCTGTACCGAGGCGCGCATTCTACAGCAGCCTCTGTTGCTGTCAAGCGGTTATTTTAAAATGTTTTCAAAGTTTCCTTTGTAACATCAACCACTTGCGCCTTCGATCTCTCGTTAGCGGGAGGCGAATTCTACAGCGTTACACGCTGCTGTCAACACCTCATTTCCTGCTTCGATGACTTGAAGCTGGCACTGCCAAAAACCATCCAACTCATTGAAACTCAAGGAGTTTTCCGTTTCGACTGCGCCGGAAGAGGTGCGAATTATAGGCCGTTTGAACCTCGGGTCAAGCACTAGTTTCACACTTCTGTCATATAGCCTTGAAAGGGGCCTAAAAGCAGAGGCCAGCCTGACGGCTGGCCTCTTTTCTTCTATAGGCTGCTATCGCCTGCCTTACAGACTCGGAAAGGCAAACTGAGAGGCTTCATGGCTGGCACGTTGCGGCCAACGTTGTGTGATCGCCTTGCGACGCGTGTAAAAGCGCACGCCATCCGGGCCATAGGCATGCAGGTCACCAAACAGCGAACGTTTCCAGCCGCCGAAGCTGTGGTAGGCAACAGGTACTGGCAACGGTACGTTAACCCCCACCATACCCACTTCAATCTCGTCGCAGAACAAACGGGCCGCCTCTCCATCACGGGTGAAAATGCAGGTACCGTTACCGTACTCGTGATCATTAATCAGTTGCATGGCCTCTTCCAGGCTCTTGACCCGCACGATGCACAATACCGGCCCGAAGATCTCTTCTTTATAGATACGCATCTCAGGTGTCACGCGATCAAACAGGCAGCCCCCCAGGAAGAAGCCTTCTTCATGCCCCTTGATACTCAACCCGCGACCATCGACCACCAACTGCGCACCTGCTGCTACGCCATCATCGACATAGCCACTGACCTTGTCCCGCGCCTGACCGGTAACCAGGGGGCCCATGTCCAGACCGCACGAAGTCCCCGCACCAATTTTCAGCGCTTTGATTTGAGGAACCAGTTTGGCCACCAGGGCATCTGCCACCTGATCACCGACGCACACTGCAACCGAGATGGCCATGCAACGCTCGCCGCACGAACCATACGCTGCGCCCATCAGTGCACTGACTGCGTTATCGAGATCCGCATCCGGCATCAACACTGCGTGGTTTTTCGCCCCACCCAGTGCCTGCACGCGCTTACCGCGTTTGGTGCCTTCGGCGTAGATGTACTCGGCGATCGGGGTCGAGCCAACAAAACTTAGCGCTTTCACTTCCGGCGCCTCGATCAGTGCATCAACAGCTGACTTGTCGCCGTGCACCACGTTCATAACCCCCTTGGGCAAACCAGCTTCTTGCAGCAGTTGAGCAATCAACAGTGTCGAGCTTGGATCACGCTCCGAGGGCTTAAGAATGAAACAGTTGCCGCACACGATCGCCAACGGGTACATCCACAACGGAACCATGGCCGGGAAGTTGAACGGTGTAATCCCTGCAACGACACCCAGTGGCTGGAAGTCCGACCAAGCATCAATATTCGGGCCTACGTTACGACTGTATTCGCCCTTCAAGATTTCCGGAGCCGAGCAAGCGTATTCGACGTTCTCGATCCCGCGCTTCAGTTCACCCGCAGCATCCTCCAGAGTCTTGCCATGCTCTTCGCTGATCAACTGCGAGATCCGCGCTTCGTTCTGCTCAAGCAATTGCTTGAAACGGAACATCACTTGGGCGCGCTTGGCAGGCGGGGTATTACGCCATGCCGGGAAGGCGGCCTTGGCTGCATCGATCGCCTGCTGGATTGTTTCACGGCTGGCCAGGGGAACCTGGTGGATCACTTTACCGGTGGACGGGTTATACACATCTGCGGTGCGCCCGGAATCGTTCAGCAACTCGCCATTGATCAGGTGTTGAATAGTGCTCATGGATGCTCCAGAAAGTTGTCCACAGGCGCGAACGCTGCGCGCCTGGGTGAATGCATTAAGTGTCGCTTCTATATAGAAGGATCAGTCGATCTGATTCAGCGCTTCGCCGACCGCATCGAACAAGCGATCCAGGTCTTGCGGCTTGCTGTTGAACGTTGGCCCGAACTGCAGGGTGTCGCCGCCGTAGCGCACGTAGAAACCGGCTTTCCACAGTTTCATCGCTGCATCGAACGGGCGCACAATTGCATCGCCATCACGCGGCGCAATCTGGATTGCACCCGCCAGGCCATAGTTGCGAATGTCGATGATGTTCTTCACGCCCTTCAAACCGTGCAATGCATTCTCAAAATGCGGTGCAACTTCAGCCACGCTCTGTACCAGGTTCTCTTTTTGCAATAGATCAAGCGCAGCAATACCCGCAGCACAGGCTACGGGGTGAGCCGAATAGGTATAGCCATGAGGGAATTCAACCGCGTACTCAGGCGTCGGCTGATTCATGAACGTGTGATAAATCTCGCTGGTAGCGATAACAGCCCCCATCGGAATCGCGCCGTTGGTGACTTGCTTGGCAATACACATCAAGTCAGGTGTCACGCCGAAGCTGTCAGCACCAAACATTGAGCCTGTACGACCAAAGCCAGTGATCACTTCATCGAACACCAACAGGATATTGTGCTGGTCGCAGATTTCCCGCAGACGTTTCAGATAACCCTGAGGCGGAACCAATACCCCCGCCGAGCCTGCCATCGGTTCTACAAAAACGGCAGCAATGTTCGACGCATCGTGCAATTCGATCAGCTTGAGCAGTTCATCGGCCAGGGCAATCCCGCCCTGCTCGGGCATGCCGCGAGAAAATGCGTTGCTTGCCAACAGGGTGTGGGGCAGATGATCCACATCCATCATTGCCTGGCCAAACAGTTTGCGGTTGCCGTTCACCCCACCCAGGCTGGTGCCTGCAATGTTCACTCCATGGTAGCCGCGGGCACGGCCAATCATTTTGGTTTTGCTCGACTGGCCTTTTAGACGCCAGTAGGCACGCACCATCTTCACCGCCGTGTCGGCACACTCCGACCCCGAGTCGGTGAAGAACACGTGATTGAGGTTGCCCGGCGTCAACTCGGTGATTTTTTCTGCCAGCTTGAAAGACAGCGGATGGCCGTACTGGAACGCCGGCGAGTAATCGAGGGTGCCCAATTGTCTGGCCACGGCTTCCTGGATTTCAGTACGGGTATGCCCTGCGCCGCAGGTCCAAAGACCTGACAGCGAATCGTAAATCTGCCGACCCTTATCATCCGTCAGATAACTGCCCTTGGCCGCGACGATAAAGCGCGGATCGCGATGGAAGTTACGGTTGGCAGTGTAAGGCATCCAGTGAGCATCCAGCTTGAGCTGGCTGGTCAGGTTCAATTCGGCATTTTCGGGCATGTTCATCAGCAAAACCTCGCAAGGCAAAAGCGGCGTGGGATGTTGAAAGCGTTGTTGCGCCTAAATTGCCACGGCTATAAAGTCCATGAAATCCAACTCTTCTAACCTTTAGTCAGGCATACACTAAACTATGAGCAGCCGTCGCCCCGATGCACTGGCCCAGGTCAGCGACTTTGATATTCGACTGCTGCGTATTTTTCGCAGCGTCGTGGAGTGCGGCGGCTTTTCGGCAGCAGAGACGGTACTGGGCATTGGCCGTTCTGCCATCAGCCAGCAGATGAGCGATCTTGAACAGCGCCTGGGTTTACGCCTGTGCCAACGTGGGCGAGCGGGTTTTTCACTGACAGAGGAAGGTCGTGAGGTCTACCACTCTGCGCTGCAATTACTCGGCGCACTTGAGAGCTTTCGTACCGAGGTCAACGGCCTTCACCAGCATTTGCGCGGCGAACTGACCATTGGCCTGACCGATAACCTGGTCACCCTGCCCCATATGCGTATCACCCATGCACTGGCCCAACTCAAGGAGCGTGGGCCTGATGTACAGATTCATATCCGCATGATCTCGCCCCATGAAGTTGAACAGGGTGTGCTCGACGGCCGCCTGCATGTGGGTGTGGTGCCCCAGGCCAGCACATTGTCCGGGCTTGAGTACCAGCCGCTCTACAGTGAGCGTTCACTGTTGTATTGCGCCGTAGGCCATCCGCTGTTTTATGTCGACGACAGGCAATTGGAAGATGCACGGTTGAATGCTCAGGATGCCATTGCCCCCACCTTTCGCCTGCCCTCGGATATCCAGGCCCACTACCAGGCGCTCAATTGCACCGCCAGCGCGTCGGATCGCGAAGGCATGGCCTTTTTGATTTTGACCGGGCGCTATATCGGTTACCTGCCCGACCATTACGCCAGCCTGTGGGTTCAGCAGGGCCGCTTGCGGGCACTGAAGGCAAAAACACGTTTCTACGATTTGAGCCTGGCATCGGTGACACGTAAAGGCCGGCGCCCGCATCTGGTCCTGGAAAGTTTCCTTGAGAGCCTGGAAGCGACGCGTTAACGTGAAAAACTTCGCTACACAAACAGGTTGCCCGGAGCGCCCATGACCCTTGAAGTTCCTGCCCATGACGGCAAGCCTCCCAGCCGTATCCGGCAGAAAAACGAAGAGGCCATTCTCAAGGCCGCCGAAGATGAGTTTGCCCGTCACGGCTTCAGAGGCACCAGCATGAACGCCATCGCCCTGAGTGCCGGGCTGCCAAAGGCCAATCTGCATTATTACTTCACCAACAAGCTAAGCCTGTATATCGCAGTACTGAGCAATATCATCGAGCTATGGGACCGTACCTTCAACGTTTTGACCGCTGACGATGACCCGGCCCAGGCCCTGACTCAGTATATCCGCGCAAAAATGGAGTTTTCCCGGCGACAGCCCCAGGCTTCGCGAGTGTTTGCGATGGAAATCATCAGTGGCGGGGCCTGCCTGACCGAGTATTTCTCACAAGACTACAGAGCTTGGTTTCAAGGTCGTGCAGCTGTGTTCCAGGCCTGGATAGATGCAGGCAAGATGGACCCGGTCGACCCGGTCCATCTGATTTTCCTGCTATGGGGCAGCACCCAGCATTACGCCGACTTTTCGACACAGATTTGCCGCGTAACGGGGCGCAAGCACCTGACCAAACAGGATATGCATGCGGCCTGCGACAACCTGATCCGTATCATTCTCAAAGGCTGCGGCCTGACGCCCGCAGTCTAAGCCTGGAACCGACATGCCTTCGACCCTCACGGGGCTTTGCGAGTACCGCGAAGAAATCCGTAAAAGCCGCTTTATTACTTTTGCTGCCCCCATCACCAGCGCCCAGCAGGCCCTCGAATTTATCGAGCAACACAGCGACCTGAATGCCTCGCACAATTGCTGGGCGTGGAAACTTGGTGGGCAGTACCGCAGCAGTGATGATGGCGAACCTGGCGGCACCGCGGGCCGCCCGATACTCTCGGCCATTGAAGCGCAGGACTGCGATCAGGTCGCGGTGCTGGTTATCCGCTGGTATGGCGGCATTCAGCTGGGCACCGGCGGCCTGGCTCGGGCCTATGGCGGTGGCGCTAACAAATGCCTGCAAAACGCCGAAAAACTGCCGTTGGTCAGCCGTATAGCACTCAGTTGCTCTTGCAGTTTCAGCGAGCTGGCATTGGTCAAACTGCGCCTGGGTGAACTCAACGGCCTGATCACCGGCGAAGCCTTCACTGCCAATGGCGTTGACCTGCAACTGGCGCTGGTCGAAGAACAGATTGCTCCCGCGCGACAGCTTTTAGCGGACCTTAGCCGCGGCAGGATCCTGCTGCATCGTGACGCTGTCGAGCCAGCCCCATAAAAATGCTATTTTCCGACATCCATAGTTGCCCACAGTCACTGTGCACCCACCTGTGGATAACCTGAGCACATGCGGCCACAGCCCTTGTGTGCTGGGGGGCTTGAAGCACTTGTACGATTTTTAACCAACTCATATCAACTTTGTAGAGGACGCTACTCATGACCGCAAAAAAAGCACTGATCATCGGAGCTTCACGTGGCCTGGGCCTGGGTCTGGTCAAGGAGTTGCTTGCCGATGGCTGGGACGTAACCGCCACTGTGCGCCACCCACAAAAAGCCGATGCCCTGAAGGCATTGGGGCCGGTGCGCATCGAACAACTGGACATGAACAATCAACAGGCGATCAAGGCATTGGGCAATACCTTGCACAATGAAGTCTTCGATCTGCTGTTTATCAATGCCGGGGTCAAAGGCCCGGACGACCAGCTGTCGGGCAATGCAACGCTGGCCGAGGTGGGGCAGCTGTTTTTCACCAACAGCGTGGCACCGATCAATGTGGCCCGGGAGTTTGTCAGCCGGATCCGTAAGGACAGTGGCGTACTGGCATTTATGAGCTCAGTACTCGGCAGTGTCACTCAACCTGATGCCCCCGAAATGGCCCTCTACAAGGCCAGCAAAGCGGCTCTCAACTCGATGACCAATACCTTTGTACTGTATGAACTGGGCGACAATAACCCGACTGTGCTGTCCATGCACCCGGGCTGGGTAAAAACCGATATGGGCGGCGAAGGCGCCGACATTGATGTCGAAACCAGCACCCGTGGCCTGGTGGCACAGGTCAAGGCATTTGCCGGAAAAGGCGGCCATCACTTTATCGACTACAAGGGCCAGACGATTCCCTGGTAGGCAGCCTGCGACAAATGGCGGGGGAATTGTGCCCCCTCCGACCTGTAGAATGTCGCCATCTGTACCCGATTTGATGAGAAAACCTTTTATGTATGACTGGCTGAACGCCCTGCCAAAAGCTGAACTGCACATGCATCTGGAGGGTTCCCTGGAACCCGAGTTGCTGTTTTCGCTGGCCGAGCGCAACAAGATCGCCCTGCCCTGGAACGACGTTGAAACCCTGCGCAAGGCGTATGCCTTCAACAACCTGCAAGAATTCCTCGATCTTTATTACAAAGGCGCCGACGTACTGCGTACCTCCCAGGACTTCTACGACCTGACCTGGGCCTACCTGTTGCGCTGTAAAGAACAGAACGTCATTCACACAGAACCCTTCTTCGACCCGCAAACCCACACCGATCGTGGCGTGCCGTTTGAAGTCGTGCTCAATGGCATTGCCAGCGCACTTAAAGATGGCGAGCAGCAACTGGGTATCACCAGCGGCCTGATCCTCAGCTTCCTGCGCCATTTGAGCGAAGAAGAAGCAGAAAAGACCCTCGATATGGCCCTGCCATTTCGCGATGCCTTTGTCGCCGTTGGCCTCGACAGTTCAGAAATGGGCCACCCACCGAGCAAGTTTGTGCGCGTATTCGACCGCGCCCGTGATGAAGGCTTCCTGACCGTTGCCCACGCGGGTGAAGAAGGCCCGCCGGAGTACATCTGGCAAGCCCTGGACTTGCTCAAGATCCAGCGTATCGACCATGGCGTGCGCGCCATTGAAGACGAACGTCTGATGCAACGCATCATCGACGAGCAGATCCCGTTGACCGTATGCCCGTTGTCCAACACCAAACTCTGTGTGTTTGATCACATGTCGCAACACAACATTCTCGACATGCTTGAGCGTGGCGTAAAAGTGACCGTCAACTCTGATGACCCGGCCTACTTTGGCGGTTATATGACTGAGAACTTCCACGCGCTATACACCGATCTGGGCATGACCCAGGACCAGGCCAAACGCCTGGCGCAAAACGGTCTGGATGCGCGGTTGGTCAAGCCGTAACACGCGGTCTCCCCTGTGGGAACGGGCTTGCCCACGATGGCATCAACTCGATCAGGCAGACACACCTGATTGTCAGCATCGCGAGCAAGCCCGCTCCCACAGACATTTGAAACTGCAACACCGTCACTACCACAGCAGTTTTACTGTTTCCCCGGGTACAACTTGCTCAACATCGCACAGCGCTCACTGAGCATGTCGCGCAAGAGCCGCACCGGTTTACTCAATTGCGCCCGGTGACCACACAGCAGATTCAGCGGCGCCCGCTCGCACATCAGCCCCGGCAGTAACACCTTGAGCCGCCCGCTCTGCACATCTCCCGCCACATCCAGCCACGACTTGTAGGCAATGCCCTGCCCGGCAACCGCCCACAAGCGCACCACGTCGGCATCATCGCTGAAACGATTGCCGCTTACCGTCAGCCCCAGTTCGCGCTTGCCGTCATTGAATTGCCAATGGTCGTGAACCCGCGTGCCGAGCATGTACAACAGGCAATTGTGTTGCAGCAACTGCTCAAGCTGACGCGGCTCGCCCTTGCGCGCCAGGTAGTCGGGGGACGCACACAGCACCCGGCGGTTATCCGGGGCCACCGGCAGCGCCACCAGGCTGGAGTCTTCCGGCTCGCCGTAACGCAAGGCGATATCCACAGGCTGGCGGAACAGGTCGGCAATCCGGTCACCCAATAACAGGCGCACGGTGAGTTGCGGATGCTCACGCTGGAACTCATCCAGCCAGGGCAGCAACAGATTACGGCCGAAGTCTGAAGGTGCCGACAGTTGCAACACTCCGCTAACCTGATCTTGCCCACGCGCCAACAAGCGTCGCCCCTCATCGAGGCTAGCGAGTGCCGTACGCGCATATTCAAGAAAGCCTTCGCCTTCGGCCGTCAGACGCAAACTTCGGGTTGAACGCGCCAGCAGGCGCGCGCCCAGTTGAGCTTCTATCCGTTTGAGAGCAGCGCTGGCCACCGCCGGGGACATATCCATCACCCGGGCCGCCGCAGACAAACTGCCCAAGTCAGCCGCGTGAACGAACAATTGCAGATCATCGAAACGCAGCATTCACAATCCACCCGACCATTATCAATAAAAAATTGAAAGAGACTGCTGTTTTAGCCGGTTTTATCGCGCGGTGAAATAGCCAATTATCACTGCCAGTTTCTTAATCATCTTCAGGACATGTCCCATGAAAGCTGTCGCCTACTACCACTCGTTACCGATTCAAGACCCGCTGGCCCTGCAAGATATCGAGTTGCCAGAGCCGGTGGCCGGCCCCCGGGATTTGCTGGTCGAGGTCAAAGCCATTTCCGTAAACCCGGTGGACACCAAAGTGCGCCAGAACGTGCAGCCCGAGGCCGACACTGCCAAGGTACTGGGCTGGGATGTGGCCGGTGTGGTCAAGGCCGTCGGCAGTGAAGTCAGCTTGTTCAAGGTCGGCGACAAGGTCTTTTATGCAGGCTCCATTGCCCGTGCCGGGGCCAACAGTGAACGTCATGTAGTGGATGAACGCATCGTCGGGCATATGCCCAAAAGCCTCGATTTCGCACAGGCCGCAGCGTTGCCGTTGACCGCCATCACTGCCTGGGAGTTGTTGTTTGAGCGCCTTGGCGTCAACGAGGGCAAGACCGACGAGCAACAAAGCCTGCTGATCGTCGGCGCGGCGGGTGGTGTGGGTTCAATCCTGACGCAACTGGCCAGCCAACTGACTGCGCTCAAGGTGATTGGTAGCGCATCTCGCCCTGAAACCCAGGCCTGGGTCCGTGAGCTGGGCGCCGATCTGGTTATCGACCACAGCCAGCCGCTGAGCGAAGAACTCAAGCGTCACGGCATCGACGCCGTCACCCATGTTGCCAGCCTGACCCAGACTGACCAGCATCTCGATCAGTTGGTAGAAGCACTGGCACCACAGGGCAAACTGGCGCTGATTGATGATCCCAAGGCGCTGGATATCACCAAACTCAAACGCAAGAGCCTGTCACTGCACTGGGAGTTCATGTACACCCGCTCGCTGTTCCAGACCCCGGACATGATCGAGCAACATCTCCTGCTCAATCGTGTCGCCGGGCTGATCGATGCGGGCACCCTGCGTACCACGGTCGGCGAGCACTTTGGCAGCATCAATGCCGCCAACCTGCGCCGCGCCCATGCACTGCTGGAAAGCGGCAAGGCCAAGGGCAAGATTGTGCTCGAAGGCTTCTGAGAGGACGTCTGACGGGACCCATGTGGTCATTTTTTAACCGTCAGTCAGAGACTTGATTCCGGGCATTTTAATCAAAGTTTTTCGGCATACACTGGCCTCCTTTGCGAACCGAAGGAGGCCAGTCATGAAAATCCTGATAAAAGCGCTAGCAAGATCCCGCGACTGCAAATGGCAGGTGCAAATCGACCAGCAAGCCGTCAACTTTCGCAGCGAGGCCGAGGCCCGGGCCTTTGTCGACAAGCTGCAATCGCGCCTGCATGCCCCGCACCGCCTGCCCGAACGTTTGGCTGGCTGAATCAGACCGGCTGCTGAGCGGCGATCCGTGCGGTGTACAGGCGCCGGGTCGCCACTGCCAGGCCCACTGCCACAAGCCCGCACAGGGTGATGACCATCGCCATTGGCATTGCGCTGCCGTCGTGCAATACCCCCACCAGTGATGCCGCCCCCGCCGCCACGCTGAACTGCAAACAACCCAGCATCGCCGAGGCACTGCCGGCGCGCGCGCCCTGCCCGCTCATGGCGCAGGCCGAGGCATTGGGAATGATGCAGCCCAGGCTGGCAATGCAGATAAACAGCGGCACCAGCAGCGGCCACAGTTGTTCGGTATGCAAACTGCTGACGCCCAGCAAGGCCAGACCCGCCGCCAGATACACCCACACCATGCGCGACAGCAAAAAGGCCGGGCCACGCTTGGCCAGCAGGCGGGCGTTCAACTGCGCCACCAGGATAAAGCCGGCCGCGTTGGTGCCGAACAACCAGCCGTAATGCTCGGCAGGCACGCCATAGAGTTTGATAAATACGAAAGGTGAACCCGCGATGTAGGCAAACATCCCGGCCATTGCGATCCCCCCCGTCAGGGCATGGCCAAGGAACTCGCGATCCTTGAGCAACCGCCCGTACTGGCGCAATGCCCCCGACAGCGGCTGACGTGGCACGTTGGCCGGCAGGCTTTCAGGCAAGCCAAGCGCTACGGCCGTTGCCGCCAATGCGCTGAACACCGTCAACACCAGGAAAATCGATTGCCAGCCATACAGGTTGACCAGCAACCCACCCAACATCGGCGCCAGGATTGGCGCCAGGCCCATAACCAGCATCAATTGTGAAAACACTTTGGCCGACTGCACCGCGTCGCATTTGTCACTGACAATTGCCCGCGAAAGGACCATGCCCGCACAGCCGCCAAGGGCCTGGACAAACCGGGCACCAATCAGCCACTCCAGGGTCGGCGCAAAGGCGCATGCCAGTGACGCGACAGTGAATAGCCCGACGCCCACCAGCAGCGGCACGCGCCGGCCGAAGCGGTCCGCTACCGGGCCATAGGCCAGCTGACCGATGGACAGGCCCAGAAAGTACACGGCCAGCGTCAGTTGTATCTGGGTTTCGTCGGTTGCAAAGGCTTGTGCCATCGCCGGGAAGCCGGGCAGGTAAAAGTCGATCGCCAAAGGACCGAAGGCACTCAGGGCGCCAAGAATCAAGATTGTTCGAAGGTTCATCAGGTATCCAGGGATCAGGCTGCGGTTAGCGCAAGCTGACAGTTTAGCTGTGGTTATCGACCCTGAACATTAAGTTAGCGAGCTAGCTAATAAATCACCTTGAACCCGTCCTGAAACAACACCGCCGTAGCAGCTGCCGAGGAACGAGGCTGCGTTCGGCGGCGCAGCCGTCGTAAGTCTGACATTGCGGTGCGCCAGTCAGAACTTGCTCTTAGCATTCACGACGACTACGTCGCCGGACGCAGCCTCGCTCCTCGGCAGCTGCTACATACAGGTTTAGTGCGCCGTGCGCGCCTCAAACCCGGCATTGGTGATCACGTCGATAATTTGCAACGGTGATACGTTGCTGTCCACCTTGACGGTTTTGCTCGCCAGGTCCACTTCAACCTTCGCGTCTTTATCCACCGTCTGCACCGCACGGGTCACCGCGCCCACACAGCCACCACAGGTCATACCGTCTACCTTGAACGTTTGCATGATTACGCCTCCTGTTTGAGATATGCCTACAGCTTTGACCTTGCCATCGTGGCAAGGTCAAGCCCGTTGTTTCACGCGCTGACTGGCAATCCATCCCGTGCTCGGCCAAGCTGCAAGCCTTGCGATTTGATAACAGGATACTTAGCCATGCGCTGGACCGCTTTGAGCCTAGTCAGCCTTTTGGGTCTTGCCAGTGTGCCGCTGTGGGCAAATGCCGATCAGGACTACGGAGTGCTGATCATTTCCCGCGAACGCCTTGAGGTGCCGACCAACTGCGAAGTGGGTGTGTACATCGACGACCAACTGGCCGGGCGATTGTTTCAGGAGCAGGCCCTGGCCTTTAACCTGCCGCCCGCCAGCGTCGATATCCGCCTCAAGCTGCTCCCCGGGCAAGCCCCCGGCTGCCTGCCCGGCATGCTGGTGCCGCCCGCGCAGCAGTTCACCCTGAAGGCCGGGGATGTGCGCAAATACCGCATCGCCCTGGGTAAACAGGGTATGTACCTCAAGCCCGCCAAACTGGAATATTGAGCGGCAAACAACGAACAGCAAGAAGCCTTGACCTTGCCATGGGGTCAAGGTCGATTCTATGGATAGATAACTTCTTGAGGAGGACTGCTCGTGCCCACCCAATTCGATCTGCCGATTGATGGCATGACCTGTGCCAGCTGTGCAGGGCGTGTGGAAAAATCCCTGGCCAAAGTGCCCGGTGTACGTTCGGTCAGCGTCAACCTGGCCACTGAACAGGCCCGTATCGAAGCGCCTGCCGAGAGCCTGCCGGCACTGGTCGAGGCTGTGCAACAGGCAGGCTATAGCGTGCCCGCCCACAGCCTGGAACTGGATATCAGCGGCATGACCTGCGCCTCGTGCGCAGGGCGCGTAGAAAAAGCCCTGGCCAAGGTGCCCGGGGTCAAGAGCGTCAGCGTCAACCTCGCCACCGAGCGGGCCCATGTCGAATTGCTCGGCCAGGTTGATCCGGGTTTACTGCTGAACGCGGTCACCCAGGCCGGTTATGGTGCCAGCCTGCACCAGAGTGAAAAAACCACCGAAGACGATCAGCAAAAACGCCTGCACCGTGAACGCTGGGCGCTGACCCTGGCTATCGTACTGGCGCTGCCGCTGGTGCTGCCGATGCTGCTTGCGCCTTTTGGCATCCATTGGATGCTGCCCGCCTGGGCCCAGTTTGTATTGGCGACCCCGGTGCAGTTTGTTCTGGGCGCACGTTTTTATGTGGCCGCGTGGAAAGCCGTCAAGGCCGGCGCGGGCAATATGGACTTGCTGGTCGCCCTGGGCACCAGTGCCGGTTATGGCCTGAGCCTGTATGAATGGGCCATCGCCGAACCCGGCAGCATGCCCCATCTGTATTTCGAGGCCTCGGCGGTTGTGATCGCCCTGGTGCTGCTGGGCAAATATCTCGAAAGCCGTGCCAAGCGCCAGACCGCCAGCGCCATCCGCGCCCTTGAAGCCCTTCGCCCCGAACGCGCCTTGCGCATGGTCGACGGCCAGGAACAGGATGTCGCCATCAGTGATTTGCGTCTCAATGATCTGGTGCTGGTCAAACCCGGCGAGCGGTTCCCGGTGGATGGCGAAGTCGTCGAAGGCCAAAGCCATGCCGACGAGGCCCTGATCAGTGGCGAAAGCCTGCCGGTGCCGAAACAGCCTGGGGATAAAGTCACCGGCGGCGCCATCAATGGCGAAGGTCGCTTGATTATCAAGACCATGGCCCTGGGGACGGAGACCGTACTGGCGCGCATTATCCGCCTGGTAGAGGACGCGCAGTCCGCCAAGGCGCCGATCCAGAAACTGGTGGACAAGGTCAGCCAGGTATTTGTCCCGGTGGTGCTGCTGATCGCCCTTGCCACCCTGCTCGGCTGGTGGCTCTACGGCGCGCCGATTGAAACAGCATTGATCAACGCTGTGGCGGTACTGGTAATTGCCTGCCCTTGTGCCCTGGGCCTGGCGACCCCCACTGCAATCATGGCCGGCACCGGCGTTGCAGCCCGCCACGGGATTCTGATCAAGGACGCCGAAGCCCTCGAACGCGCCCACGAAGTCAGTGCCGTGGTTTTCGACAAAACCGGCACCCTGACTTCAGGCACGCCGCAAATTGCTCACTTCAGCGCACTCGATGGCGATGAAGCGCACTTGCTGCAAGCCGCCGGTGCCCTGCAGCGGGGCAGCGAACACCCGCTGGCCAAGGCCGTACTGGATGCTTGCGCGGCGCGTGATTTAAAAGTGCCGGACGTTACCGACAGCCAGTCGCTGACCGGCCGCGGTATTGCCGGCACCCTGGAAGGCCGTCGCCTGGCCCTGGGCAACCGCCGCCTGCTGGAAGAAACCGGTCTCAATCCGGGCTCGCTCGCCGCATCGGCCAGCGCCTGGGAAACCGAAGGTCGCACCCTGTCCTGGCTGATCGAACAAAGCCCGCAGCCCCAAGTGCTGGGCCTGTTCGCCTTTGGTGACACACTCAAGCCCGGTGCCCAGTCGGCCATCGCCCAGCTCAATGCCCGTCATATCAGCAGTCACCTGTTGACCGGCGACAACCGCGGCAGTGCCAAAGTAGTGGCCGAGGCCCTGGGAATCAGCGATGTTCACGCCGAAGTGTTGCCCGCCGACAAGGCCGCGACCGTGGCCGAACTGAAAAAAACCGGTGTAGTGGCCATGGTCGGCGACGGTATCAACGACGCCCCGGCACTGGCCGCGGCCGATATCGGTATCGCCATGGGCGGTGGCACCGATGTGGCCATGCACGCAGCGGGCATCACTCTGATGCGCGGCGACCCGCGGTTGGTACCGGCAGCACTGGAGATCAGCCGCAAGACCTACGCCAAAATCCGGCAAAACCTGTTTTGGGCATTTATCTACAATGTGATCGGCATTCCGTTGGCTGCTTTCGGCTTTTTGAACCCTGTGCTGGCAGGCGCGGCCATGGCTTTTTCCAGTGTCAGCGTGGTCAGCAATGCGTTGCTGCTCAAATTCTGGAAGCCCAGGGATCTTGAATAAGGAGGCGTCATGAATATCGGCCAGGCCGCCAGACACAGCGGCTTGAGCGCCAAGATGATTCGTTATTACGAATCCATCGGTCTGCTCAAACCCGCGCAACGCAGTGACAGCGGCTACCGCCTTTACAGCGATGACGACCTGCATACCCTTGCGTTTATCAAACGCTCGCGGGACCTGGGGTTTTCGCTGGAAGAGGTCGGCAAGCTGCTGACCCTGTGGCAGGATCGCCAGCGCGCCAGCGGCGATGTGAAGGCACTGGCGCGCCAGCATATTGAAGAGTTGAACCAGAAGATCGCCGAGCTGAGCAGCCTGCGCGACACCTTGCAGGATCTGGTCGAAAGCTGTCAGGGCGACCACCGCCCTGACTGCCCGATCCTCAAGGACCTGGAGTCAGGCCCATGCTGCACCGTAAAGACATGATCATCTGCATGATCTGCTGATAAACCTGTGGGAGCGGGCTTGCTCGCGATTCAAGCGCCAAGGTGTATCTGGCTGACCAAGGTGATGCCATCGCGAGCAAGCCCCGCTCCCACAGGAACGTTAATCAGAAAGCTGTCAGCAGCACTTTAGCCAGCATCAGCACGCCAATCACCGCACACAGCCCCGCGAATCCCTGCTGTAGCCACTGGGCCGAGACGTGCGGGGCAATCACCCGCCCGGCAATCATTCCGGCCAGGGTGGCGCCAATAAATATCACGCCTTCATTCGACAGGCTCACGCCCTGGCTCATCAGATTGCCCAAGGTGCCCAGCGATACCAGCGCCACCACCATCAAGGACGTGGACACCACGGCGTGGATACGCACGTCACTGAACTTGCGAAATGCCGGCACGATCAAGAACCCGCCGCCCACACTCAATAACCCCGTCAGCAACCCCGAGGTAGCACCAATGGATACCAGGGTCATGCTGCAGCGGGCATTCCAGGTCAGTCGCCCGGTTGCAGGGTTGAGCATGCAGTTTTTTTCCAGTACCCCCAGGCTGCCGTCATCGCGGGCATCCGCCCGGGCCTGCAGGAACATGCGCACTGAGACAAACATCATCACCGCGCTGAACATCAACACCAGCACCTTGGCCGGCATCAACCGGGCAAGGTGCAGCCCGATGGGCGAGGTGGTCGAGCCGACCAGCGCCATCAACGCCGCTGCCTTGTAGCGCACCAGCCCCTTGCGCAGGCCATCCAGCGCCCCCAGTGCCGCTGCCGTGCCTACGGCCAGCAACGCCACCGGTGTCGCTTGCGCCAGGGTCCAGCCCAGCCCCAGAGTCAGCGCCGGGATGGCCAGGATGCCGCCACCGGCACCGGTCAGCCCAAGCACCAACCCCACCAGCATGCCAAATAAAATAATCAACATGGTCAGGGTCAATCCGGCTTGCAGTCAGTGAACCACTCGCGGCCTTTGAGCATGCCTTGCCAGTAAAACCACGGCAGCAATGTGGCCTTGAGCAGCCACGCCGATTTGCGGGGTACGGTCGGGTCCAGGGGAAAGGTGGGTAGCAGTTTGCCGCCATAGCCGAATTCAGCCAGGATCACCTTGCCGTTTTCCACGGTCAGCGGGCAGGAGCCATAGCCGTCATAACGCTTGGGCAAGGTCACGCCCTTGCGCAGTGCGAGCAGATTTTCGGCCACCACGACCACTTGCTTGCGGGTTGCCGCCGCGGTCTTGGCATTGGGTGTATTGCACACATCGCCCAGGGCGAAGATTTCGGGGTAGCGTGGATGTTGCAGGGTCGCCGGATCGGTCTCGAACCAGCCCGCCTTGTCCGCCAGTTCACTGCGGCGGATCACATCGGGCGCCTGCTGCGGTGGTACCACATGCAGCAGGTCGAAGGTTTTAGCAACACAAGTCACACCGCCCTTGGCATCAGTCACATCAAACCAGGCCGTTCTGGCGGGACCGTCAACCTTGACCAGATTGGACTGGAAGGCCAATTGAGCCTTGTAGGCTTCAACGTACTTCATCAGCGGCGGGACAAAAGCCGGCACGCCAAACAACACCGCCCCCGCCAGGTTGAACTCCACCTTGATAGCGTCCAGAGCACCGCGTTTGCGCCAATGATCGCAGGCCAGATACATGGCTTTTTGCGGCGCACCCGCACACTTGATCGGCATGCCCGGCTGGGTAAACAGTGCCTTGCCGCCCTTCAGGCTGCGCACCAGTTCCCAGGTATAGGGCGCCAGATCGTGACGATAGTTGGAGGTCACGCCATTCTTGCCCAGGGTTTCTTCAAGGCCCTCGATATTTTCCCAGGCCAGTTCCAGCCCCGGGCAAACGATCAGTTGCTGGTAACCCAGCTCGCTGCCATCGCTGAGCAGCACAACCTTGCGCTGCGGAGCAAAGGCACACAGCGACGCCTTGACCCACACAGCACCTTTGGGCATGACCGCAACGGTGGGGCGAACCGTGTTTTTGATATCGTAGGCCCCTCCCCCGACCAGCGTCCAGGCGGGCTGGTAATAGTGTTCGGTGCTGGGCTCGATCACGGCGATACGCAAGGCCGGGTTACGCTTCAACAGGCTGGCCGACACCGAAATACCGGCCGAGCCACCGCCCACCACGACCACATCGTACTGCCTGGCCTCACGCGTGCCCTGGGTGGCCGCTTCAAAAAGCTTGGCAGAGCGATTGCCCGTGCGGCAGTACGCCAGCACCGGTTTGGGCAACTCGTCGAGCAGTTCACGCAATTGCTGCACCTGCCCGGGTGTTGCGCCGCTGGTCGCTACTGGCAGATAGGCAAAGCTCAGCCCCAGGGCCTGCGCGGCCTGTTGCATCGCGGTGTGTTCGGGTTGCTCAGGCCCGCCTTCATGGTCGGGGCGGTTGCAGATCACGCTGGCAAAACCCAGCGCAGCCAAGGATTGGAGATCAGACTGCTCGATCTGACCGGTCACGGAAAATGACGCGTCGATTCGCTTGATGCTTTGCTCCATTGAGCACTCCAGGCACAACTAAAATGAATGGATTGGGAGGGCGTTACTTTTTGAGCGCTTGCCCGCAATACAGCCCCGACAGGGTCTGCATCACAGAAACCACTTCAAAGCTGGCGAGTGAGTAGAAAATGTATTTCCCCAGCCTTCGGGTATTGACCATGCCCTCATCGCGCAACACACCGAGTTGTTGCGACAGTGTGGGTTGTCTGATGCCGGTCAGCGCTTCAAGTTCGCCGACATTGCGCTCACCTTGAGTCAACTGGCAGAGCAGCAGCAGGCGATCTTCATTGGCCAACGCTTTGAGAAGGGTGCAGGCTTTGGAAGCAGAGTCGCGCAGAAGCCCGATTTCTTCGCTGGTTAGCTGAGCAGTCATGAAAAGCTCCGGTGCGTGATGGTCGACAGTCTACGACTCGATAATATATCTTTCAATATATTGATCATTCAACGACCGCCACGAGGCCCCTCATGCATCCCGAAATTCAAGGTTTCTTCGACCCGGCGACGTCGACCGTGAGCTACGTGGTCCATGCTGCTGGCAGCGTGGAGTGCGCAATCATCGACCCGGTGCTGGACTACAATGCCGCCGCCGGGCGTATCAGCACCGTCAGTGCCGACGCCATCGCCGCTTTCGTGCAGGCTGAAGGCCTGAAGGTGCAATGGCTGCTGGAGACCCACGCCCATGCCGACCACCTGTCGGCCAGTGCTTACCTCAAGCGCAAGCTGGGCGGTCAGATCGGCATCGGTGCTGCCATCACCCAGGTCCAGGGAGTGTTTCGCGACATCTATAACCTTGAGCCGGAATTCAAGCTTGATGGCTCGCAGTTCGATCGCCTGTTCGAGCCCGACGAGCTGTTTCATATCGGGCGGCTACAGGTGCGGGCGCTGCATGTGCCCGGCCATACCCCGGCCGATATGGCCTATCAGGTAGAACACCACAGCCTGTTTGTGGGCGATACCCTGTTTATGCCTGATGTGGGCACCGCCCGTTGCGACTTCCCGGGTGGCGATGCGCGGCAGTTGTATCAATCGATCAAGCGCCTGCTGGCATTACCTGAGTCGACCCGCCTGTTTATGTGCCATGACTACCCGCCAGCCGGGCGCGAAGCCTGCTGGTCGACCACGGTGGGTGAACAGCGGGCAAAAAACATCCACGTCAATGACAGCATCGACCTGGCAGGTTTTGTCGGCATGCGTACGGCCCGCGATGCCACTCTGGGGGTTCCGGCGCTGCTGATTCCGGCGATTCAAGTCAATATTCGTGCAGGCAACCTGCCGCCTGCGGATGACAGCGGCCTGTGCAGCCTGAAGATTCCGCTGAACCGGTTTTGAGCCGCCCAAACACTTGCCAGGAACAGGGCAGCAGCGGTTTTGATGAGCGGCGCATTACCCGTGGGAGCTGGCTTGCCTGCGATGCAAACAACGCGCTCTGACAGGTAACACACGGTGATTCCATCGCGAGCAAGCCCGCTCCCACAAGAACCCGGGCAGCCCCAGGCGCATAAAAAATCCGGCCTGAGCCGGATTTTTTAGTTAGCCAATTACTGCATCCACGGGGGTGGTGGCTCTTCAGCCTTGCTCGGTGGCGCATCATCGGCAGCACGCACTGCCTGGCGGAAAGCTTCGTCCAGACGTGCGGCTTCGATTTCGCGCATCACCCCGCCGACATCCGCCAGCTCGTCCGGCTCGTCAAACTCGCCCGTCAACACACTGCCAGGGTGCAGGGTGGCAGCTTCGTAAAGTGCCCACATTTCCTTGGCGTACTTGGTCTTCTTCAGTTCCGGCGCAAAACGCCCGAAATAGGAAGCCATGTTGCCCACGTCACGCTCCAGCATGTTGAAGGCGTGGTTGTTACCCGCCGCATCGACCGCCTGGGGCAAGTCGATGATGACCGGGCCGGTTGGCGTCAGCAAAACGTTGAACTCGGACAAGTCGCCGTGAACCAGCCCCGTACACAGCATCAGCACGATTTGCTGAATCAGGAACTCGTGGTACTCGCGGGCCTGATCCGGCTCCAGCACCACGTCATTGAGACGCGGAGCCGCATCGCCGTACTCGTCCGCCACCAGTTCCATCAACAGCACGCCTTCGAGGAAGTCGAACGGTTTAGGAACCCGCACACCCGCACCGGCCAGGCGAAACAGCGCCGCTACCTCGGCGTTTTGCCAGGCATCTTCGGTTTCTTTACGACCGAACTTCGAGCCCTTGGCCATCGCTCGGGCCTGACGGCTGTTGCGAACCTTGCGACCCTCCTGATATTCGGCGGCCTGGCGGAAACTTCGTTTGTTGGCCTCCTTGTAAACCTTGGCGCATCGCAGCTCATTGCCGCAGCGGACTACGTATACAGCTGCTTCCTTGCCACTCATGAGTGGGCGCAGCACCTCGTCGATCAGACCGTCTTCGATCAGGGGTTCTAAGCGTTTTGGAGTCTTCATCAGCTTTTATTGTGGGTCCTTTATTACCAAACACGCGAATGTCATTCGTTATACGGCAATCCACTCACCACGGGGAGAGGGCAAACGATTTGAATGATAGACGAGCAACACGTTTTGAGCACCGACTTAACCCTGTCGAAACAAGTCACCCGGGGTAAAGCCGAACATCTTTTTAAACGCCGCAATAAACGCCGACGTTGATTCATACCCGCAAGACAGCGCCGCCCGCGTGACATGACCGCCCTCCTCCAGCACCCGTAACGATGACAGAAGACGCACCCGCTGCCGCCAACTGCGGAAACTCAAGCCTGTTTCACGTTGAAACAAACGCATCAGGGTTTTTTCGGACATCCCCAGCCGATCCGACCACAGGCCCAGGTTCGCCTCGGCATCAGGGGTTTCGACCAGCTCATTGCACAGCACCAGCAAACGTTCATGACGGGGCAACGGCAGTGAAAAACCGACCTCGGGCAGGCTTGCCAACTGGTCCAGCAGCACCGCCACCAAGCGTTGCTCGCAGCTCCCGTCCTCGGGGTAGTCGACGGGCAGCGCACAAAAGCTTTTGATCAGCTCCCGGGCCAGCGGCGTGACCTCCAGTACCCGGCACTGCCCCGGCGCCCATTGGCAGTCCTCACGGCGCACATAGAGGCTGCGCATTTCAGCGCGCATCGAGGTGATCACTTCATGCTCCAGCCCGGCCGGAATCCAGATACCCCACTGCGGGGGCGCAAAAAAACTGCCCTCGTCGGTATGTACGCCCAGCACACCACTAATGGCGTACGAAAACTGCACCCAATCGTGTCGATGGCGCGGCGTCCACGAGCCCGCGCCCAGGCTTTCGGCCCGGGCATACAGGGGTCGTGGCAGGGCATCGAGTACCGGAATGGCACGCGGCAGCCCACGTTGTCCGTTTGGCGGCATTGATTGGCCTTATATCGCAAGACGACAGATTGCTGCGACGTTAGGCTAAGTCATCAATTCTTACAATGTTGCGGTGCCGACAATGCCTGTACTCAAACATCTCAAACGAATGTTCACCGACTGGTTTCTGTGCGGCATGCTGCTGGCGACTTTCCTGGCCTATGTGTTTCCGCATTTCGGTAGCACTGGCGGTGCAATGCACGCGGAATGGGTGATCAATATCGGAGTGTTTCTGGTGTTTTTCCTGCACGGGGTGAACCTGTCCAGTGAGCAGATCAGTCACGGTCTGAAAAACATTCGCCTGCACGTTATGGTGCAGGGCTTTACCTTTATCGTCTTCCCGCTGATCTGGGTGGTCGCCAACAAGCTGTTGGGCGCCCATATCCCGCCGCTGCTGATGTTGGGATTTTTCTACCTGTGTGCCCTGCCCTCGACCATCTCCTCGTCGGTGGCACTGACCGGCAGTGCTGGAGGCAATGTGCCGGCAGCGATTCTTAACGCCAGCCTGTCCAGCGTGCTGGGGATTTTCCTGACACCCTTGCTGGTCAGCTTCGTGGTGGGCAGCGGCGCAGGGGGCATCGACCTGGGTTCAACCCTGCTCGACCTGTGCGCCATGCTGTTGCTGCCGCTGGTGCTGGGCCAGTTGGTTCGCCCGCTGTGCGGACGCTTTTTTGCCCGGCACAAGCGCTACACCAATATCTGCGACA
Organism: Pseudomonas bubulae; assembly: GCF_037023725.1. Taxonomy (NCBI): domain Bacteria; kingdom Pseudomonadati; phylum Pseudomonadota; class Gammaproteobacteria; order Pseudomonadales; family Pseudomonadaceae; genus Pseudomonas; species Pseudomonas bubulae. The sequence goes on from NZ_CP146077.1 coordinate 32,634, forward strand.
AGGTGGTGATTCTGCTGCTGGTTTACGCCGCGTTCTGCAACTCGATGGTCTCGGGCATGTGGCAACAGCAGGGCAGTTCGGTGATTGTCAGTGCATTGGTCGGCAGTGCGGTCCTGCTGGCGATTATCCTGTGGATGACCACCCGCACCGCCCGCGCCCTGAAATTCAGCACCGCAGATGAAATCGCTGCAGTGTTCTGCGCCAGCAAGAAATCCCTCGCGGCAGGTGCGCCGATGGCGGCCCTGATTTTCGGGGCCAACCCGGGGCTGGGCCTGATTTTATTGCCGATCATGATCTACCACCCACTGCAGTTGATCGTGTGTTCGGTGATGGCCGAGAGTTATGCCACGCGCAGTCGCGCAGAAGCCAAACACAACAACATCTCGGGTGGGAGCGGGCTTGCTCGCGATGCCGACGCCACGGCGTAACAGGCACACCGCATTGCGCCCATCGCGAGCAAGCCCGCTCCCACAGACGGCTATCGCTCAATTATTGCAGTAACACCCTGCCCGCCCGCCGCGCAGATCGAGATCAAACCTCGACCCTGCCCGGCGGTGGCCAGCAGCTTGGACATATTGGTCACGATACGCCCGCCCGTCGCCGCAAACGGATGACCCACCGCCAGGGAACTGCCCTTGACGTTGAGTTTGCTGCGATCAATCGCCCCCAGCGCTGCATCAAGACCCAACCGGCTTTTGCAGTAAGGCCCATCCTCCCAGGCCTTCAAGGTGCACAGCACCTGGGCAGCAAAGGCTTCGTGAATCTCGTAGTAGTCAAAGTCCTGCAAGGTCAGGCCATTACGCGCCAGCAGCCGTGGGACGGCATATACCGGTGCCATCAATAACCCTTCTGCACCGTGTACGAAATCTACAGCAGCTGTTTCACCATCGCGCAAATACGCCAAGACCGGCAAGCCGCGCTCCCTGGCCCATTCTTCACTGCCCAACAAGACCGTCGACGCACCATCGGTCAGTGGCGTGGAGTTGCCCGCCGTCAACGTGCCCTTGGCGCTGCGCTCGAATACGGGCTTGAGGGCGGCCAGTTTCTCCAGGGTCAGGTCGGCACGCAGGTTGTTATCACGGCTCAGGCCCATAAATGGCGTAAGCAGATCATCTTCCCAGCCGGCGTGGTAAGCCGCCGTCAGTGCCTGATGGCTGTGCAGCGCCAGCTCGTCCTGCTCAACCCGGGGGATGTTCCAGGTTTGCGCCATCAACTCGCAGTGCTGGCCCATCGACAGCCCGGTGCGAGGCTCGCCGTTGCGTGGAAATTCGGGCTTCAAAAAGCCCGGACGCAATTGCAGCAACGCCTTGAGCTTGTCCACAGGTGCCTTGAGGCGATTGAACTGCAGCAGCCATTTGCGCAGCCCGTCATTGATGCCGATCGGAACATTGGAGGCAGAGTCCACGCCACCGGCAATCCCGCACTCGATCTGCCCCAGGGCAATCTTGTTGGCCACCAGCAATGCCGCCTCAAGCCCTGTACCGCAGGCCTGCTGCAAGTCATAGGCCGGAGTTTGCGGCGACAGCCGCGAGCCCAGCACACATTCGCGGGTCAGGCTGAAATCCCGCGAATCCTTGAGCACCGCCCCGGCCACTACTTCGCCCATGCGCAACCCGTGAAGGTTGTATCGCTCGATCAGCCCTTCCAGCGCCGCCGTCAGCATGTCCTGATTACTGGCAGTCGCATAAGGCCCGTTGGCGCGAGAAAACGGGATTCGATTACCACCAATAATTGCTACACGACGCAGACTCATACGATTCACCCTATTCTCTTAAATCCATTAATCGTTACCAGCGTAGGCCTTATTGCCGATAACGAACGACCACGGTCTGTTTGTGGTCAACCCTTTGAACCCCACCTGTCGGAGAGTGTTCCATGTCAGACCGTTATATCGACTTCGTCAACTCATCCCTCGGCCAGCGGCTGGTCGGCGCGTTGGGGCTGCCGTCACCGGGACGACTGGAGCGCTGGCAGGCCGGGCGCCTGCGCCCCGTCGAAGGCCCTCTGCTGATTGGCGGCGGTGCGCTTGCCGCACAGGTGGCCCGCTTTGGCGGCAAACTCACCGATGCGGTGTTCAGCTATGGCCCTGAACCCTTGCATGCCACACCGTGGATTCCAGGCCAGGGACCAAAGCTCAAGGCCGTGGTGTTTGACGCCAGCGAGCTGTTGCACACCGGGCAGCTCAAGCAACTGCGCGAATTTTTCCAGCCGCTGCTGCGCAATCTCGAGCACTGTACCCATATGGTGATCCTGGGCCGTGCCCCTGAAACATTAAGCGACCCTTTTGCCGCCAGCGTGCAACGTGCGCTCGAAGGTTTCAGTCGCTCGTTGGCCAAGGAATTGCGTAACGGCAGTACCTTGCAACTGCTGTATATCGGCGAGGGGGCCGAAGATCAGCTTGAAGGCGCACTGCGCTTTTTTCTCTCGCCAAAAAGTGCCTTTATCAGCGGCCAGGTGCTGCGCCTCAAGGCCTGCGCCAACCAGGTGCAGGACTGGACCCGCCCCCTGGCCGGGCGCAAGGCACTGGTTACCGGTGCGGCCCGTGGCATTGGCGCCGCGATTGCCGAAACCCTGGCCCGGGATGGCGCCGAACTGATCCTGCTCGACGTGCCGGCCGCCAAGAGCGATCTCGATGCGCTGGCCGCGCGCTTGGGCGGGCACAGCATCGCGCTCGACATCTGTGCCGCCGATGCCGCAGAACAACTGACCGGGCAACTGGCCGATGGTATCGATATCCTGGTGCACAACGCCGGTATCACCCGTGATAAAACCCTGGCCAATATGACCCCGGAATTCTGGGACTCGGTACTCGCCGTTAACCTCAACGCCCCGCAAGTGCTGACCAAGGCCCTGCTTGATAGCGGCACCCTGCGCGATAACGGCCGGGTAATCCTGCTCGCATCCATCAGCGGTATCGCCGGCAATCGCGGCCAGACCAACTACGCCGCCAGCAAGGCCGGGCTGATCGGCCTTGCTCAGGCCTGGGCAGCGTCGCTGGGCGAGCGTGGCATCAGTATCAATGCCGTGGCCCCGGGTTTTATCGAAACCCAAATGACCGCGCATATTCCCTTTGCCCTGCGCGAAGCGGGACGACGCATGAGTTCGCTGGGCCAGGGTGGCCAACCCCAGGACGTCGCCGAGGCTGTGGCCTGGCTCGGCCAGCCGGGTTCGGGCGCGCTCAGCGGCCAGGCACTGCGGGTGTGTGGCCAAAGTATTCTGGGAGCATAAGCCATGACCGTGAAATGGCTCGACCTCAGCGGCCCACCGCACTTGCCCGCGCTGTACGCCCATGCCGCGGCCCGGCGCAAGATCACCTCCAGCCCCTTGCCGGAGCAAGGTCTGCGCTGCTGGGTCGAGGTGGAGCCCAAGGCCCTGGCGGCGTTTCGCGATGTTTGCGACCTGGTGCCAAGCCCATTGCTGCCGCCCACTTATCCACACATCCTGGCCTTCGGTCTGCAAATGCAGTTGCTGACTGCCAAGGACTTCCCCTTCCCGCTGCTGGGGCTGATTCATCTGACCAATCGGATCCGTCTGCTGCGCCCGATGGGCAGCGTGACGCAGCTGCGCATCGGGGTATATGTACACAACCTGCAAAAACACCCCAAGGGCGCGACCTTCGAGGTGGTCACCCAGGTTGACGATCTGCTGGGGCCAATATGGGAGGCCGAAAGCACCCTGCTGTGCAAAGGCGTGGAACTGCCGGGCGACCTGCCCCAAATCAACGATCCTGCGCCGGTGGCCCTGAGCGAACTGACCCGCTGGTATGCCCCCGCCGATATTGGCCGGCGTTATGCCAAAGTCTCGGGCGACTACAACCCCATCCACCTCAGTGCCGCCAGCGCCAAGCTGTTTGGCCTGCCCAGTGCAATTGCCCACGGCCTGTGGATAAAAGCCCGAACGCTGGCGGCACTCAATTCGCAGCTGCCGGCGGCCAATGTTGAGGTTTTTGTTGCCTTCAAAAAACCGGTGCGCTTGCCCGGCGAAGTGATTTTGCTCAGCAGTGAGGCGGGTTCCAGTGGCGACTTCCAGCTCAATGGCCATGACGGCCTGGTGCACTTGATCGGCAACTGGCGACCGGTTAGCTGACCACCCCCTGTGGGAGCGGGCTTGCTCGCGATGGCATCCGCGCGTTTTACCTGTTAAACCGCGGCGCCTGCATCGCGAGCAAGCCCGCTCCCACAGAGGATGGCATGCGAGCCGAAAATCCCGCAGGGCTGCCCGTGCCTTTCACTTGCACCAATCCCCGTTCGGTCGCAAGCTTTGCGCCTTCTGGAGAGCACGCCCGCAATGAACCTCGACGAAATAACCCGACGCATGCATCGCATCCGCGATAACAACGACTGGAAGCAGTTCCACAGCCCGAAAAACCTGGCCATGGCCGCCAGTGTCGAAATGGCCGAGCTGGTGGAGATCTTTCAGTGGCTGAGCGAAGACCAGTCACGCCAGCTCCCTGCCGACAAGCTCACCCACGCCGGCCAGGAAGTGGGCGATATCGTGCTGTACCTGGTATTGCTTTGTGCCGAACTGGGCCTGGACATGAATGAAGTGGTACGCAATAAACTGGCCGACAATGAAAGGCGTTTCAACAAATGAGTGACCGTCACTTCGATCAACTGGCCACCCGCTTCGCCGAGAAAATCTACGGTGGCGCCAAGGGTGCGATTCGTCTGACCGTGCTCCAGGCCGACCTGCAGGAAGCCCTGCCCAAACGCCCGTTGCGGGTGCTGGATATCGGCGCCGGGCTGGGCCATATGTCCTTGTGGCTGGCCCAGCAAGGTCACGATGTGACCCTGGCCGAACCGGCCGCGCCGATGCTGGAAGGCGCCCGCCAGCGTTTTGCCGAAGCTGGCCAGACTGGCACCTTTATTCAGGCGCCGTGGCAGGAGCTGCTGGGCCAACTGACTCAACCGTACGATCTGGTGTTGTGCCACGCCGTGCTGGAGTGGCTGGCCGAGCCCCACGCGATCCTGCCGGTGCTGCATCAATTGACCGCCAAAGATGGCTGGTTGTCGCTGGCGTTTTACAACCGCGACGCGCTGATCTATCGCAACTTGCTCAAGGGGCACTTTCGCAAGATGCGCAAGAACGACATGGCCGGCGAAAAACAGAGCCTCACCCCGCAGCAGCCACTCGACCCAAGGGAGCTGGCCACAGCACTCGAAGGGCTGTGGCAGGTCGAAACCCAAAGCGGCGTGCGGGTGTTTCACGATTACATGCCAGTGGAGTTCCAGGCCCGCGCCGAGCTTGAAGCCCTGGTTGAAATGGAGTTGGCCCACCGTCGCCACCCTGCGTTTGCCGGGCTGGGACGTTATCTTCATTGGGTGTGTCGCCCGGTTTAAATCGCCCTGCGGGGGAGAGCATGATGTATCGCCGCGTTGCCTTGATCGTTTTGAGCCTGGGGCTGGGCGCTTGCCAAAGCCCCAACCCGTACACCGCCACCTCAATGCCCATGCCTCCGGCTCCGGCACAGGCAGCCAATACCCTGGACTTGAGTGCCTACCCGGCCCCGCCACGGGATTACGGGCGCTACCAGAGCTGGGCCTGGCTCAATGGTCGGCTGCCGGTTGGCACGGCATGGGCCGACTCGGCGCAAATCGCCGAAGCGGTTAACAATGCCCTGGACCAGCGCGGCTTGCGCCCGGCACAACCCAACCGTCCGGCGGATCTTTGGGTCAGTGCTGATTTGCACACCGAAAAACGCTTGCGCCAGGTACAGGACGACTATGGTTACGGGGCCGGCTACGGCAGCGGTTACGGCCGCTACGGCAGCCAATACGGCATGTACAACTCCGTCCCCGTCATACGTACCTATGAGGTTGAGGTCATGGTGGTTCGACTCAACCTGTATGACGGTAAAACCGGCCAGCCGGTGTGGAGTTCCAGTGCAGAAACCAGCAGTAAAGGCAGCCTGAGCGAACGCAGTGACGCCCTGCGCGAATCACTGAACAAGGCAGTACAGGCTTACCCTCCCCATTGAGTCTCAATAGTGAAGTGGAGAAATCATCATGCTTCGTCGCATTGCATTACTGGGCCTGGCCCTGCTGCTCAGTGCCTGCGAAACCATGCAGGTCAGCCATGATTACAACCCTGCTGTCGATTTCGCCCAGTTCCGTACCTGGGCCTGGAAAGACCCTGCCGTGCAATACCAACCCAACAACCCGATGCTTAGAAGCGACCTGACCGAGCAGCGCATTGTCCAGGCCGTCAGCAGCCAGCTGGACCAGCGCGGCCTGCGCCCGGTAGCGGCAGGCAGCAAGCCGGACTTGCTGGTGCAAACTTGGCTGATCGTGGCCAACCGCCAGGAGCAAGTGGTGACCAACTACGGCTACGGTGGCCCTTGGGGTGGGCCGTGGGGGGGTTACTGGGGCGGCCCGTGGGAAGGTTACTGGGGCGCACCGATGTATAACGAAACCCGCAACGTGGTCTACCAGGTTGGTACGCTGCAGATCGACCTGATCGATGCCAAAGACGGCAAGCTGGTGTGGCGAGGCAGTGCAGAGAAAGTCGTCGACAGCAGCCCGACCCCGGCTGAACGCAGCGCTACAATCCAGCAAGCAGTCACCAAGATCCTGAGTACGTATCCGCCCAAGTAAGTTACGCAGCATTAACTTGCTCACGATGTATATAAGTAAGTTGGTATTAATACTTTCGTGAGCAAGTTGGTTTTTACACTGTTTTTCTGACCACTTGTCGTTGTCTTTTGATTAACCGTTCACATCGCGCTTATAAAACTGGCAACTGGCCAGCGCACCGATCACTTCTTGTCTACACTCGCTGAAACTTTGGAGAGTTAGCGCTGGGCACTGTTCCAGCATCAGGAGTGCTCGATGTCTCCCCAACTACGCGGTATGGGTTTTTATGGTCCCCGGCAGCAGCATGGCGCAATCGGCCTGATGGCTGCCGTGACGCTGGGCATGGTGCTGCTGTTTATGCTGCTGGTGGTCGACAGCGGGCGCCTTTACCTGGAGCAGCGCAAGTTGCAGCGCGTGGCGGATATGGCGGTGCTGGAGGCGGTGAGTCGGGGCGGTAACTGTGCTGGCGCCAGTACTGCTGCCGGTTTCGCCAACCAGAGTGCCACTCGCAACAGCTTCACCCCCGGCAGCGTGCAAAAAGTAAACACCACTTGCGGCACCCTGAGCACCAACAGTAGCCAGTTGCGGGTATTCACTGCCGACGCAACCAAATCCGATGCCATTCGCGTAATCGCCACCACCACTGTGCCGACCAGCGTGGCCGGAGGCTTGTGGAGTATGTTTTCCAAAAACGGGTTTAATCTGAATACCAATTTGACGGCGAGTGCGGTGGGGAGTGTCGGAGGGGGGCCGTTGGCTCAAATCAGTATCAGAAGTACTCTTGTGACGATTTCATCACAGAGCGAAGCATCAGCACTTAACGCTCTATTTTCCAAGCTGCTTGGCTCCGATGTAGTACTCAGTATTGCGGGATGGAACGGGCTAATCAATGGCGATATTAACTTGCTCAAGTTCATGGACCAACTTGCGCTAGACCTTCACATCTCAGCGGGCAACTACGACCAACTATTATCAACCAGTACAAACCTCACTCAATTTCTCACCACAGCTATTACGGTGGCTAACAACAATGGCGCAACCGCAGACATCAAAACAGCACTGGGAAATTTGAAAGTACCTGGTATTAACTCCACCCCACTCAAACTCGGCGACATTCTTAAACTTCAGAGCGGCACTCCGAGTTCCGGGCTGGATGCAAACCTGCAACTCATCCAGTTTCTGGAAGCCTCTATCCAGGCCGCCAATAAAAATAGCGGACTTGCGATCACGCTTCCCGTCAGCCTGCTGGGCATCGCCAACGTCACTACCCAGGCTAAAATCATCGAACCCCAACAGTTTTCTGCAATGGGTGATCCTCGACTAGCCAAAACGGATCCGCTTGGCGCAAATCGTATTTATGTGCGCACGGCCCAAGTAAGAACATTGATCTCTGTCCATATTAATGGACTTCCGGGTGCAGCGGGAATAGTCAATGCCCTTAGCGGGCTAATCGGTAGCCTCAGCTCGGTTTTAAGTGGTGTGCTTTCACTAAACCTCGTGACAACCCTTGATTCGACACTTTGTTTGCTGGGAAAAAAATGTAAACAGATCGACCCTCAACTCGTCGCGTCCCCACACATCGACATCAGTATTGATGCCGGCGGGGCAACAGCCTATGTCACAGACTTCACTTGCCCCAGTGGAAGTAACCAAACCAAAAGCCTGACGCTTCGTACAGAGTCTTCGCTGGCGGATATCCGAATAGGCCTCATCGATGCGACAGCTGCCTTTTCAAGCTCTACCCCGCCCGCTTATACCCCTGCCCCACTGGTAGATATTGGCATTCAAACCTGCCAGAAACTTTTAGGCATCGGTAGTTGCGTTGACCGCGTTGCATTTGCCGGGGGCGGACTTGGCATTGCAACCAGTACATCGGTAGTTGGATCCACAGGCAACATGATATATTCAAGTAGCGCTCCACTTTTCGCGGTACCTGCTAACATAAAAGACGCTTCCAGCCTGCAAGCCATGCCAAGCAATCCAAACATTGTAAGTTCATTGGCAAACACCTTGGCCGGTGTAAAAATACAAGCTTACACGCCGACTCAAAGCAACCCTCTTGGAAACTTGATTGTCGGTGCTGAATCGCTCATCACCGGCGTAACGAATATCTTGACCCCCCTTATCCTGAATGTATTGAACCCGCTGTTAACCCCTATACTTAATAACGTCCTTAAATTGCTTGGGGTTAGCCTGGTAGACGTTCAAGTCGGCGCCAACCTCTCCTGCAACCAGGGTGGCCGCGCCCAGCTGGTGCTTTGACCTAAATGGAGTGCAATACCTTGTGGGAGCGGGCTTGCTCGCGATTCAGGCACCTCGGTACATCTGATATACCGAGGTGATGCAATCGCGAGCAAGCCCGCTCCCACATGAAGGGTGGAACGCTGAATTCAGGCTGCTACCAGGGGCAGCTCCACACAAAACCGCGCCCCATGCTCGGTATTGCTGACACTCAGCCGCCCGCCCATATTGTCGATAATGCCGTAACTCACGGACAACCCCAGGCCGGTGCCCAGGCCAATGGGCTTGGTGGTGAAGAACGGTTCGAAGATCCGCTCCAGCAACCGCGGGTCGATGCCACCCGCATTGTCATCCACCCACAAGCGCACACTTTGCGCATCGGACTCAACACTCAGGGCTATCCAGGGCTCAAAGTCGCGGTCAGTTTCACGCTTGCTCATCAGCGCATCACGGGCATTGACCATCAGATTGATCAACACTTGCTCCAACTGATCCACATGGCCGCGCACCTGCACAGCGCAAGCCTGGCCCTCACTGCGCAATTGCACACCCTTGCCCCTCAAGCCCTCACCCAGCAAGGCTACAGAGCCTTCCATGGCCTGCGCCGGGTTGAACACTTGCTGTTCGATTTCGGAACGACGGCCAAACACCCGCAAGTGGTCTACCACCCGCGCCGCACGCTGGATCTGACCGTCAATACGGGTGAGTTTGTCTTGCAAATAATCGATCTGCGCATCGCCATTACCCAGGCGTTTGAGCACGTTGACCACGGCCATGCGCATCACGTTCAGCGGCTGGTTGATTTCGTGCGCCAGCCCCGTGGCCATTTCGCCCAGGGTGGCCATTTTCGCGCTGTGGGTCAGTTGCTGTTGCGAGCGACGCACTTCGGTGTTGTCGCGGCCCACGGCCTGCACTTCAAGCAAGTTGCCCTGCTCGTCGAAAATGCCCCGGTCCGACCACACCCACCAGGCATATTCACGCCCCGGCAGTTGCAGGCTGATTTCCGCCGTGCTGACCGGTGCCTGCGGAGTCAAGCCGGCAATACGCTGCACAAAGGCCTCGCGCTGCTCAGTGGATAGCCAACTGCTCAGGTTGATGCCCGGCAGTTGCGCAGTGGTGCATTCCAGGTAGCTGGCCAGCGGCTGATTGCCGAAGGTCAGGGTCAGGTCGGGCAGGTAACGGCAGATCATCGCCGGTGAGTCCTCAACCAGTATCCGGTAACGCTCCTCGCTGTTTTTGACCCGCTCGGCCGCTTCGGTAGCCTCGGTGATATCCAGCCACAAGCCGACCACTTCTACCGGCAAACCAAGGTCGTTACGCAAAAGCTTGGCCTCATCCAGCAACCAATGATAATCGCCGCGCCGATCGCGCAGGCGATAACGGTTGCGGGCGCTGCCTTCGCGCAGCAACTGCCGGGTACGGCCAAAAAACTGTTCGAGGTCATCGGGATGGACCCACTCGATCAAGGTTTCACTGGTACATTCCTCCAGCGTCCAGCCCAGTAAAGGCTTGAGGCTGTCACTGAAAAATGCCGGTACCAGCGCGCCTTCAACATAACGCTGTACATAAATCACCGCCGGGGAACTGGCGATCAGGTTGTCCAGCCGCGCATGGGCGGCGGCGACTTGTTGCTGCTGGTTTTTGATATCGCTGACATCCAGCATAAAACCTACGATGCGCCGCCGGGTGCCGCTGCCCAGCACCTGGCCCTGAATCCGGTACCAGCGGGCAGGCTCTGTGGCCTGAGGCTCATGTACCCGGGCAAACAGTAATAATTCTTTGCCATGTTCCAGCAGTTCATTGAAGCGACCGCTAAGTTCATCCCGGTCAGCTGGGTGAAACAACGCCAGCCATGCCTGGCGGGTCATGGCCTGCGGCTCGGCCACAGCGTCCAGGTTGATGGCCAGTTGTGGAGCCAGTTCCAGCAGTTCGCTGGTGCTCGACCATTCCCACCAGCCGGTGCCCAGCAGGCCTTGCAGGGCTTCCATGCGCTCGCTTTGCTGCAGATGCTGCTGCTCACGTAAACGGTCCAGCAGTGGTGCGGCCAGGGCAGCGCACACCTGCATCCAGTCGCTTTCACTCATTTGCGGGCCGTGCAGGGACGCCGGGTAAAACCCCAGCATCAACCAGGCACACAAGCCTTGCTGATCGCTGTAAGGCACCAGCACACCATCGGCATTGCCAAACAAATCGTTTAATCGCGGGTTACCGTCGCGCTCGACACGCTGGGGTGACGTTCCGCCAAGCGGATCGAGCAGGCTGCCAAGGTTTTGTTCGGGCAGCCACAGTTGCGGCGCATCAAAGGCGTGATACGTGCTGTGCATATACCAGGAAGCCTGTGGACCCTCACGCAGCGCCAGCGCCATACAGGGCACCCGCCCATGCTGGGCGACGCTGCGCAGCGCTTCGTGCATGACCTCGGACAGACGCGACGAGCTGCACTGGCGCAACTGCCCGGCCAGCCCCAGGATCAGTTGCGTGCAGCGCTCGCGGCTGCGGGCCTGCTCACTGCCAAGGCGCAGGTCGCTGATATCCAGCAACTGCAAAAGCCAGCTGCCCCCCTGGGGTTGCACCCAGCCCCGGGTATGTACCACACGCAGACCCGCACACTGGAAGTCGAGATCAAGACTGTGACCAACCCAGTCTGCCGGTACGCCTTCAAGCGCCAGCGTGCTCCCCGGCACCAGATAGCTCAGGAGCAGGCGCGGTGAACCATCGTCGCTGCCCCGCGCCAGGCCGTAGCGCTGCAGGCCGTGGATTTCAATGACGTGCCCCAGCGGATCAAGCATCAGCTGGATACCCGCATGGGTGCGTGATTGCGGATCGGTGGATTCAGGCAAGCGCTCGTCGGTCCGTCCCAACAAGCGCCCGAACAGCCCTTCGCTAGGGGACAAGTTGAGCACTCGATTCGGCTTTCAAATTTGTTGGCAGGCTAGGCACTGTGATCGTTCCCAATTTGAGCACCGGCATGATGGTGGTCAACGCCGTAGCAGGCAGGGTCACACTGGCAGTCAGCACTTTGGTTGTCGGGTTATAGGTCGCGGCCGGAACCAGGCTGCCTTTAACCGCAGTGGGCACCCAGGCCAGTTTCTCGTTCAATACGCTCTTGGCCAACGTCTCCACCAGCCCGCCATAGTTGGCCGCCGTCGGATCCACCGCCATGCTGCGCCGCACCGCCTCAGCCGTCGCATTGTTGAATGACTGCACCAACAGCAGGGGCAAGCTGTAGCTGAGCACGCCATAAAGCACCGCAAAAAAAATCACAAACACCAGCGCGAACTCAATCGCCGCCGCGCCCTGCTGCTTTTTGCCAAGTCTTGTTTTCATGACTGCGTCTACCCTGACTGTCGACAGTAATATCATCATAGAATCATTGGTAAAAAACGGAGGATCTTTACGTGATCCAGTTAGCTGTTGTGTTGCTTTGGTTTGTGGCCTGTTCCATTCAAGACCTGCTCCAACGCCATATTTCCAACTTCCTGACGTTGGGTGGCGCAGCGCTGGCGCTGCTGTATCTGCTGTGGACCGGTCACACCTGGCTGGGAGCAAGCGCAACCGAAGGAGGCTGGGCGCTGCTGATCGCGCTGGTGCTGACACTGCCCGGTTATGCCTTGAACAAGCTGGGTGCCGGCGACGTAAAGCTGTTGATCGCCCTGGCGCTGACAACCGATCGTCCGACAATTCTTGGCACCGTTATCGGTGCTGGCATCTGTAGTGGCATCTGGTGGTTTTGTGCGTCAAAAATACTGCCGTCAATAAATCAACAAGTTAAGACGCTCTCGCTTGCGAAAGGCGCCACAGTGTCAAAAAAGCTTCCCTTTGCACCCTTCCTGTTCGGTGGTTTTACCCTGACAATGGCTCTGCTTCACTAGTCATTACGAGGGATTAATACCTTGTACATAGTCGTAAAGTAGGTCTACGTTTAATTCAATCACCGCAAGTATGTGGACCAAGATGTCCCTGATTGGTTTACCAGGAAGGAGAACCACGTGAACACGCCCAACCCCCTAATAAAAGTGCTCGTAGTCGACGATCAGTCGTTGATTGTCGAAGAACTGTGCGAGTTTCTGGAAAGCAGCGGTTACCGTTGCGTGCCTTGCAATACAACCCGTGAAGCCATTGATGCGTTTGTGGCCGACCCGCAAATCGGCCTGGTGCTCTGCGACCTTCACATGCCCGACATGAACGGCATCGAACTGACCCAGCAGTTGCAAAAACTGGCCGGCAAACACCGCGCCTTTGAAAGCATCCTGTTGACCGGTCGCGCCGATAAACAGGATGTGATCAAGGCCCTGCGTATCGGCATCGCCGACTACTATCAAAAGCCGGTCGACCTCAATGAGCTGCTCGAGGGCATCCAGCGCCAGGAAGCTATTTTGCGTGAACGCCACAAGAGCGATCAGCTGGGCCACCTGAACCAGAAATTGCAATTCCTGGCCGAATCCATCGATGACCTGTATCAGGACATGGAGTCCGCCCGGCGCCCTCCGCAAGCTGCCACTCACCCCTTGAACAGCCAGGAACCAGGTGAGGGCCCCTGGCAACAGATCCCGACGATCTTCAAACAGCTGTCACCACGCCAGCTGGACGTCGCCAAGCTGGTCAGCAAGGGCCAGACCAACTACCAGATCGCCTGTGACCTGGGCATCACCGAAAACACGGTCAAGCTCTATGTGTCGCAAGTGCTGCGCCTGCCCCATATGAACAACCGCACCCAACTGGCCCTGGCCCTGTCGCCAAACGCCGGCGCCCATCGGCAAACTGCGCACTAGCTACCTGATCACTTCACTGTAGCGGTGCGAGTTGCCCGCGATACAACTGGCGCGGCGGGTGAGTGATGCCGCACCGCTGCCATCGCGGGCAAGCCCGCTCCCACAGGTTTTGCGCCGCCTACTGCCTGTGGGGGCCCGCTATTGCAGGAAAGAACTTATTCCTGGCTGGCCTTGCCACCCTCTTTCTGCCCGTAGTACTCGGGGATTTCATGTTTATAACTGTCCAGCCAGCGCTGCAGGCTGAGCTCACGCTCCGCCGGCGTAGCCGTTTGGTGGATGGGCGACTGGACGCTGCCGCTCACTTGCAATTGCAGCCAGTTCTCGGTTTGCTGCTGGGTTCTGGGGGTGGGGCCAGGCTCGATAGCCAGCGCACCCAGCGGCATCAGGGCCAGCAGCACCCCCACACGAATAGATAAAGTCATGGCAAACCTCCAACGCGTTATTTGACGACAGCCACCTGGTTGCTGGCGGTCCTGGCTTGAGCTTTCAAAGCTTGTGCCCGGTACTGGGCATCACTTACCTGTTCGGGGGTCAGGCCCGCGCGGGTTACCAGTTCTGCGGCCTGCTTCCACTGGTCCTGATAAATCAGCAAGGTCACCAGGTTCAATGCCGCCGGAGATTCATCCTGCTTGAGCTCCAGAGCGGTCAAAAACTCGAACCGCGCTTCATCAACCCGCCGTTGATTGAGATAAACCACACCCAGGTCATTGCGGATCTTGGCATCGGTCGGCGCCATTTGTGCCGCACGCTCCAGATGGGTGATCGCCAGGGCGTTGTCACCGTGCCCGGCTGCCAGTTGGCCCAGGCCATGCTCCCCTTCGGCTGCCAGGCACGACCCCAGCAACCCTTGATACAGCGGCCCGGCCTCATCGCGGCCCAACTGGCGATAAATCCGTGCCTTGCGCAGTTGTACCTGCGCCGACCCCTGCGGCAGGTTTTGCAGGTTGGCCAGGCTGGCGTGCAGCTTGCCTTCCTTGGCCATGTCATCGGCCAGGTTCAGTGACAGCTCCTGGTCACCACTCAACTTGGTGCAACTGCCGCCCATGGCCATCCACGGCGGATTACTCTGACCTCCTGTGGCACAGCCGCCCAGCATCAGCAGCCCGCACACGACGATGACAGCTTTCATGTTCATACCCCTGGTCAAGAGAGAAAGGCTCGCGAGATAGCGACAAAACTCGGCCCGGCCAAGACGATCATCAAAGCGGGGAACAGAAACACCATCATCACTACCGACATTTTGGCGGACATCTTGGAGATATATTCCTCCATGCGGGTCAAACGACGGTCATCCAGCAGCTCCTTGAGTGCCTGCAATGACTTCATCGCGCCACCACCCTGCTGAATCAATTGCTGCAGAATCACGCAGGTGTCATTGAACTCGTCTACATCCAGCAGACTCGCGGTTTTGCTCAGTTCCTGATTCAACTCCAGCCCCGAGTCGACCCGGGCCAGAATCACCCGCAACTCACCGGTCAGTACCGGCAGCAGGTGCCGCGCTTCCTGGCTCAACACCCGCAGCGCCTGTTCGACTGCCATGCCCGACTCAAACAGAATGCGCAGCAACGGAATAAAGGTTGAAACTTCGATCGCCACTTCCTGCTGGCGCCTTTTTGCAGCATAGGCCAACAATCGCTTGGGGATCAGATAGCCCAAAGCCAGGGAGAACAGCATCACCACCAGCAGATTGCCCGAACGCGGAAAAAACAGCTCATAGCCCAAGAACACCAGCCCGGCAAAAGCTATCGGGGTGCCAACCTGAAAAGCGGCAAACAGCGAGCGCTGACTGGCGGTGCGCCAGCCGATGCGGTTGAGCAGGGTCTGGGTTTCGCTGTCCATCGACACCGAACGCTGGCCAAACTTGCTGTTGCCCACCGCCCGCATCCACAGGCTGAGCTTGCCGGGGCCGGTCTTGTCACCATCCAGGCGCTGCATGACCCGTTGCTGGCTCATGCGATCCTGAACCACGTTATTGATCAACAGCGCCATGGCGCCCAGCAGCAACACCACACAAATCAAAAAGGCCATGTCATACGCTCCGTACCATGCGCCACAGCGCCACACTGCCGATTATCTGCATGGCCATTGCGGTCAGGAGCATCTGCTGCCCTCCGCCGTCCTGCCACATCTTGAGCATGTAGCTGGGGTTGGTCACCATAAAGAAACCCACCACAAACACCGGCAACGAGCCCAATACCAGCGCCGTCATCCGGGTTTCACCGGTCATGGCCCGCAACTTGCGCGCCCCCTGCTCACGCTCGCGAATCAGCACGATCAGGTTCTCCAGCAACTCACTGGCATTACCACCGTAGCGATGGTTGACCTTAAGCCCCAGGGCAAACATGCGAAATTCATCACGTTCATAAAGCTCGGCAAAGTCGTTCACTGCCTCGGGCAGGCTCACCCCCATCTGCACGTTGCGCGATACCCGGCTGATACTGCTTTTGAGCGGGTCGCTGGATGCCTCGATCGCGGTCAACACCGCATCGGCTAAGGTGCGTCCGGCCTTGAGGCTGCGCACGCAGTGATCGAGCAGCAATGGCAGTTGCTCAACCATGCGCCGAACCCGGCGGTGGTAACGCCAGCTGACAAAGAGTTTGAGCAGCACCGGCGGCAACACCAACAACGCGAGCAAGAACACCCAGCCACCGATCAGGCCCGCCACAATCACCGCAGCGGCCCATAGCGACAGCCACAAACCCAGACGCTCTGAAGGGCGCCCCAGGCCTGCCTGCAAAAAAGCCCGGTCCAGCCAGGCCACGCCCTGGGCTTTCTCCAGCAACTGCGGCTGGCCTTCACCCAGACGCTCCAGCACACGGCCCGTGGTCGGGTCGGTCAGGGCGCGATACACCAGATTCAGCGATAGCGCGAACATCAGGAAACTGATGGTAAAAAGCAGTAAGGCCGGGTTCATATGCAGTGTCTCAGCCGTGGGCGTTCAGGACGGGGTCACGACGCAACTTGTCGCTTGCCGGGTTCAAGGCCTCGCGCATAAAACCAAAGCCGGTGCGCTTGTCGAGACGGAACAGGGTGTTGGTCACATACACATCGTCACGCACCCCCACCACCTCCAGCACTTCACTGACGCAACGGCGACCATCAGGCATGCGCGTCAGCTGGATAATCACGTCCAGTGCGGCGCAGATCATCTGGCGCAAGGTTTTCTCCGCCACCGTACGCCCGGTCAAACCCACCAGGGTTTCCAGTCGCAGCAGGGCATCCTGTGCGGTGTTGGCGTGGACGGTGCTCATGGAACCATCGTGACCGGTGTTCATCGCGGTCAATACATCGAGCACTTCCACACCGCGGATCTCGCCGAGAATGATGCGGTCCGGACGCATCCGCAGGGCGTTGCGGATCAGGTCGCTGGATTTCACCTCACCATGCCCTTCGGCATTGGGCGGGCGGGTTTCAAGGCGCACCACATGAGGGTGGCCCAACTGCAATTCAGCCACGTCCTCGATGGTGACCAGGCGCTCATGGGGGTTGATCAACTGGCTGAGGATGTTGAGCAGCGTGGTTTTACCGGTACCGGTACCGCCGCTGATCAGGATGTTGCAGCGCTTGCCCACCGCCTCCTGGAAGAATTCAAAGATTGCCTGGTCGATGGTCTGCATGGCCACCAGGTCGCTGCTTTGCAGCATGTCCTTGCGAAATTTCCGGATCGACAGGCACGGGCCATCCAGGGCAATGGGCGGAATGATGGCGTTGACCCGGCTGCCATCGGGCAGGCGCGCATCGACCATCGCCGAGGACTCATCCAGACGCCGCCCCAGGGGCGCCAGAATGCGCTGCATCACCCGTTCCACATGATGGTCATCGATAAAGCGCAGATCGCTCTGGCTAAGTCGACCCTCGCGTTCGACAAACACCCGATGGGGGCCGTTGACCAGAATTTCAGTCACGGCCGGGTCGCGCAGCAGCACTTCGAGGGGGCCGAATCCGGTCAGTTCGTCGACGATCTCCTCGGCCAGACGCTCCATCTCATAACGGGAAATAGCCAGATGCAGGCGCGACACATACTCGGCTACCCGCTCGGTAACAAACTGGGCCAAAGACACCCGGGAACCTTCCAGCAGGTTTTTTCCGGTCTCTTCAATGGCATCGATGATATAGCGGTGCAGCACCAGTTTCAGGCCGTCATGGTCCGCACGACCATCCTTGTACAGGCCTGAGCCAAACAGCTGTTCATTGCTCATTTGGCCCCCCACAGGCGGTTCAGGTTCAGCCAGGTACCCGATTTGGAAGTCGCTTGCTCAGGCACCTGTGAACGCAAGACCAACCGTTCACCGAGTTTTTTCAAAGCCTGGCTCAGGGCTTCGCGCGGGGCCAGGTCAAACAGGGTGGTGGCCTGATTCTTGGCATTGATGCGCAGCTCCGGGCTGGGTGGGAGTGTTGTCAGCACCGGCAGGCCAAAGCTTTTACCCAGGGCATCGGCATTGGGAGCAACGCCACTCATATAGCGGTCGATCAACAAGCCCGTATGCTCGAACTTCATGCCCTTGGCCCGCCAGCGGCTGAGTACGTCGAGATTGCGGCGGCAATCGAGCACGCTTTGGTCGGTGTACCACAGCAGGCTGTCGCAATGGGTGGCAAAGGTACGCAGCGCTTCACTGTCAGGCTGACCGGTGAGGTTGACCACAATATGCTGGAAGTGCTGACGCAAGGCACTGAGCAACATATACAGTTCGGCGGCACTGGTTTGCTCCAGCGGTTCGTCACTGTCACTGTGGGCCAACACCCGCAAGCCACTGGCAGTCTTGGTAAAGGCACTGTCAATCAAGGTGCTGTCCAGGCGCCGCAAATGACGCAGGGCATCACCGAAAAAGAACGAGCTTTCCAGGCCCAGCACGGCCAGGCCATCACCACGGGGCACGCCCAGGTCCAGAAACAGGGTTTTTTGATCGTGCTTTTGCACCACCAGCCCCAGGTGGCTGGCCAGCAATGCACCATCGGCATTGCATTGCGCACTGAACAACACGCTCAGGCCACCCAACTGGGCATTCGGTGCCACAGGTGGCAGGCGCTTGCTCAGGCGCCGCACCAGCCCCGCCACTTCACTGGAGCGCGAACCGTAGGCCACAAAGTCCCTCGCCCCGGCGCGCATGGCATTGAGTACCAGTTGGTTATCCATACCGTCGCCCAGGGCAACGATGGCCAGCATGGGCTTGGCTTCCAGAGCACCTTCAATCAGCGCGCACTGGTTGACTACCTTGTCCCGATCCAGGCCCACAAATATCAGGCCGGCAAACGTCACATCAACCAGGGCCAGCAGTTCATCCAGGCTACTTGTGCCTGCACCCACCACTTGACCCAACGGCGCTAATGCTCCCTGCAGCCACTCAAGATCGGTGTTGTTGCGCGTCAGCGCGAGAAATGTCTGGCTTAGGCTTTGGCTCATTGAGATAACCCGCTACGGCTATTGAATTTGCCGTTCTCCAGGAAATACAGGCGATACCAGTTAGGGTCGTAATTGCGCAATTGCTCCCCGGGCATCGTCGGCAGTGCCGCATTGGCAGCCAGTGGCTGAACCAGATGCGGGGTGACGATCATCAGCAGTTCTTTCTCTTCACGACTGATATTGGAGTCGCGGAAAAAAGCGCCAAGAATCGGAATGTCGCCCAGCCCCGGGAATTTGTTGACCTGGGAGCTGTTGCGCGAACTGATCAAGCCACTGATCACAAAGCTTTCGCCGTCGGCCAGTGAGATGCTGGTATCGGTGCGTCGAACCGTCAGGCCCGGAACCAGGGTGCCGGCGATATTCACCGCATTGGTGTAGTCCAGCTCACTGACTTCGGGGGCCACCTTGAGCATGATGCGATCACGCCCCAGCACGGTCGGGGTCAGCGTGAGGCGGATACCGAACTCCTTGTACTCGATCGACACGTTATCGCTGCCGCTGCTGGGCACCGGGATTGGCACTTCACCACCGGCCAGAAAGGTTGCACTCTGCCCGCTCATGGCCACGAGGCTGGGACGCGCCAGGGTGTAGGCAAAGCCGCTGCCTTCCAGGGCATTGATCATGGCCCTGACCTTGCCGCCGCCAAAGCCGATGTTGAAATACTTGGCGTTGGCCACCGGACCACCGGTGATGATCCCTTCAGCGGTGCTGAGGAATGAGCCCGGCGAGCCGAACAGGAAGTTGCTGCCCATACCGAAGATCGAGGTACTGGCTTCCTGCAGTTTGGTGCGGCTGACTTCGACAAAGCGGATATCGGTTTGCACCTGCACCGGCAAGGTCGGGTCTTCGGAGGGCGGCAACGTCGTACCGGTCAGCCCCGAGGCGGCCTTGCCCTTGACGAAAAGCATGGTCTGGTGCGGCTCTTTCGAGCAGGCACTCCAGACCATCAGGCTGGTGGTGCCCGAGGCAATACCGGTGAGCAAAAAAGCGTTTGGCCCATTGGAGCGAATATCGGCAATGGTGGGGTCGCCCACGGCAATGCGCGAGATGTTCACCGGAAAGCCCATCGCCTTCTGGGCCCCCTGGGCCACTTCCAATACCGAAGGCAATGCGTTGAATGCCGCGCAGTTTTCGCCTGCGGCCAAGGCCATCTCCAGGGGCAAGCTGCTCAGCAGCAGCGTCCAGAAAGCGCGTTTATAAAGTGGAGGGCAACGGTGGCTCATGTTGGTTTTCCTTTCAGATAAGGATTTTTATTGGGCCTACTGCTGAGCCGTTTGATTGCCGCGGATCACTTCAATACCGCGTACCCGAGGGGCGACAGCGGGATTGCTGCTGACTGGCACTCTTGCCGGACTGGCCATGGCTAACTGGTTAAATTGATAAAGACTGCGCTTGGCATTATCAAGATTAGTCGCAGATTCCTGCTCGCCCGCCCAATATTTGCTCAAACGTTGCTCGTCGGCACTGCGCACGGCCAGGCGCAGGGTGCCTGCCTGGGTCGCCAGCATCAGTTGATTGAGAAGCTGCTCGGGAACCGCCAGGACTGCGGATCGCGCATTGATGCGGCTTTGTTCTTGCTTGAGCGCTTCCTCGGCATTTTTCGGCTGGCTGGCCAACTTGCCATCGCTGGTCAAGCCCAGTTCACCCCCCACGCTCAGCACCCGCACTGCCGGCAATACCACCTGGGCCGACTGCTGAGGGTTGCCACTGTCCTGACGCAAAAACAACAGGATATCGACGTAATCACCGGGGCTGAGTTGCCCACCCGCAGCGGA
Organism: Pseudomonas bubulae; assembly: GCF_037023725.1. Classification (NCBI taxonomy): domain Bacteria; kingdom Pseudomonadati; phylum Pseudomonadota; class Gammaproteobacteria; order Pseudomonadales; family Pseudomonadaceae; genus Pseudomonas; species Pseudomonas bubulae. The sequence goes on from NZ_CP146077.1 coordinate 53,395, forward strand.
CACCTCGTCAATCATGACCCCCAGTGCGCGCTCATCCGGGCGAATCATGCGAGCCAGCGGCCCGCCCACGTCAAAGCTTTGATCACTGAGCCAGGTGCCTGCACTCAGGCTGCGCCACGGGGTGCGGCCCACCGCCTGATCGATGGCAGTCAGGCTGCCAGCGGGGGCGGTACGGAGTTTTTCCAGGGTCAGGTCATCGGCCGTCAAGGCCACATTCGGGGGGACATCGCGAACCAGTACCACCACCGCCTGGCGGGTTTTGTCTTCAACGGCCGCTACACCTTGTTCTACAGACTGAGCCACCGGAACTTCGGCGACCGGCTGCTGTCGACTCAATACCAGCCCCCAGTAACCGGCGGCAATTGCCCCGACAAACAAAATGGCGGCCAGTATCAGACTGCGTCGATTGTTCATGCACAAACTCCCTTTATCACTGCGCACTGCAGACTAAAAAACCCATTCACAATCAGGCAGCTACGAACCTTTAATGCGTTTGAAACCAATCGCTATTTAAAAATAGCTCAGGTAAAGCAAAATGCCATTAGCGAACTAAAAAATCTCTAATCAATTGTGAATAGTTTGATTTGACACGCATTTTTTAAATAGTCATTTGGATTAATACTTTGTGATTAGTCCAATGATACAGTTGTGGGAAAGTCATTTATTGCCAATGCTGTGACTGCAGGTGGGAATCACCCTGCACCCAAGTTACGCAGCGCCCGCCCCGGCGCACTAAGGAGAAGTCAGATGATATTAAATACTGTTCTGAAAGTGTATGTACCTGCCCAGGTATTTGTAGCGCGCCAAGCCAAGTTGTTTGCAAAACGGACCGAAGGCGCTTCGGGTATTGAATATGCAATTATTGCAGCGATGGTGGCGGTGGTTATTGCGGGGCTTTCGCCTGATGTGCAAACTGCAGTTACCGGTATATTTACCAAAATCAAAACTGGTCTAAACCCTCCTGCTTAACACCTCATCGCGGAGCTGTTAAATTCAACCGCTATAAGAGTACTCAACATGCCTCTCTCCCCATCACGCCAACAGCTTCTCCTGGTGGATGACGAAGAGGACGCACTGCTGGAGTTGGCTGAGCTGCTGGAGGGCGAGGGCTTTTGTTGCTATACGGCAACTTCAGTCAAACTCGCCCTTTCGCAGTTGACCCAACATCCGGATATTGCGCTGGTCATCACCGACCTGCGCATGCCGGAAGAGAGCGGTATTGCGCTGATCAAGCGCCTGCGCGAGCACACATCGCGCCAGCATTTGCCGGTGATTGTCATTTCCGGGCACGCCGATATGGACGATGTAAGCGACCTTCTGCGCCTGCAGGTGCTGGACCTGTTTCGCAAACCCATCTACCACGTGCGCCTGCTCGACACCCTCGAAAACCTCTTTCCACAGCCCACACACTTACACCTGGCAAGAACTTGACCCCCATACTATAAAAGCCCGCCCCCCTGACTTGGGGAGGCGGGCTTTTACGGTCACACACTACAACTGATAACTAAAACTCAATGTATATCGCGGCCGGCGATTAAAACTGTCCAGCGCTATATCCGACATGGGCTTGGCAACTTCCAGGGCAACGTTGTAATAGCGCTTGTCACCAAAACGCAAGCCCAGTGCTGCCGAAGACATATCCGAACCTTTTAACGGCAACTCGTTGTACCAGACTTTGGCCCTGTCCACGACGGCATAGGGTTGCAGCAACTTGACCCATTCACCCTCGCGATTGAAGCTGTAGTTAAGTTCGTATGCCGCCCCCCAGCCCTTGTCGCCGGATGCCTGATCGTCCGGGTAGCCGCGACCGAAGTTCTGCCCGCCAAATACCGCCCTTTCGCTGTCAGGCAGGGTGTCGTCACTCCAGTAAAGAGCGCCCGATATCACCCCCTGCCAATTGTCGAAGTAGCCGTTACTCTGCACGCCCGACAGACGCAAACGGAAGAAGTCCAGATCGTACTGCGTGCCGGTCAGGTTGGTCTCGCTCTTGGCACCCATGCCATCTATGCCCTGGTACAAGCCGGCACTGACGATGCGCAGTTGTTTGGCATCGGACTTGCGCCAGTCGCCCTCAAACGCCAGTGCCCGCACGTTGGTTTTGTCACTGATGGTCTGCCCGTAGCCGACGATCTCGTAGTCAGTCTTGTCATTGACCCCGTAGAAACGCGCGGCGGCGCTGAGCCATTGATCCGGAGCAGCAATCAGTGGATGGCTGATACCGATCGAAAAGCGGTCATTCTCGCGATGGGGCTTGAGTTCAAAACCGTCGCTGGTGACGATACTGGTACTTGGATCACTGCGATAACTGGAACCAAACAGGTTCAACTGCGTGCCTTCCGCGTTGAGGTACTGGCTGTAATCAAGGCGGTAGTAGTGCTCCTTGTCATTGCCCGGGGGAAACAACCCGCTCAGGGTCAATTGTTCGGCCATGGCCGTTTGCGAATTGCTGCTGGCCGCCAGCAGCGCCTGGGTGCTGCTGCGATTGCCTTCGACCAGGCTCATGCTGGTGGTGAAGGGCTTGCGGCTGGCACTGATACTCAGCGTCGATGCACCATCGGTGGTGCCGGGTGGTGGCACTTGCGCCTCCAGGGTGACGCCGGGGATGCGGCTCAACAGCGTGCTGTAGCGGTTGAACGTCTTGCGGGTCAGCGGGCGTTCGCCCTTGAGCTTATCGACCAGCTCATCCACAAACCCTTTGACCCGCCCGATATCGCCGTCAACCTTGTACTCGCTGATATAGCCTTCAACCAGCACCACACGCACCAGGCCCTGGTCGAAGTTCTGCTGAGGCAAAAACGCATAGGACAATAAATAGCCATCGTCCTGGTAACGCTTGGTGATCTTGCGTGTGGCCTCGATCAGTTCGGCCAGGGTGATTTCATGGCCCAGCAGCGGTTTGTACACCGCCCCCAGCTCTGGCAACGGATAGATCGTGCCACCTTCGATCTGCAACTTGCGAATGGTCAGGCGGGTACCCATTTCCAGTGGCCGGGGTTGTGCAGCCGCCGGCTTGGGTAGCTCCAGCGCAGGCGCCGCAGGGCGATAGGCATCCACCGGCAGGTTGGGCGTGGGCAGGGTTTGCATGCTGTCATTGCTGTTGAGAAAACGCGGAAGGGTCTCGGCACCCGCGTACGGGGCCAGAGCCAACAACAAAAAGGGAACGCAATTACGCATAGGACACTCCATGTTCAACTACGGCGACATAACGAAGGGCTTTATTTTTAGAATGCTTTGCAAAGCGGCCCGAGCATCAGTCCTACAATCTGCACATGAAAAAAGACGAGAGACTCATCTGAATCTCTCGTCCCAACCAAGCGTAGGCGCTGTAGGTAAGGCCGTCGAACCGGCCAGGTGCAATATTCTTCAGTTATTTCTTGCCCAAGTTGCCCAGCCCGCCAACCACGCCCCCAAGTACCCCGCCCAGACCGCCTGTACCAGCGCCCGCGGCTCCTGCTGTTGTATCGGCAGTGTTGTTGACTGAGTCCACTTTGACACCCAGCAAGCCGCCAAGACCACCAACTACCCCACCGACGACACCGCCAACACCACCGACTGCACCTGCACCTGCACTTGCACTTGCACTTGCACCTGTAGTGTCAGCACCAGCTCCGACACTGCCGCCAGTGCTTGCCCCCACACCCAGACCGCCCAGCAGACCGCCAACCCCGGCGCCTACACCAGCGCCTGCACCGGCCCCCGCACCTGCGCTCACACCACCTGTACTAACCCCGGCACCGGCACCTACACCGGCCCCGGCGCTTGCGCCCACACCCAGCCCGCCCAGCAGACCACCCAGCCCTGTCCCGGTACCAGTACCGCTGCCTGTGGAGCCCGCTGCCGGATTCACGTAGCCGCCAGCCTTGTCAACCGCACCGCCTACACCGGTCAGCACACCACCCACCAGAGAAGTCACCGGGTTGTCGCCGCCGGTAGCTGTCACCTTGTCGCCGAGGCCGCTCACGGTGCCGCCTACTTTGTTCAGCAGACCATCTACCGGTGCCCCCAGCCCTGTGGTGGTACCCACTTTGCCCGTGACGTTCTCGACCAGGGAAATCACCGGCACCAGCACCTTGTCATTTACGCCGCCGGTCAAGGCGCCCAGCTTGCCACTGCTCACATCGGTGGTCAGGGTATTGCCGATCATGGTCACCGTGGTGCCCACTTTGTTGACCAGCCCGCCCGTGGTATCAGTCACCTTGCCAACCACGCCACCCACCAGCGGAATCTGGCTGATCGGGGTGTTGTCCAGCACGGTGCTCAGACCGGTACCCACTGACGAAACGCCTTTGCCTACATCACCAACCGCGTTGGTAACACCACCGACAGTCAGGCCGAGGGAGTTCTTGTCGGTACCCAGCGAGCCCAGGCCACCAGTAATACCATCTGTTACGGAGGTCACGGCATTGCCGGTATTGGTCACCAGGCCGCCAGCCACGGTACCGACCACAGGCACGGTGCTCAGGGTGCCACCAACCCCGCTGACAGTGGTGCCCACGCCGCCAAGGGCGCTGCCGACCTGACCTGCGACCTGACCTGTAACCAGAGGAGTTGTGCCTGTACCGCCTGTGCCGCCTGTGCCTCCGCCAGTGCCGCCACCGGTTCCACCGCCTGTACCACCGCCTGTACCACCACCAGTACCGCCGCCTGTACCACCGCCTGTACCACCACCAGTTCCACCGCCAGTACCGCCGTCTGTACCACCACCAGTTCCACCGCCAGTGCCGCCGTCTGTACCACCACCGGTACCGCCGCCAGTGCCGCCGTCTGTGCCACCGCCTGTACCACCGTCAGTCCCGCCGTCAGTGCCACCGCCAGTACCTGCGTCAGTACCGGTATCACTGCTGGCTACATAGCTCTTGTGGCCGCCACCGCCGCCGCTGCAGCCAGCCAGGCTGACAGTCATGACCAAGAGGAGCGCTGTGCTGGTTTTCAGAAAAAGTTGAGTATTCATGATTAAGTCCCTTGCACCTGTTATGCCTGAGTTCGAAGTTCCCTGCTCTGTGTCGGGGATACGTTCGTCCGTTGGGTACATAACAACGCCGCGGGCCTTATCAAACAATTCACAACTTGGTATTAACCCCTTATATAAAACACCTTGCCCCCTTCTTGATGATTAATACTTTGGTTTTAAATGCCAGTAAAAAAACCATATATATCAACGCCATTACTTCCCCGAAAAAACACTGCCAGCAGCGACTCTACTTTAGGTATAAGCATAATTGACGGGTTTCAAGTTGATATTCAGTGCGTAAAACAGGCACAAAGAGGGGCTGTTACTCCACCACACTGAACTCGACACGGGCAGTTTGCCCGCTTTCATCGAGCACGCTCAGCTCATAACGCCCTGGTAGTTCCAGGCTGGTGTTGAATACCTCTGGTTGTGCACTGTCGCCCAGTGGCGCGCCATTGATAAACCACCAGCGCCGACCTTCACCGCCCAAGGCCGATAGCGCCAGGCGCAATATCGCCTGGCTGGCAGCAGGACGGCGCAGTCGGTCGCCGTCACGTACACCGACAATCGACAGCGGGGTCAGCGCACTCAAGGCCGGTGGCGGGCATTGTGTGGAAGCCTCAGGCAACCGCGCTTCACGTCGCTCTACCCGGGGTAGCCAGGGCTCAAGGGGGGCTGGCCACAATGCCACCTCGTGTTGTTGCCCGTCGGCGCATTGCGGGCCAACACGCAAGCCTTGCGGATTGACCCGGATGATTTCGCGCAGGCCCACACCCAGAGGTTGATCCGCCGCCAGCAAGGTCGGCGGCGTGGTGTGATCCAGGGTCCAGGCAAACCGCTGGCGACGACAATTGGCATCGCTCTTGTTCATGGGCTGCCCCAATGGCCAGCAAATCGCTGCCACCCCAACACTGTCCGGCACCGCCTGTACTGGCGCGACAATGCCACGCTGGTTGTCGCGGTTGCTCAATACGTCGTGGACTTGCAGCATCAAGGGAGCCGCCGACGCCAGGCCGAACTGCCCCGGCACGGGGGTTCCATCCGGGCGACCGATCCACACACCGATCAGGTAACGCGGCCCAACACCGATCGCCAGCGCATCGCGAAAGCCATAACTGGTACCGGTCTTCCAGGCCAGTTGCGGGCGCAGCACCAGGTCGGCATGGGGGTCGCGGTCAGGGCGCGCCTGCCCGCTGAGGATGCGCCGTATCACCCATGCCGCCCCCGGCGACAGCATGCGCCGCTCGCGCAGTTCGTCGTCGGGTTGCAGCCGCAGGTTGGCGCTGCGCCCTTCACGTGCCAGGGCGCTGTAACCGCTGACCAGATCTTCCAGACGGCTGCCGGCGCCGCCCAGAATCAGCGCCAGATTGGGCTCGGCCAGTGCTGGCAAACTCAAGGGCACGCCACCGTTGCGCATATCGGCGGCAAAACGCTTGGGCCCATAGGCTTCAAGCAGTTGTACAGCGGGCAAGTTGAGCGAAGTGACCAGCGCGGCACTGGCCGATACCGGCCCGCTGAAACCCATGGAGAAGTTGCCCGGACGATAGTCGCCATAACGCCGCGGCACATCCTGCAGCAGCGATTCAGAGTGAATCAGCCCAGCATCCATGGCCATGCCGTACAAAAACGGCTTGAGGGTCGAGCCCGGCGAGCGCATGGCGGTGATCATGTCGACATGGCCAAAGCGGCGTGCATCGTTGATGTCCACCGACCCCAGATAGGCGCGTACGGCCATGTTTTCGGTTTCGACCACCACAATGGCCGCCGAGGTGTGATCGGGCAAACGGGCGCGCCAGCCCAGCAGCAAGTCTTCGAGGCGACGCTGCAAACTGGCGTCGATCATGGTACGGATCAGTGGCGGGCTGCCGGGGCGGTTAAGGCGTCGCGCCAGCAAGGGTGCAAGGCTCGGTTCAAGGCGCGGTGCCAGCAGCAGCGGCTCCTCCAGAGCTTCATCCACCGCCGGCTGTGGCCACACCTGATATTCGGCCAGGCGACGCAGCACCTTGTCCCGAGCCACTTGTGCGCGTTGCGGGTGACGGTCGGGGCGCAAGCGGCTCGGCGCTTGTGGCAACACGGCGAGCAGGGCTGCCTCTGACCGGGTGAGCTGTTGCGGCGCTTTGCCCAGATAGGCCCAACTGGCCGCAGCAACACCCTGCAGGGTACCGCCAAATGGCGCGCGATTGAGGTACAGCTCAAGAATCTGCGGCTTGCTCAGATGCCATTCCAGCTGAGCGGTGCGCCATAGCTGACGCAATTTGCCAGGCAACGTCCGCTCATGGGGATCGAGCAGGCGTGCAACCTGCATCGACAACGTGCTACCGCCTGATAACACCCGCCCGCCGCTAAGGTTTTGCCAGGCCGCACGGCCCAGCGCCAGCGGGTTGACCCCGGGGTGTTGAAAGAACCAGCGGTCCTCGTAGGTCAGCAAGGCATCCAGGTACAGCGGCGACACGTCTTCGACATGCACCGGGTAGCGCCACACACCGTTGGCATCGGCAAAGCGCCACAGTGGCGTGCCGTCTTCGGCCAGGACAACGCGGGCCTGGTCATCCTTGGGCAACGGCAGCGGCCAGATCCTGTCAGCCAGCCACAGCAACGTACACAGCGCCAGCAGGCCGCCAGCCGTCCAACCCAGTAATTTTTTGATCCCTGGCCCCACTCAAACTCACTCGCTACGCAACTTGCACCATGAATGGATGCCTAATGTGTATATCTGGCACAGTGGCCACCTTACTCATCGGAACCTGACCATGCACGTCGAAAGTTTTATTGGAAATCTTGGCCTGTGGCTGGGCACGCTGGTGCGTTTTATCGTCGAGACCCTGAACGGCCTGTTCGGCACCATCACTGAGGCAGGCAGCAACTTTGTCGACGGCATGGCCCGGGCGTTGGGCATGGACACCTCGATCATAAGCATTGCGGTGTTGATCATCGGCCTGTTGTTTTTGTACAACGCCGTGCGCGCCTTTATCCGCGCCTCGATCATCGGCGGTGTGATCTGGCTGGTGCTGGGGCTGTGGCTCTTGAGCTGGATCATCAGTTGAGCTCTTACTCCTGTGGGAGCGATGCGCCAAACCTGTAGCCGCTTTAGCCGCTTTAGCCGCTGTGGCGGTTTAAGCGGTACATCGGGTACATATCCAGCATCTGCGGTTAACTGAAGTATCGGTTTCGCCCTTACGGCGAGTCCCTTTTTGAAGGACCAAAAAGGAACCAAAAAGTCCTCGCCCTACCATACGGCCGACTCGCCAAGGCTCGCCGGTTCCCTCTCTCCGGCACTGTTATGGGGGCACGCCGCGACGGGCCATCCATGGCCCATCGCGGCTGGCGCGGCGTCCTGCCGCGCCACCCCCATAACAGCACCTGCGTTCGGCCTTCTGTGAGGGGCATTCGCGTCGCCTGCACAATCGAGTGGCAACAACAAAAGCAAAAGCAAAAGCAAAAGCAAAAAATTTAACCAACACCAACTCTTGTGGGAGCGGGCCTGCCCGCGATGCCAGCACTTTGTTCCTCCAGATAGAACGAGGTGCCTGCATCGCGGGCAAGCCCGGCTCCCACAGGGAAATATGTCGGTCGCAGATCCTGTATTCAAACAGGCCGGCCGGTCGGCCGCCTCGACGGCTGTTGATCTACCCGCCCCATCGGGAGGCCGAGTGGAGGTTCTGCGCAGTGGGCCTCCCGGCATGGATGCCGGGAGAGCCGCGATGGGCCAAGGATGGCCCGTGGCGGCGTGCCCACGGAGCGGGACCGGAGCGAGGGAACCTGAGCGCAGCGAAGGCCGGACGCCAGGGGCAAGCCTTTTTGGTTACTTTTTCGGCGTCTGGAAAAAGTGACTCGCCGTAAGGGCGAAACCAATATCCCGTTTAAACGCGAATGCCGGATATGTACCCGGTGTACCTGCTAAACCCTACCGCGGCCACAGACCTAACGCCCCTTGATCACCATCTCCCCCACCGCATCCCCCACGGCCTGCCAGTTGGGCCGGTACATCGACTCCACTTGCGGCGGCGGTACCCGGTAGGTACCCGGAGTCACTGCACGGGCCAGGTACAGCAGGTGCGTGGTCCCGTAGCCATCCAGTTTGACTGCCGCCACATAACGATCATCCCGATACTCCTGATGCTGCACGCTGGCGTTCTGCATCGACTCGCGCCATTGCTTCACTTGAGTACTGGCGTTTTCAAGGCTGGCCGCGCTCTGCCCCAGGTTCTGGTTTTCCAGCTCCAGGCCTGCCGGCAGCAAATCCACCACCAGCGCATCAGGCACTTGCTGCTTGGCCGTCACGGCCAGATGCACCAGCACCAGATCACCACTTTTCAGCGCCTTGAGATCCAGCGGCTCACCGTTCATACCCAGGTAGTCGCGGCGAATGCTCATGTTTTCGCCGCCCGCCGCCGGGGCGTGCTGTGGATAACCCGAAATCGTCAGCTGTTGATAAATCGGCGCGCTGCCTGCGTTACGCAGGCTCAGGGGCGAGGCTAGCAGCGGCCCGTCGAGCTTGAGCCCTGAGCGGGCGTTGTTCAGCTCGCGGGTCTGATCGCCACTGGTGAGTTGCGCACTCCAGCTGGCCTCAGGCTTGCCCAGCAAATCGCGACCGGCGAGGAACAGTGAATTGCGTTCCTGGGTCGACAGCCACTGACTCGCCGCCAGTTGATCGGACAGGTCGAACAGTCGCTGTTCACGCTGACCACTCATCAGGTTGTTCTCTTCCAGCAAGGCCAGAATCAACGCCTGATCGCGCAGCGGGCTGCCGTAGTCGCCCAGCCATTGATCAGCCTTGCGCTTCGCCGCCAACCCCGCCACCAACGCTTGATCGGCGCGCGGTTGATCGCCCATTTTCTGCAGGGCAATGGCCAACTGCACCAGAGGCAAACCGGAACGGGCATCGCTGCGGCGCTCAAAAATGCTGCGCAGCGCACCCAGCGGCGCCTGTTGGCTTCGGGCCAGGACCAGCGCTGCATAGGCCTGTACGGCAAAGCGGGTGTGGTCGAGGTTGTCGCTGTAGTCGGCCTCGATCAGGTTGCGTTCCTGCACATAACGCAGCAACCGCTCGCTGGCCTTTTTCAGCGCCTCGGGAGGTACCGCGTAGCCTTGATCGCGGGCGCGCAGCAGGAAGTCGGTGATATAGGCTGTGAGCCAGTACTCTTCCTGACCGTCCGCGCCCCACAGGCCAAAACTGCCGTTGTAGCGCTGCATGCCCAGCAGGCGCTCGATACCCAACTCGATTTTGCGTTTGCGCTCGGTGTCCGGCTCGCCTTCAAGGCCCAGGCGTTTGAGCAGGGCTGCATCGGCATACAGAGCCGGGTACAGGCCGCTGGTGGTTTGCTCGGAACAGCCATACGGGTAAGCCTTAAGCGCACGAATCTGCTCGCCAAGATTCAGCGGCGGGCGGCTCGACAAGCTGAGCAAGGCTTCACGCCCGGCCGGTTCAAAGGCTTGCAGCTCGCCCTCGGGCAGGCTCCAGGGCTGGTCGTTGAGCACACCACGGTAATGCTTTAGCAATGCTGGATACGCCGGGCGCACCCCCAACGTCCATTCGCGGGTGAACGGCGCCAGGGTTTCACCCGGCAGGTCCAGACCATTGACCGTCACCTTGACCACACCGGTGCCATACCCGCCCAGCGCCTTGACCGGAACCTGCAAGGTACTGCGCTGGCCGGGGCTGAGTGTCAGGTTCTGTGTCGCGTCACCCAGCAGGCTCAGTTGCCCCTCGGTGTTAAGGTTCACGTGCAGCGTTTGCGGCTTGTCGGTGAGGTTGGACAGGTCCAGCGCCAGCCGCGTCTCGTCGCCACCGGCCAGAAAGCGCGGCGCAGCCAGCTCGGCCACCAATGGTGCTGCGACCACGGTTCTGGCCTCGGCCATGCCGTAGCGATCGTCGGTCCAGGCTTGTGCCATCAAGCGCAACTCGCCGTTGAAGTCAGGGATATCCACACTGACTTCACCTTCGCCCTGCTCGTTGAGCGTCACCGGTGCACTTTGCAGCGCCACGATGGTGACACTGGTGGCAGGTCGCTTGCCGCCCTTGGCCAGTGCCGCATCGCCGCCGAACGCCAGGCTGGCCAGACGGCCCTGCCCGGCCTCAATCAACTGCCCGTAAATATCCAGCTGATCCGCCCCATAGGCCTTGCGCCCGAACAGGCTGGTGAACGGGTCGGGGGTCGGGTACTCAGTGATATTGAGCACGCCCACATCCACGGCAGCCAGCAGTACATGGGCCTGTTTGGGAATGCTGCCATCGGCATTTTTAGCCGAGAGCTTCACCGTCAGAGGTTGCTTGGGACGCATTTTTTCAGGGGCATCCAGCGTAAGAGCCAACTTGCGCTGGCTGCGATCGATGGGCAGGTGCAGCACCCCTACAGCACGCTTGGGAGTGATATTGGTCTTGCGTTCACCGGGGCGGATCACCAGTGCACTGATATACAGGTCATGCCGGGCCCAGCTCGGGTCGAGTCTGATTTCGTAGGCCTTGCCCTCGGCCGGCACTTCGATTTCCTGCCACCACAACGGGCCATCGCTGCCTTCAACCAGCAAGTAGCCCTTGCCAGCCGCAGGTGGCGTGACCGTGACCTTGGCCGTATCGCCATCGGCATAAGCGGCCTTGTCCAGCGCCAGCTTGACCTGGTCGGGGCGCACGGCACCGCCTTCGGCGTTGTCCTGGGCACGATAACCGGCCCAGAAGCGCAGGCTGCTGATCAAGCCGGTTTGCGGGTCTTCAACCTCTACGCGGTAAGGGCCCCACTCCACCGGAAAGCTGACCTTGGCGGTTTCGCCCGCCTTGAGGCTGAGGGTCTCTTCGTTGAGGTTCAGAAACTTCTCGTTGTAGTGATAACTCCAGCCGTCGTTGTCCGAGTAGTTCCAGTAGTAATCGCGGCGTTCACGCACCAGACGCACCTTGAGGTTGTCGGCCGCCAATTTGTTGCCCTGGCTGTCAGCAACCAGCAGCTCGAACTCAACCGGGCCGTCGCCATCGGTTTCAGCACCGTCAAACAGGCCGCGCAGCCCCGGCAGACGGTCTGCCGGCCATACCGGCTGCACCAGGCGACGGGTAATCGGGCGCCCGCCCGACTCCTGCAAACTGGCCTGCACAATCAGTTGCAACGGCGATTTGGCATCGCTCCATTGACTGTCAATGCTGAGGGTTTGCTTGCCGTCGGCGTTGAGCACGCTTTCGTCCAGCTCCAGATCCTGGGTCAGCTCCGGTTCTGTCACCGAACCGAACTGATAGCCCGGCAAGGCACTGACCGCCTCGCGCAATGGCCGCACATAGACCTGCCCGCTCAAGCGGTTACCGGCTGCCGGAGCACCGTACAGGTAACGCCCCGCAACCTGGATTTCAGCGGTTTGCCCGGGGCTCAGCGGGGTATCGCTGCCCTTGAGTTCAAGTGCCATGCGCTCGGGTAAAAAGTCCTCGACCAAAAACTCGTACAGCTGCGGCTTGCCGTCACCAAAGTCGAACACCAGCTGCCAGCGCCCGGTCGGCGCTTCGGCGGCCAGTTGCAGCGGGTACTGATAAAGACCGGAAGCATCCGGCGTCCAGACGAACTTGCGGCTCACCTGCTCGTCCGGGCGACGCACCTCGACGCTGACCGGCTGCGGCTTGACCGGGTTGCCGTCGCGGTCGCGCAGCAAGGCATTGAGCAGCACGGTTTCGCCGGGGCGATACAGATCACGGGGGCCAAATACAAAGAACTGCAACGGATGCGCCTGCGGGCCGCCGATATCGAATTCGGCCAGATTCAGCGCCGCCGTGTTCAAGCGCAACAGGCTGGTCTGGTCGCCCTGGCGCGCCAGCAGCACTTCGGCCTTGGGTGGCAAGGCCAGCTCGGCATGCCCGTCCTTGCCCGTCTTGCCCTGGCCAAGCATCTTGCCCTTGCCATCAAGCAACTCGAGATCGATGCCGCTCAGTGCACTGCCACCTTCCAGGGCCTGTGTGAACACATCCAGGCGCTTTTGGTAGCGATGCACCGAAAGGCCGATATCGCTGAGGGTAAACAAGGTGGCTGGGGTCGAATAGTTGTAACTGCCAGAGGCGGTCATCACCGCCAGATAAACTCCCGGCTGCTGCAAGGGCTTGATCCCGGCCGTGGGCAGGATCAGGGTTTCCCGGGTATTGCGCGCCGGGTTCAAGTCAAAACGGCCGCTGTAAACCAGATCGGCCATATTCAGCAGATCCCTGGCTTCGTAGCTTTGCAGGCTGCTGTTGCGCCCCCACTGGCTGAGAAACGCCGGCAGCGACTCGGGTTTGACCCGAAAGAACTCGACATCGACCTTGTCGACGTTCAGCGCGATCACCGGCAGACCTTCGGCCAGGCGCGTGGGCAGCAGGTTGCCACGGCTGGCGAAGCCGACCGTGGGTTGCAGGTCGCGGGTTTCCAGGCGACTGACGTATTCGGCGGCGAGCTTGGCATCGTTGACGGCGCGCAGGCCGGGGTCGACGGTAAGGATCAGCTTGCGCTGCGGCTCAAGGTGGCGCAGGCGCAACTCCATCAGGTTGTCCGACAGCTCCCAGGCGCCATCGACCTTACCGGTTTTGGCGTCCACCAGATGCAGTTTGTCGGTGAAGTTCTGCTGCGGGTCCAGGGGCACCGAGAAACTCACGGACAAGGTACTGGCCCCGTCCAGCTGCACTTCAGAGACGTCTACCACACTCAACTCGCGCCCGGCATAACGCCCGGCCAGCACTTTGACGTCCTGTACCGGTTTAGCCGGCTGGCTCGTGGCCACCTGTGGCGTGGCGGGTTTGTCGACGCTGGAAGAATCACAAGCGCTCAGCAGCGCCAGCGTGCAGGCCAAAAGCAGTCCTTTGTTCAGCATGGTGTACTCGTTTACCGGGCAGTTAAGGGTTGACTATATAACAGCTGGATGAAGATCAAGAGCCCCTCACCCTAGCCCTCTCCCGAAGGGAGAGGGGACAAAAGCGCAGATCAGCCCCCTCGCCCTCAGGGAGAGGGTTGGGGTGAGGGCAGGCTTTGCGGCTACAATCGCGCTCCCCCAAGGAGCCTGCATGTCATCTTCCCTGTTAGCCGACTGGCGCGACCGTCCTACCCATCGCCGGGTGTGGGCGCTGGCGGCCCCCATGATCCTGTCCAATATCTCCGTGCCGTTGGTAGCGTTGGTCGACAGTACCGTTATCGGCCATTTGCCCCACGCCCATCAACTGGGCGCCGTCGCCGTGGGCGCCAGCCTGTATATCTTCCTGGCCTGGATGATGGGTTTTCTGCGCATGGGCACCACCGGCTTCGCCGCGCAGGCCGCCGGACGCGGTGATGGCGCCGCGCTGCGGCAAATCCTGCTGCAGGGCCTGTTGCTCAGCGTGCTGTTGTCGATGCTGCTGGGGGCCATTGCGATTCCTTTTAGCGGCGTGGCCCTGAGCCTGATGCAGCCCTCCACCGAACTGCACGCGCTGACTCTGGAGTTCTTCCACACACGGCTGTTTGGCCTGCCCGCCGCACTGGCCAGTTATGCACTGGTAGGCTGGTTTTTGGGCACGCAAAACGCCCGCGCACCGTTGGCGATCCTGCTGACGACCAATCTGGTGAATATCGCGCTGAACCTGTGGTTCGTCCTCGGGCTGGACTGGGGGGTGGCAGGCTCGGCCCGGGCTTCGGTGATTGCCGAATGGAGCGGCGCCCTGCTCGGTCTGTGGCTGACCCGCGGTGCCCTGCGTCGATATCCGGGCAAGGTAGTGTGGGCCGCCCTGGGCATGTGGCACAACTGGAAGCCGTTACTGGGGGTCAATCGCGATATTTTTATCCGCAGCCTGATGCTGCAACTGGTGTTTTTCTCCATCACCCTGCAAGGCGCCCGCCTGGGCGATGCCACCGTGGCTGCCAATGCGTTATTGCTCAATGGCCTGCTGCTGGCTGCCCATGCCCTGGACGGTCTGGCCCACGCCGTCGAGGCACTGTGCGGACACGCTATCGGCGCCCGCGACCGTGAGGCGTTGCGCCGCTCGATGGTGGTGGCCTGCGGCTGGTCACTATTGGCCAGCCTGGGTTTTGCGCTGCTGTTTATGTTCGGCGGGCATCTGTTTGTGCAAATGCAGACCGACATCCCCAGCGTGCGCGACACCGCTTTCCAGTACTTGCCCTATCTGGCCCTGCTGCCGCTGATTGCAGTGTGGAGCTACCTGCTTGACGGGCTGTTTATCGGTGCTACCCGCGCTCGTGAAATGCGCAATGCCATGGTCATCAGCGTGGTCATCGTCTTCCCCGCCGCCTGGGTCCTGCACGGCTATGGCAACCACGGGCTGTGGATAAGTTTCCTGCTGTTTATGGTGCTGCGCAGCCTGACCCTGGGCGTGTATGCATGGCAGATGCAGCGCAAGAATCAGTGGTTCGGCGCCTGACACTGAGGCGAAAAAAAACGCCGGCCCGTGCAATGCACAGGCCGGCGTTTTTCGGTCAGCTCTGAAGCCCGTGGGGATCAGTGGCTCGACAGGTACGACGAGCGGGTCAGGCCCAGGCGCAGTGCGTCGAGGTACTGGGTACGCTCCTTGGCACTGATGCTGGCGCTGGCCACTTTGTCGCGGTAGTGGTTCATCAGCTCTTCAGGCGACAAGTGCACGTAGCGCAGCATGTCTTCGATGGTGTCATGGGTCTCGATACCGGCGTGGTACACGCTGCCGTCTTCGTTCTGGTAGATGTTCACCGAGTCGGTGTCACCGAACAGGTTGTGCATGTCACCGAGGATTTCCTGGTAAGCGCCCACCAGGAAGATCCCCAGCAGGTAGTCTTCACCTTCGTTCAGCCCGTGCACCGGCAGGCTGGTTTCGATGCTCTGCTCGTCGACGTATTGCTTGATCTTGCCGTCGGAGTCACAGGTCAGGTCTTGCAGCACGGCGCGACGCAGCGGCTCTTCGTTGAGACGATGCAGCGGCAGGATCGGCAGTACCTGGCCAATCGCCCAGGTGTCCGGCAGACTCTGGAACACCGAGAAGTTGCAGATGTACTTGTCGGCCAGCTTGTCGTTGAGCTCGTCCAGCACCTGACGGTGGGAACGCTGACGCGCTTTCAGCGAGTTGTGCAGGCGACGGCACACCGCGAAGTAGCACTGTTCGGCCAGGGCCTTTTCCGCCAGGGTGATTTTGCCATCAGCGTACTGGGCAGCGATATCGCTCATGTAGTGCGTGGCGCGCCAGTAGGTTTCGGTGACCATCTCAATGTCGGTCGGCCCCAGCAGGTCCACCAGCCATTGCACGGTTTCCGGCAGGCTTTCCTTGTTTTCGATCACCGGCACGTCGTCGTTGTGTTTCTCGACGTCGGTCACCTGCACCACCAGCATGGCGTGGTGGGCGGTCAGGGAACGGCCACTCTCGGAGAAGATGTGCGGGTGCGGCAGGCTCTGCGCATCGCAGAACTCTTTGAGCATACCCACAACCACACCGGCGTAATCGTCCATGTCGTAGTTGATCGAACTGGCGTTGCGCGAGTGGGTACCGTCGTAATCCACGCCCAGACCGCCGCCCACGTCGATATGGTCAACCGGCAGGCCGAGGTTGCGCAGTTCGCCGTAATAGCGGATCGCTTCCTTGAAACCGTGCTGGTAGTCCGCCAGGTTGGCGATCTGCGAGCCCATATGGAAGTGCAGCAGGCGGATGCCCTGGTCCAGACCGGCCGCTCGGAAGCGCTCAACCACCGACAGCAATTGCGCGGCAGAAAGACCGAACTTGGATTTTTCACCGCCGGTGTCAGCCCACTTGCTCGACGCCAGGGACGACAGGCGCACGCGCAGGCCAACCTGTGGCTTGACCTTGAGCGAGGCTGCTTCTTCGATCACCAGGTCTACTTCGGATTCTTTCTCGATCACGATAAAGACGTTGTGACCCAGCTTCTGGCCCATCAGCGCCAGGCGGATGAACTCACGGTCCTTGTAACCATTGCAGACGATGGTGCCGCCCTTGGGCGCCAGGGCCAGCACGGCCAGCAGCTCGGGCTTGGAGCCGGCTTCAAGACCGATCGACACGTTCTTGGTAGCGATGATGTTTTCGATCACCGCTTCCTGCTGGTTAACCTTGATCGGGTACAGCGCGGTGTATTCGCTCTGGTATTCCAGGCGCGCGATGTTGGCATCGAATGCGCCGGTCAGCTGGCGTACACGGTCTTGCAGGATATCCGGGAAACGCACCAGCAACGGCAAGGACAAACCGCTGGTCTTGCGCAGCTCGTCGACCTGCTCGTACAAATCGATGGGCGAGCTGTTCGGGCCGTTCGGACGGACTTCTACGCGACCGGCTTCATTGATCGCGAAATACCCGGCCCCCCAATGGCGAATCCCGTAAACACTGCGGCTGTCCGCAACTGTCCATTGGCTGCCATCGTCTTTGCGTGTGCGTCGTACGGACATCGAAGTCCCCTATAAATAAGTCAAATAGCCCAGCCTGAAAGCAGGCTGGCGCAGTCTAAAGTGTGAACGTGACGATTAGTCAGACCCTGACAATAGCGCCGAGTTTAGAAACCGGTGATAACAGGCTCTGTGAAAACCATGGCGAGCACGCTCTGACCAGCCTTCGAGGGGCGCCAGAACGGCTGTGCGGTGGCTTTCACAGAGGCTGCTAGCCGCCGGACTTCTTGGCTTTGAAACCGTGCTTGACCAGCTCGGCCAGCAGCAGTTCGACGTGGTCGCCCTGGATCTCGATGATGCCGTCTTTCAACGCGCCACCGGTGCCGCAGCGTTTTTTCAACGTCGTGGCCAGTTCCTTGAGTGCGTCTTCAGCCAACGGCACGCCGGTGATGGTGGTCACCGTCTTGCCGCCGCGGCCTTTGCTTTCGCGGCGCACGCGAGCGATACCGTCACCTTCGGGGATCAGGGTTTGTTTGCAGGTACAGGCGTCCACCGGCTGACGGCAGTCCGGACAGTGACGACCTGCGTCGGTGGAAAATACCAGGCCACCCAGGGCGGCGAAGGATGCGGCTTTTTTGGCCACCGGCAATCCTCATTCGGAGGACAAATAATTGGCCGGTGCCTGGCGCTGTTGCGCCAGGGTGTACCGACCGCGAAGCCCCACTCTGGCAGGGGCAGCGCAACTCAGGAGGGAAAACCGCCTGAGCCTGAAAAAGGTCGCGCAGTGTAACGACAAAATCGCTGCATCCCAATAGCCAATCGGCGGCATTTTTTAAAGCGCCAGCCACGAACTTGTGGGAGCGGGCTTGCTCGCGATGGGATCGCAGCGGTGCAACTGAAAAACCGGGTCGACTGAATCGCGAGCAAGCCCGCTCCCACAGGGGGAATCAACGTCAGCCCTGGGTCATATAACGCTTGAGCGCATCCAGTGAGTCAGGGCAGTAGTCCAGTTGCGTACTCAGGTGCAATGCCTCGGCCACCGGCATAAAGCACGCTTGCTGCACTTCCTCGGGCTGCACCTGCAACGGGCCGTCCCACACCGCTGAAAACACTGCGCACCACAGATGGTTTTGCGGAGCCTCGAAGTAAAAGCGCTCATGGGCCGTCAGCGGCACACCACTCACACCCAGTTCTTCGGCCAACTCACGGGCCGCCGATTCGGCGTAGGTTTCATTCACCCCGACCATGCCGCCCGCTGCCACATCCCAGAACCCCGGGTACAGCGCTTTGCTCAGGGTGCGTTGATGCACGCACAGCTCCCCGGCAGAGTTGAACAGCAAAATGAACGTACCTCGTCCAATCAGGCCGCGCTCGCGCAATTCATGACGGGGCAGGCCGCCCAGCAGGCGATCATCGCGATCCACCCAGGCAACTTGCTCGACATCAGAGGCCGCACGGTGTGCGGCCTCCAAGGCTGAAATGGCCATTGCTTAGCCTTGCGACAACAATTGACGCAAGTCCATGACCGCCGCGTTGGCGCGGGAAATATAGTTGGCCATGACCAGCGAATGGTTGGCCAGCACGCCATAGCCGCTGCCATTGAGGATCATCGGGCTCCAGACCGGTTCTTGCGCCGCTTCCAGCTCGCGAATGATCTGGCGCACGCTGACCGTGGCGTTCTTTTTCGCCAGCACATCGGCAAAGTCGACCTCAATGGCACGCAGCAAGTGTGACAGCGCCCAGGCCTGACCACGGGCTTCATAGAACACGTTGTCGATCTGCATCCACGGGGTTTCTACCACTTCTTCATCCACCACCGGCACCTGACCCGGTTGCAGGCTTTCGGTTTTCAGCGCGCTGTTGAGCTTGACCCGACCCACGCTGGCCGACAGGCGTTGCGACAGGGAGCCCAGACGGGTGCCGACATCACCCAACCAGTTGTTGAGGTTGTCGGCGCGGGCATAGAACAGGGCGTTTTTCTGGTTAGGGTCAGACAGGCGTGCCTGATAACGGCTCAGGGAATTGATGCCTTCCTGGTATTCGGATTCGCTGGACGGCAGCATCCAGCTTTTGTTGTCAAAGTTGAAACGCGGCTCGGCCTTGGCCAGATCGGCATCTTCCGCAGACTGCGACTGTGAACGGGCGAAGTCTTTGCGCAGGGCGCGGGTCAGGTCGCGCACCTGCACCAGAACGCCGTATTCCCAGCTAGGGATGTTGTCCAGAAAAATGCCCGGTGGAAAACGGTCATTGGACAGGTAACCGCCCGGTTTGCTCAGCAATGTGCCGGCCACGGTCTTGAGGGTTTCGACGGTGGTGAAGCCCGGCACCATCTGTTTGCCTTCTTTTTCGGCCGCCAATTGCGCGTTTTGCTGCACCGGGAACAGATCCGGCTCCTGGCTCCAGTACCAGCCCAGACCCAGGTTCACCAGCACAAAAATCCCTACCAGCACCGCGATGGAACGGCTCAGCAGGATGCTCTTGAAATAGCCACGCGACTGTATTTTGGGCTCTTTGACCGATTCGCGGGCTGTGCCCTCACGTTTTTTCCAGTCCAGCATGGCTATATCCTTTCATATGCTTGATTCAACGGTTCGACCACAACCCTAACCCATCGTGCCTTGCATGCACGCTTTTTATCTCAGGGGGCCACTACGCCCGGCACTATAGAACAAGCGCACAGGTGATGGGCAATATGGCTGCCCGACAGTTAATTTCAAGGAGAAACTCGTAGATTTGCAATGAGCTGCTAGCATAGAGCCATCATTCGATTTCAGCATGCCTCCCTACCCAGCAGCCAGGTTATGACCGAGCAAGAAGATCCCAGTCGCGAGCGTCTGAAAAACCACTTTGCCCAGCGTGTCACCCACCAGGCCCGCCAGATCCTTGAGATCTGGCAACGTCTGCAGGCCAATGAGTGGTCGCCTGCCGGCCTGGCCGAGCTCGACGACGCCAATTTGCGCCTGCTGCGCTTTGCCGAGCGCTTCGAGCAACCGGAGCATACCGCGCTGGCGCGGGCCATCGGCCTGGCGCTGCAGGACATGGCCGCCAACCAGAGCCGCCTGAGCAGCTCGATCATCACCGAACTCAATCGCCTTATGCAGCGCCTGTCACGCACCGGCTTGCGTCAGGGCGACTTGATGGGAAATATCAACCTGCCACCGCTGCGCAAGCCGGTGTATATCCTGCTGCAAGACCTGCCGCGCGCCGACCGACTAGCCAGGCAGCTAGAGTTTTTCGAGCTCAGCGCCCAGGCGATCAGCAGCCCGGCAGCATTTCGTCAGGCCATGGCCGAGCGTCATCCGGCCGCCATTGTGATGGACGTGGACTTTGCCAGCCCCGGTTTTGGCCTTGAACTGGCCGCCCAGGCCCAAGCCGGTCTTGAGCAAAAATTGCCGCTGCTGTTTTTCAGCCTGCATGAAACCGACACCCCGACCCGCCTTGCAGCGGTGCGCGCAGGCGGGCAGGCGTTTTTGACCGGCACCCTGGAAGCCTCCAGCCTGATGGAGAAAATCGAGGTGCTGACCTGTGTCGCCCAATATGAGCCCTACAAAGTGCTGATCATTGACGACTCCCGGGCCCAGGCGCTGCACACCGAGCGCCTGCTCAACAGCGCAGGCATTGTTACCCGCACCCTGATCGATCCGATCCAGGCGATGGCCGAGCTGGCAGACTTCCAGCCAGACCTGATCATCCTCGACATGTACATGCCCTCCTGCACTGGCACCGAGTTGGCCAAGGTCATCCGCCACAACGACCGCTACGTCAGCGTGCCAATCATTTATCTGTCGGCCGAAGACGATATGGACAAGCAGCTTGATGCCATGAGCGAGGGCGGCGATGACTTCCTGACCAAGCCAATCCAGCCGCGCCATCTGATCACCACCGTACGCAACCGTGCCGTGCGCGCCCGCCATCTCAAGGCGCGGATGGTGCGCGACAGCCTGACCGGGTTGTACAACCACACCCATATCCTGCAACTGCTCGAAGACTGCACCTTTCGCGCCCGCCGCGAGAACCGCCCCTTGAGCTTTGCCATGCTCGACCTCGATCACTTCAAGCACGTCAACGATGGCTACGGCCACCCCATGGGCGACCGGGTGATCAAGAGCCTGGCGCTGTTTCTCAAGCAGCGCCTGCGCAAAAGCGACTTTATTGGCCGCTACGGCGGCGAGGAATTCGCGATTGTGATGCCTGACACCGATCAAGAGTCGGCCTATAAGGTACTCAATCAGATTCGCCAGCGCTTTGCCGAAATCCACTACCCGGCCCAGCCCGCAGACCTGTCGTGCTCCTTCAGCGCAGGCGTGGTGCAGATGCAGGGCGAAGCCGACAGCCTGCAAATGGCCTCCCAGGCCGATGAGGCGCTGTACCGCGCCAAGAACAATGGGCGCAATCAGGTACAACCCTTTCACCAGACAAGGCCAATTGCCACTATTTGTCCCTGATCCCGAGTTTTCGTCACAACGCTGTAACTTAAGTGCAATAACTTTTGCCGCTTCTGACTGTGTAGTAGGCAAAATCCCACATGCGCCTCAAGCTGCTAACCAACCTCAACACGCTATTGCTGGTCGCCGTGTGCCTCGCGCTGGGTGCAACCTTGTGGTGGTCACAACAGGCCCTGGAACGCCCATTTTTGCTGATGGAACGCTACTTGAGCCTTTCGCAGCAGTTCCACAACACAGTGGCACGCAATATCGAGGACTACCTGGCCAGCGGTGACGCCCTGCGCCTGAGTGATGCCAACAGCGCCCTCGACACTCTCAAAAGCGAACTCACTCCTTTGCCGCCCGCACTGGCCGATGCACTGCGCCCCAGCCTGGAAAACCTCAGCACCTACAGCAATTCCGAACTGCTGGCCGCTGGCAAACTGGCCGGCGACCCCCAGGCCTTACTGCTACAGGCCGAACGCGAGCTGAGCGCCGGCCTGGAACAACTCGGCCAATATGCCAGTGACGCCACTTCCAACGAGGCCCGCGCTTATCTGCCCCTGCTGTTCACTGCCTCGCAACACCTGGCCAAGCTGTCCCTCGCCCGCGAAAAACTGGTCAGTAGCGGACGCAGTGAACTGGCCGGCGATGTGGAACGTGAGCTGGACAGCATTGAGCTCCAGGCCAGGCAAATCGACGCCCTGCCCCTGCTGGGCGTGAGCAGTAAAAGTGCCTCGGGCACCGATGATTTTGCCGCGATGATGGGCCTTGATCCCACCGAAACAACCCAAGCCGAAGATGCAGGAATTGCTCTCAAGCGCGAACTTAACAGCCTGCTAAGCCGCTACCCCGCAGAACTCAAGCGCACCCGGGACCAGATCGAACAACGCAGCCAGCTCAGCGCCGCCACCCACCTCAAGCTCAACGCCGTACAGCAGGCCATTGCCGGGCTGGAGCCCGTTGTGCGCGCCGAACACGGGCAAATCCAGAATGAAGTGCGGCTGATCCAGGGCCTGATGATTGGCCTTATCCTGTTGATCGCACTCCTGATCGACACCTTGCAGCGCAAACTGGCGCGGGTACTGACCTACCTTGCACCGCTGCTGTCGACCTGGGCCGAAGGTGATTTCAGCCGCGACATTCAATTGGGTAAAACCAACCGGGAATTGCGTGATATCGAGGCGTCACTAAACCGCCTGCGCAGCTATCTGGTGAACCTGGTGGGCACCTTGCGCCTGAATGCCGAGCAAGTGGCCGGCAGCAGCCGGACCCTGGCCGAGCTGAGCTCCGGACTGCATAGCGGCGCCGAGCGCCAGGCCGGCGATAGCGCACAAATCCGCGACGCGCTGGGTGAGCTGGAGGCCACCATTTCCCAGGTGGCGGGCGACGCCAGCCAGGCTGCCGATGCCAGCCGCAGTGCCGGCCTTGCGGTGGCCCAGGGGCAACGGGTGATTGGCCAGAGCCTGACCGGGCTGCATGCCCTGGTCGGTGAAGTACAAGGTAACGCGCAAACCATCGAACGCCTGGCCGAAGAGTCGGCCACCATCGGTGGCGTGTTGACGGTGATTCGATCGATTGCCGACCAGACCAACCTGCTGGCCCTGAATGCCGCTATCGAAGCGGCCCGCGCCGGTGAAATGGGCCGCGGCTTTGCCGTGGTCGCGGAAGAAGTGCGCTCGCTGGCACAGCGCACCGCAGGCGCGACCAACGAAATCCAGACCCTGATTGGCGGCCTGCAACTGGCCGCCCGCCAATCGGTTGAGGGCATCCGCGCACAAGTGACCCACGCCCGGGCCACCGCCCAGCAAGCCCAGGACGCAGATGGGGCACTGGATGAAATTGTCGGGGCGATTGCCACCATCTCCACTACCGCCGTACGCATCGCCGACGTTACCGCGCAGCAGACGGGGGCGGTCGGTGAGATCCGCGATCACGGTGAACGGATTCACGTACTGGGGGACGAAAACCTGCAACGTATCGGCATTGCCCGCGACCAGAGCCAGCAGCTACTGACGCTGGGGTCAGAACTCAACACCGCGGTGCAGGCGTTTCGGGTGTAACCCGCCCCCCTTGTGGGAGCGGGCTTGCTCGCGATACCGACGACTCGGTCTACCTGCATGACCACGGTGATGCAATCGCGAGCAAGCCCGCTCCCACACACCCACATACCCATGCACCGCGCTATCATGCCCCCACGTTTGATTTGCGAGATTCCTATGCGCCGCCTGCTTTTGCTCCTGTGTCTGCTGTTTGCCGTGCCTGCCATGGGCGCGGGCTTGCTGGATAACCGCCCCAGCGCAACCCTGGGCGCCATCAACAACAGCAGCGACTTTCTGCCAGTACGCGAAGCCTTCAAGCTCAACCTCATCAGCAGCACACCCGAGTCGATCAAGCTGCGCTTCGTGCCCACCGAAGGCTATTACCTGTACCGGCACAAGTTCGCCTTCAAGACCGAACCCGCCGATATCGCCCTGGGCACCGCGCAACTGCCCCCCGGCGAAGCCAAACACGATGAGTACTTTGGCAATGTCGAGGTCTATCACGGGATTCTTGACGTCGATATCCCGCGCCCGGCCAAAGACCAGCGCCCCTTCACCCTGGTGGTCACCTACCAGGGCTGTGCCGACAAGGGCCTGTGCTACCCGCCGGAAACCGAGCGCCTGAGCATCGATGGCGTCACAGCCACCAGCACCGGCGAACCGGCAACCGCGTGGAACTGGCGCGAACTGGCGCTGTTTTTCCTGGCCGGCCTGGGCCTAACATTTACTCCCTGCGTACTGCCGATGCTGCCGATTCTGTCGGGCGTGGTGTTGCGCGGCCAGGTGGGCGGGCGGCGCGGCTTCAGCCTGTCGCTGGCCTACGTGTTGCCGATGGCGGCCTGCTTTGCCCTGCTGGGCGCCTTGATGGGCATGTTCGGTGCGCAACTCAATTTGCAGGCACGTTTGCAATCGGTGTGGGTGCTGGTGCCTTTCGCGCTGTTCTTCGCGATTTTCGCCCTCGCCATGTTCGGTGTATTTGAACTGAAACTGCCGCAAGCCATCAGCAATCGCCTCGACCGTGTCGCCAATCGCACCCAGGGTGGCTCGCTGTGGGGCGCGGCGGTGCTGGGCGTGGTCTCCAGCCTGCTGGTTTCTCCTTGTGTATCGGCGCCGCTGGCCGGGGCGCTGCTGTACATCAGCGCCAGTGGCGATGCGCTGGGTGGCGGCTTGAAGCTGTTCGCCCTGGGCCTGGGGATGGGCGCACCGTTGCTGTTGGTCGCAACCGGTGGTGCGGCCTGGCTGCCAAAAAGCGGACCGTGGCTGGTCAGTGTGAAAAACGCGATTGGCGTACTGCTGCTCGGCCTGGCAATCGGCCTGCTCAGCCGCGTGCTGCCCGGGCCGGTCACGCTGCTGCTGATCGGCGCGCTGGCGGCGGGTGTCAGTTTGTTCCTTGGCACCCTCGAGTTCACCAGCAAAGCCCCGCGCCAGCGTCTGGCTCAACTGCTGGGCCTGTTTTTACTGATCTATGCCCTGGCCTGCTGGTTTGGCGCCCTGAGCGGTCAGAGCGATCCGCTCAACCCCATCGGCCATTCCCAACCGGTTGCCAGCGCCGCAAATGGTTCTGCAGTACCAGCAGGCCAATGGCTCACTGTCAGCACCCCGGCCGAACTGGACAGCGCACTGGCCCAGGCCAAAGCCGCTGGGCAACCACTGTTGCTGGACTGGTACGCCGACTGGTGCATCAGTTGCAAAGTGATCGAACATGAGGTGCTGAATAACCCCAGGGTGCTGGATCTGCTCAAGGGTTACCGACTGGTGCGTTTCGATATGACTGCCAGCAATGCCGAACAACGCGCCCTGCTCGATCACTACAAATTGTTCGGCCCTCCGGCACTGATGTTCTTCGGCAAGGAGGGAGCCGAAATAAGTGACCAACGGGTCATCGGCGAGATCAATGCCGCGGACTTCGCCGAACGTGTTGCGATCGCGAATGACCAGATCTAGAGCCTCAGTCACAAACTTTTCGCGAACATCGGTCATCGTGCTGGCTATTGCAGTTAACTGGACAGCGAATCCGCTTTTCGGCATAGTCGCCCGGCACTGACAACTGCACACAGATAATAAGGAACAGCAGATGGCGACTTTCCTGGTACTACACGGCCCCAACCTGAACCTGCTCGGCACCCGCGAGCCGGGCGTCTACGGCGCTACCACCCTGGCGCAAATCAATCAGGATCTGGAACAAAGGGCCCGTGATGCCGGCCACCATTTGCTCTACCTGCAAAGCAACGCCGAGTATGAATTGATCGACCGCGTACACGCTGCCCGCAACGAAGGGGTGGATTTTATTCTGATCAACCCGGCGGCTTTTACCCACACCAGCGTGGCATTACGTGACGCGCTGCTGGCGGTGAGCATCCCATTCATCGAAGTGCATTTGTCTAACGTGCACAAACGCGAACCTTTCCGCCATCACTCCTACTTCTCCGACGTTGCGGTAGGTGTGATCTGCGGCCTTGGCGCCAGCGGTTATCGACTGGCCTTGGAGGCCGCCCTGGAACAGCTTGAACTACAAGCTAAACGCCCCTGACCGACCCATTGGGAGTTGACGATTCATGGATATCCGTAAAGTTAAGAAACTGATCGAGCTGCTGGAAGAGTCCGGCATCGACGAGCTGGAAATCAAAGAAGGCGAAGAGTCCGTACGTATCAGCCGTCACAGCAAGACACCTGCCCAGCAGTACTACGCGCCAGCCCCAATGCAAGCGCCTGCTGCAGCGCCAGTGGCTGTTGCCCCGGTTGCCACCGTGACCGAAGCGCCTGCTGCACCGAAACTGAACGGTTTTGTGGTCAAGTCGCCAATGGTCGGTACCTTCTACCGCACCCCGGCGCCTACCTCGCCTGCCTTCGTTGAAGTGGGCCAGACCGTCAAGGTCGGCGACACCATTTGCATCGTGGAAGCGATGAAAATGATGAACCACATCACCGCCGAAAAAGCCGGTGTTATCGAATCCATCCTGGTAGAAAACGGTCAGCCGGTTGAGTTCGACCAACCGCTGTTCACCATCGTTTGAACCACGGGGAGCCAACGATGTTGAAGCCTCAGAAGCTGGAAAAAGTCCTGATCGCCAACCGTGGCGAGATTGCTTTGCGCATCCTGCGGGCGTGCAAGGAAATGGGGATCAAGACTGTCGCGGTGTACTCCACTGCCGACAAAGAGCTGATGCACCTGGGCCTGGCAGACGAAACCGTCTGCATCGGTCCGGCACCGGCCAACCTGTCTTACCTGCACATTCCGGCCATCATCGCGGCCGCGGAAGTGACCGGTGCCACGGCGATTCACCCGGGCTACGGCTTTTTGGCTGAAAACGCCGACTTCGCCGAACAGGTCGAGAAATCCGGTTTTGCCTTCATCGGCCCGAAAGCCGACACCATTCGCCTGATGGGCGACAAGGTATCGGCCAAGCACGCCATGATCGCAGCAGGCGTTCCGACCGTTCCAGGTTCTGACGGCCCGCTGCCGGAAGACCCTGAAACCGCATTGCGCATTGGCCGTGAAGTCGGCTATCCGGTAATCATCAAGGCCGCTGGCGGCGGTGGTGGTCGCGGTATGCGCGTTGTGCACCGTGAAGAAGACCTGATCGAAGCTGCCAAACAGACCCGCGAAGAAGCCGGCGCCTGGTTCAGCAACCCGATGGTCTATCTCGAGAAATACCTGACCAATCCGCGTCACGTGGAAGTTCAGGTCATTTCCGACGGCCAGGGCAATGCCATCCACCTGGGCGACCGCGATTGCTCGCTGCAACGTCGTCACCAGAAAGTGCTGGAAGAAGCTCCGGCACCGGGCATCGACGAAACCGCACGCGCCGAAGTTCTGGCACGTTGCGTACAGGCCTGTGTAGACATCAACTACCGCGGCGCGGGTACTTTCGAGTTCCTGTACGAGAACGGTCGTTTCTACTTCATCGAGATGAACACTCGTGTGCAAGTAGAGCACCCGGTGTCCGAAATGGTCACTGGCATCGACATCCTCAAAGAGATGTTGAGCATCGCAGCCGGCAACAAGCTGTCCTTCACCCAGGCTGACGTGAACATTCACGGTCACTCGCTGGAGTGCCGGATCAACGCGGAAGACCCGGCGACGTTCATGCCGAGCCCTGGCATGGTCAAGCACTTCCACGCTCCGGGCGGCAACGGCGTTCGCGTCGATTCGCACCTGTACAGCGGCTACAAGGTTCCGTCCAACTACGACTCCCTGATCGGCAAGCTGATCACCTGGGGCTCGACCCGTGACGAAGCCATGGCGCGCATGCGCAATGCCCTGGACGAAATCGTGGTCGACGGGATCAAAACCAACATCCCGTTGCACCGTGATCTGGTGAATGACGAAGGCTTCTGCAAAGGCGGCGTCAACATTCACTACCTGGAACACAAACTGGCTAACCAGTAAGTTTGTATTCTGATCAACAAAGCCGCTTTCGAGCGGCTTTGTTGTTTCTGTAAGGCAGGCAACTGCCCTTGTGGAAGCGGGCTTGCTCGCGGTGGCCTCACACGGGCCAACCTGCCAGACCAGGTCGCCTGTATCGCGAGCAAGCCCGCTCCCACCAGGGATCCGTTGCATTCATCGTTTTTTGATTACCCCCCATGCCTACGCTCGCGTAAACTTGCGCGCTTCTCGCGGCCCGACCGGCTGCACACTCCAATTTTTCAAAGGTGCCCGCCATGCCTTGGCTGCAAGTACGCCTCGCCATCAGCCCGGAACAAGCCGAAACCTACGAAGACGCGTTCCTCGAAGTCGGTGCCGTTTCGGTTACGTTCATGGACGCCGAAGACCAACCGATCTTCGAACCTGAGCTCAACACCACCCCGCTGTGGTCGCACACCCATTTGCTGGCACTGTTCGAAGGCGGCACCGAAGCCGAACTCGTACTCTCCCATCTGGAACTGCTGACCGGTTCGCCACTGCCTGAGCATCACGCCGAAGTGATCGAAGACCAGGACTGGGAACGCAGCTGGATGGACAATTTCCACCCGATGCGTTTTGGCAAGCGCCTGTGGATCGTGCCAAGCTGGCACGCGGCTCCCGAGCCGGATGCCGTCAACCTGCTGCTCGATCCGGGCCTGGCTTTCGGCACCGGCACCCACCCGACCACCGCCCTGTGCCTGGAATGGCTGGACGGTCAGGACCTGAAAGACTGCAACGTGCTGGACTTCGGCTGCGGCTCGGGCATCCTCGCCATCGCAGCCCTGTTGCTGGGAGCCAAGGAAGCCGTCGGCACCGATATCGACGTGCAGGCGCTGGAAGCCTCACGCGACAACGCCAACCGCAACGGCATCGACCAGGCCCTGTTCCCGCTGTACCTGCCGCAAGACATGCCACAAGTGCAGGCCGATGTCGTGGTCGCCAACATCCTCGCCGGCCCACTGGTTGCTTTGGCCCCGCAACTGTCGAGCCTGGTCAAACCGGGTGGTCGCCTGGCACTGTCGGGCATCCTCGCCGAACAGGGCGAAGAAGTGGCCGCCGCTTACGCCCAGGACTTCGATCTGGACCCGATTGCCAATCGCGATGGCTGGGTGCGCATCAGCGGCCGTCGGCGCTAGAATGAAACCATGCCCAATCCGGATGGCCGCATGAGCGATAGCTTCGTTACCCAGTGCCCACATTGCCAGACCAGTTTTCGCGTCAGCCACGCCCAATTGGGCATGGCGCGCGGTGTGGTGCGCTGTGGCGCCTGCCTGCAAGTGTTCAATGCCGCGCAGCAGCTGCTGAACCAGAGCACTGAAACAGGGCAGCCGCCCGCCGTGGAGATGCCCGTCGTCGCCGCGCCCGAAGTGATCGAACCTGCCCCTGTCGAAGTACCTGCCCCAACCGTGCCGGTCAACCCGGCACCGTGGCAGACCAGCACGATCGATCTCGACCATCTGGATCTGGACGAAGAACTGGCCAAGCTCGAAGAGCGTGAAATCCAGCCCAGCAAAAGCTTTGGCCAACCGCACAAGCCCAAAACCACGTCGCTAAGCGCTCGTCGCGAAACCTCTGACGCAGAAGAAGGTGAGTGGTCAGACAGCCTGTTCAGCGAATCTGCGGCAGACCGCGCCGAATCCGCCAAGGTTGCCGGGCAAGCCGCCGAGATTGCGCAAACCGGACGCACCGAGCCGTCATTGTCACTGGACCTCGATGAACCCGACGATACCCCGCCGCTTCAGCTTTCCCTGGACGACGACCTCGAACCGCCGCTGACAGGCGAACGACTGTCTGCCACCGAGGACGAGGACGACGCACGCCCTGAGCCTGCGCCTGTCAGCAAGGACAGACGCAAACGCAATGAACCGGCCATGGGCGAAGACCCGCTGATGGATCTGGTGGACGATCCGCTGCAGCTGGACTGGCAAAAACGCCGTACGCCCTGGGGCAAACGCCTGCTCTGGAGCTTGCTGGTACTCCTGGCCGCAGCCGCACTGGCCGGGCAGTACATTGCCAACCACTTCGACGAACTGGCACGCCAGGACCAGTACCGCCCGATCTTCCAGCAGCTGTGCCCGCAGATCGGCTGTACGGTGCCCTCCAAGGTCGATATCGACCGGATCAAGAGCAGCAATCTGGTGGTACGCAGCCATCCGGAATTCGCCGGTGCGCTGGTGGTGGATGCAATCCTCTACAATCGCGCACCGTTCTCTCAGCCCTTCCCGCTGCTGGAACTGCGATTTGCCGATCTCAACGGCAAAATGATCGCCAGTCGTCGGTTTAAACCTGGCGAATACCTCAGCGGTGACTTGGCCAAAGCCGAAATGCCACCGCAAACCCCTATCCACATTGCTCTGGACATCCTCGACCCGGGCCCCAAGGCCGTGAACTACAGCCTGAGTTTTCACTCGCCCGAATGAGCGGGTTTCGCACAAGTTGCTAGCTTTAAGCTGTAACCGACACGTTTAAAGCGCACCGGCTTGCCGCTTGACCCTTGAAACTTGCTGCTTATTGTTCAAAATTCACTCAATTGCAGCTTTAACCAGTCATCGAGAGCGGGTATCATGCCAACCCTTTTTCGAACTCCCAAGATCCGGCCCCACAACAGGGAAGTCCTATGTCGGCGGTACGCATCGGCCCATATACATTGAACAACGGTTTGATTCTCGCCCCCATGGCGGGTGTCACCGACCAGCCCTTTCGTCAGCTTTGCCGACGCATGGGTGCAGGCCTTGTTGTTTCGGAAATGGTCACCAGTGACATGAGTCTCTGGAACAGTCGCAAATCGCGCCTGCGCATGATTCACGACGGTGATCCCGAGCCACGCTCGGTACAGATCGCCGGCGGTGATGCGCAAATGCTGGCAGACGCCGCCAGAGCCAATGTGGAGCTGGGCGCACAGATTATTGATATCAACATGGGTTGCCCGGCAAAGAAGGTCTGCAACAAGGCCGCCGGCTCCGCGTTGCTGAAAGACGAAGCACTGGTAAACGAGATCCTGCAGGCCGTCGTGGCTGCGGTTGATGTGCCGGTTACCCTGAAGATCCGCACCGGCTGGGACCGGGACAACAAGAACGGCATCACGGTGGCAAAGATCGCCGAACAAGCCGGGATCAGCGCACTGGCGGTGCACGGCAGAACCCGTGCCGACCTGTACACCGGTGATGCCGAGTACGACACCATTGCCGCGATCAAGCAGGCCGTGTCGATACCGGTGTTTGCCAACGGCGATATCGATTCACCCCAAAAGGCCCTGCACGTGCTGAGCGCGACCGGGGCTGACGGACTGTTGATTGGCAGGGCGGCCCAGGGGCGGCCCTGGATTTTCCGCGAAGTCGATCACTTTCTGCGTACCGGGCAACTGCTGCCGGCACCGGAGATGATCGAAGTGGAACGTATTCTGCTAGAGCACCTGGCTGCATTGCACACCTTCTATGGGGAGGTGCTGGGCGTACGTATCGCCCGTAAGCATGTCGGGTGGTATCTGGCAACCTTGCCGGGCGCCAAGGAGTTTCGCGCCCACTTCAATCGTTTGGAAGATACGGAAGCACAATGCGCCAACGTTCAGGCGTTTTTCGCCGAACGACACAAGAGCCTGGTGACAGGGGACGAAGGATGGGTGGCCGCATGACGATGATGACCGAGACATTAGTGAGTGGAACAACGCCCGTGAGCGACAACGTCAACTTGAAACAGCACCTCAATACACCGAGCGAAGAAGGCCAGACCCTTCGCGGGAGTGTCGAGAAGGCGCTGCACAATTATTTCGCCCATCTGGAGGGCGCTGAAGTCACGGACGTCTACAACCTGGTACTTTCCGAAGTCGAGGCTCCCCTTCTCGAGTGCGTCATGAACTACGTCAAGGGCAACCAGACCAAGGCCTCCGAGCTGCTGGGCCTCAATCGCGGCACCTTGCGCAAAAAGCTCAAACAGTACGATCTGCTGTAAGCATTCAATCAAACCTGAAAGGCGTCCTGATAAAACAGGCCGCCTTTTTTGCTGACTCCTTTGCTTTTGATGGAAATCGAGATGACCGATCAGACTACCCGCCTGCCGATCCGCCGCGCTCTAATCAGCGTTTCCGACAAAACCGGAATCCTTGATTTCGCCCGTGAACTGGAAGCCCTCGGCGTCGAGATCCTGTCCACTGGCGGTACCTTCAAGCTGCTGCAAGACAACGGTGTGGCCGCTGTTGAAGTCGCGGACTACACCGGCTTTGCAGAAATGATGGACGGTCGGGTGAAAACCCTGCATCCGAAAATCCACGGCGGCATCCTGGGCCGTCGCGGCATCGACGACGACATCATGAACGAGCACGGCATCAAGCCGATCGACCTGGTCGCGGTCAACCTCTACCCGTTCGAAGCCACCATCTCCAAACCAGGTTGCGACCTGCCGACCGCCATCGAGAACATCGATATCGGTGGCCCGACCATGGTTCGCTCGGCAGCGAAAAACCACAAAGACGTGGCCATCGTGGTCAATGCCAGCGACTACGCCAATGTTCTGGAAAACCTCAAGGCCGGCGGCCTGACCTACGCGCAGCGTTTCGACCTGATGCTCAAGGCCTTCGAACACACTGCCGCCTACGACGGCATGATCGCCAACTACCTGGGCACCGTGAACCAGGCTGCTGAAACACTGAGCACCGAAGACCGCGGCCTGTTCCCGCGCACCTTCAACAGCCAGTTCATCAAGGCCCAGGAAATGCGCTACGGCGAGAACCCGCACCAGAAAGCGGCGTTCTACGTTGAAGCCAAGCCGACCGAAGTCAGCATTGCCACTGCAACCCAGCTGCAAGGCAAGGAACTGTCGTTCAACAACGTGGCCGATACCGATGCCGCGCTGGAATGTGTAAAAAGCTTTGTCAAACCGGCATGCGTCATCGTCAAGCACGCCAACCCGTGCGGCGTTGCCGTCAGCCCGGACGCCGAAGGCGGCATTCGCCAGGCCTACGAGCTGGCATACGCCACGGATACCGAGTCGGCTTTCGGCGGCATTATCGCTTTCAACCGTGAGCTGGACGCCGAAACGGCCAAGGCCATTGTCGAGCGTCAGTTCGTTGAAGTGATCATCGCCCCGTCCGTGAGCGAAGAAGCCCGCGCCATCGTGGCCGCCAAAGCCAACGTGCGCCTGCTGGCCTGCGGCCAGTGGAGCGAAGATCGCGCCCCGGCCTGGGACTTCAAACGCGTTAACGGCGGTTTGCTGGTACAGAGCCGCGACATCGAGATGATCGGCAGCGAAGACCTGAAAGTCGTGACCAAGCGCGCCCCGAGCGAGCAAGAGATCAACGACCTGATCTTTGCCTGGAAAGTGGCCAAGTACGTAAAATCCAACGCCATTGTTTACGCCAAGGGTCGTCAGACCATCGGTGTCGGCGCAGGCCAGATGAGCCGCGTAAACTCGGCCCGTATCGCTGCGATCAAGGCTGAACACGCCGGCCTGCAAGTGCAGGGCGCGGTCATGGCATCGGACGCATTCTTCCCGTTCCGTGACGGCATCGACAACGCAGCCAAAGCCGGCATCACTGCCGTGATCCAGCCAGGCGGCTCGATGCGTGACAACGAAGTGATTGCAGCCGCTGACGAAGCGGGCATTGCCATGGTGTTCACCGGCATGCGCCACTTCCGTCACTAACAGCACGATCCCATGTAGGCACCGGCTTTTGTGGGAGCTGGCTTGCCTGCGACAGCAACACCTCGGTAGTGTCTGAAACACCGAGGTGCCTGTATCGCGGGCAAGCCCGGCTCCCACAAAAGCCCGGCCTTCAGGCACCTCAGCGGTGCTCATCAGAATTCAGCGTCATCCGAGGTTTTTGAAATGAATGTTTTGATCATTGGCAGCGGTGGCCGCGAACACGCACTGGCCTGGAAAGTAGCTCAGGACCCACGTGTCGCCAAAGTATTCGTTGCCCCGGGCAACGCCGGCACCGCCATTGAAGCCAAATGCGAGAACGTCGCCATCGACGTGCTGGCCCTTGAGCAACTGGCAGACTTTGCCGAGAAAAACGTTTCCCTGACCATCGTGGGCCCGGAAGTCCCGCTGGTTGCCGGTGTGGTTGACCTGTTCCGCTCCCGTGGCCTGGACTGCTTCGGCCCGACCGCTGGCGCTGCCCAGCTGGAAGGCTCCAAGGCGTTCACCAAAGACTTCCTGGCGCGTCACAAGATCCCGACCGCCGACTACCAGAACTTCACCGAAATCGAACCGGCTCTGGCTTACCTGCAGAAAGTCGGCGCGCCGATCGTGATCAAGGCTGACGGCCTGGCCGCAGGTAAAGGCGTTATCGTCGCCATGACCCTGGCCGAAGCCGAAGACGCCGTGCGTGACATGCTCGCAGGCAACGCCTTTGGCGAAGCCGGCTCGCGCGTGGTGATCGAAGAGTTCCTCGACGGCGAAGAAGCCAGCTTTATCGTGATGGTCGACGGCAAGAACGTATTGCCGATGGCCACCAGCCAGGACCACAAGCGTGTCGGCGACGGCGACACCGGCCCGAACACCGGAGGCATGGGCGCTTACTCTCCTGCCCCGGTGGTCACCGCTGACGTTCATCAGCGCGTCATGGACCTGGTCATCTGGCCAACCGTGCGTGGCATGGCCGAAGAAGGCAACGTCTACACCGGTTTCCTGTACGCAGGGCTGATGATCGACAAGGCCGGTAACCCGAAAGTGATCGAGTTCAACTGCCGCTTCGGCGATCCGGAAACCCAACCGGTGATGCTGCGCCTGCAATCGAGCCTGGTACTGCTGGTTGAAGCGGCTCTGGCTCAAGCGCTGGACAAGGTTGAAGCGCAATGGGATCCGCGCCCGAGCCTGGGTATCGTGCTTGCCGCCGGCGGCTACCCTGGCGATTACGCCAAAGGTACTGTCATCCAGGGTCTGGACGCAGCCGCCAAGCTGGAAGGCAAAGTGTTCCATGCCGGCACTGCACTCAATCAAGCCGGTGAGGTGGTGACCTCGGGGGGTCGCGTGTTGTGCGCAACCGCCATGGGCGACACCGTAGAAGCGGCACAGCACAAGGCTTACGAGCTGGCCAAGGCCATCGAGTGGGAGGGTTGCTTCTACCGTAACGATATCGGCTACCGTGCCATTGCTCGCGAACGTGGTGAACCTCAGGAGTAAACACTCCATACGGATAGGCGGGGCGTCTGCGCCCTTGCCTAACCGTTCCAGGCCCGCGCATAGTTACCGTCTAGCTTCAATCCATGAAGGGATTTCGCCGTGCGCTGGCTCAGGATCGCCATAGCTTTTACCGCCGCCCTACTGGCCACTGTGCTTGGCATGATGCCTGCGCAAGCCGCTACAGCGACCAGTTGGTCTGTTCTGTCAGACCCGCAGGCCAGCCTGCAACTGAGCGATGTACGCTCCCCTCGCCTGTCCAGCCAGTTCAGCCCTGTCGACCTTGACCGCATTGGTGCTGCTGAACCCGGCGAAGCCTTGTGGCTGCGCGTACGCCTGCAACCCGACAAGCACGAGCAGATCCTGCGGCTGTTTGCCCCTGACCTGGCGCGCCTGGACATGTATGTATTCGATGATCAAAAACTGATCAGCGAAATCAACACCGGCTCGGCATTGCCCACCAACCGCAAACCGGTGCCCAGCAGTGACTACCTGCTGCCCCTGCCGCAAAGCGCCGAACCGCTGGATGTTTACCTGCGCATGGTCTCTGACCACCAGCTGCGCCCCCACATTACTCTCGACACTGCCGTGATGCTGGCCGCCAGCCAGAGCAAGCCCCTGCTCTATGGCCTGTTGCTGGGCTGCATGACGATGCTGTTGCTGCACAACATTGTGCGCTTTGCCTTCAGCCGCTCACCCAGCAGCCTGTGGCTGGCGATCTGCGAAGCATTGCTCATGGCCAGTTCAGTGTTGTTCCTGAACCTGCTCGACCCCTGGCTGGGGCAGTGGCACAGCCTGCAAACCCCGGGCGCCTACCTGACACTGCTGCTGACCGCCCCGTGCGGGCTGATGTTCACCTATAGTTTTTTCGCGAGTCGCGGTGCCCATCGGCTGCTCAAACTGCTGCTGCTGGACATTCTTATTATCGCCCTCGGTGGCCTGTTGCTGCTGTTTATCGACAACCTGCCGCTAAACCTCATTACCTATGCCCTGGTCGGACTGGCAAGTGTCAGCATTCTGGCCGTATCGGTTTACCACTGGCAAAAGGGCTACAAACCGGCACGCATGTTTGCCATGGCGATGGTGATTTTCAATATCGGCACCCTGGTGATTCTCCCGGCGCTGCTGGGCCTGACCCTCATCGCACCGCAGGAGCTGGTGCTGGCGCTGATGTGCGTGGTGTGCATCAGCGGCTTGCTGATGAGCTTCGCCCTGAGCGAACGCAACCGCAGCATCACCCAGGCCCAGTTCAGCATCAGCCGCGAACTGGCGGCCAGCACGGCCGAAGTCAATGCCAAGGCCGAGTTCCTGTCCAAGATCAGCCATGAAATCCGCACCCCCATGAACGGCGTGCTGGGCATGACCGAGCTGCTGCTGGGCACACCGCTTTCGGTCAAGCAGCGCGACTA
This sequence comes from Pseudomonas bubulae, assembly GCF_037023725.1. Classification (NCBI taxonomy): domain Bacteria; kingdom Pseudomonadati; phylum Pseudomonadota; class Gammaproteobacteria; order Pseudomonadales; family Pseudomonadaceae; genus Pseudomonas; species Pseudomonas bubulae. The sequence goes on from NZ_CP146077.1 coordinate 90,021, forward strand.
CGTACAGACCATCCACAGCGCCGGTAATGAGCTGCTGACGCTGATCAACGAAATCCTCGACATCTCCAAGCTTGAGTCAGGGCAGATCGAACTGGATGACGTGCAGTTCGACCTCAATGCCCTGATCGAGGATTGCCTGAGCATCTCCCGCACCAAGGCCGAACAGCAGAACGTCGAACTCATCAGCTTTATCCAGCCACAAGTGCCACGGGTGATCAGCGGCGACCCCACACGCCTGCGCCAGACCCTGCTCAGCCTGCTCGAAAGCTCCCTGAAAAAGACCGACGAGGGTGAGATCCTGATCGTCGTGGCCCTTGAGGAGCGCAATGGCCCGCCACGCTTGCGCATTGCCATCCAGGACTCCGGCCAGCCGATGGATGAGCAGGAGCGTGACGCCCTGTTGCACGCCGAACTGCACAGCAAGAACTTCCTTGCCGCAACCCGCCTTGGCGGCCACCTGGGGCTGGTGATCGCCCGCCAGCTGATCATGCTGATGGGCGGCGAATTCGGCATAAAGTCCGGTCAAACCACCGGCAGCAACCTGTGGCTGACCCTGCCCCTGGACCCGCAACACCTGGAACACCCAACCTCGGACCTCGACAGCCCGCTCAAAGGCGCGCGGGTACTGGTGGTGGACGACAACGACACCTGCCGCAAAGTGCTGGTGCAGCAATGCTCCGCCTGGGGCTTGAATGTCAGCGCCGCCGCCTCGGGCAAGGAAGCCCTGGCCTTGCTGCGCACCAAGGCGCACTTGCGAGACTACTTCGACATCGTCCTGCTGGACCAGAACATGCCCGGCATGACCGGCATGCAACTGGCCGCCAAGATCAAGGAAGACCCGAGCCTGAACCACGACATCCTGCTGGTCATGCTCACCGGTATCAGTAATGCCCCTAGCAAGATCATTGCGCGTAACTGCGGGATCAAGCGCATCCTCGCCAAGCCGGTGGCCGGCTACACCCTCAAGACCACCCTGGCGGACGAACTGACCCAGCGCAACAAAGGCCATGCCGCCGCACAAACCACCGCCAATGGCCCCGCTGCCGTTGCGGTCTCCGTGCCCGGCGACTTCCGCATTCTGGTGGCCGAAGACAACAACATCTCGACCAAGGTTATCCGCGGCATGCTGGGCAAGCTCAACCTGAACCCGGACACGGCCTGCAATGGTGCCGAAGCGCTCAAGGCGATGAAGACCCAGCGCTATGACCTGGTGCTGATGGACTGTGAAATGCCGGTACTCGACGGATTTTCCGCCACCGAGCAGTTGCGCGCCTGGGAAGTCAGCCACCAGCGGGTACGAACTCCGGTTGTCGCCCTGACCGCCCACATCCTTACCGAACACAAGGAACGCGCCCGGCAGGCCGGTATGGACGGGCATATGTCCAAACCCGTGGAGCTGTCGCAACTGCGCGAACTGGTGGAGTTTTGGGTCGAACAACGTGAGCTGCGTCAATCCCGTACGCAACTGTCCTAACAGACAGCCAATCCCCCTGATAGACTTTCGGCGCCCCCTATCGATGTGAGCTCAGACCATGCTCCATGTGCTGTTCAGTGTGTACTTGAAGATGCTGGTGCTTTACAGCCCGTTTTTCGTGCTGTCGTGCTTTATCAGCCTGACCCGGGGTTACTCGAACAAGGAACGCCGCCGGCTGGCCTGGAAAGTGGCCCTGGCCACGCTGATCTCCAGTGTATTGCTGTACCTGTTCGGGCGCACGATCTTCAGCGTCTTCGGCATCACCGTCGATGCATTCCGCATCGGTGCCGGCAGCGTGCTGTTTATCTCGGCGCTGGGCATGGCCCAAGGCAAGTCTGCGGTGCAAACAGACAATGTGCAGCAGGACGTGACGATTGTGCCCTTGACCATCCCGCTCACTGTCGGGCCCGGCACGATCGGTGCGTTGCTGGTCATGGGTGTCAGCCAGCCCCACTGGGATGACAAGCTGATGGCGATTGTCAGTATTGCCCTGGCCAGCCTGACGGTGGGCGTGGTGCTTTACCTGTCCAACCGCATCGAACGGATTCTCGGTGAGCAGGGCTTGCAGATCGTCAGCCGCCTGATGGGCCTGTTTGTCTGCGCCCTTGCAGCGCAGATCATCTTTACCGGGATCAGGGGCTATATGGTCCCCTGAAAACACATAGAACTGTGGGAGCGAGCCTGCTCGCGAAAGGCTCTGACAGCCGCTTCGCGAGCAGGCTCGCCCCCACAGGGCTCAGGGTTTTTCGCCATACCAGCGCGGCGTGTACACCCATTGCATGCCGTCAGCACGGGCAAAGGTGCACGTCGTCGACGACCCCACCAGCACCATGGTGCGCATATCCACCTGCTCCGGGGTCAACTCGCCCAGGGTCAGGGTGCGCAGGGTCTGGCCCGGACGGCCAATGTCACGACCCAGCACCACCGGCGTTTGCGGCGTGCGATGGCGCCTGACGATATCCAGCGCAACGCCCAGCTGCCATGGCCGTGAACGGGAAATCGGGTTGTAGAACGCCAACGCCAGATCCGCCTCGCAAGCCAGGTCCAGACGCTTCTCAATAATGCTCCACGGCTTGAGGTTGTCCGACAGCGACATCACGCAGAAGTCATGCCCCAGCGGCGCCCCGGCCTGCGCGGCCGTTGCCAGTGAAGCTGACACACCCGGCAGGATCTCCAGATCGACGCTGTGCCACTGCGGGTCCACAGACTCATGCAAGGCTTCGAGCACGGCCGCGGCCATGGCAAAAACCCCAGGGTCCCCCGAAGACACCACCACCACCGAACGCCCCTGCGCCGCCAGCTCGAAGGCGTGGCGGGCACGCTGCATCTCTTCGCGGTTATCGGTGCAATGCATCACCTGATCGTCGCGGAACGGGCCGGCCATACGCACATAGGTTTCATAACCCAGCACATCATTGGCCCGCGCCAGCTCGGCCTTGACCGCAGGCACCATCAGTTCGGCAGCGCCGGGGCCCAGGCCAATTACAGCCAGACGGCCACGGGCCCGGCCAATCGTTTCAGGTTCCAGCGGCGCCGCGGCAACACCCAGCACCACGCCATTGCCCGGTTCACACCAGGCAACAGGCAGCAACGCTGCATCGCTGCCCACAAACCGCAACGGCACCGCCAGCTCAAGGGCCGTTTCACGCAGCGCTGCACTGGCCATCAAGGTTTCCGGTGCGACGATGCACGCCAGCGACTGACGTGCCAGCCCGGCCTGGTACAACGATTCGAGGATTGACTGTGGCGAAACCTCGGCACACACCTGCGCCAGTACATTGCGCGAATAAATCAGCAACTCGTCTGCCACTGGCAGGCGCTCGGCGCTGCCCACATGGATCGCCAGACGCGCCTGCCCGCTTTCGGGCAGTTGCGCCCGCGCCAGCCAAGGCGCATCGCCTTCGATACGTACTGATTCGCCGGCCAGCAGGTCCGAAACAAAGCGTTTGCCCAGCTCCAGATCGGCCAGCACATAGCCCGCAGGCGGATTGAGCAGACAGGTGCCAAAGCGCAGTTCGCCGCTGGTGGTGATCGCCGGAGCAATGCCCAGACCCGCCGCAATGACCCGCGCCAGATCATTCACCCCACCCAGCCCGCCCAGCAACGGCACCACCGCGCTGGCGTCTTCGGCAACCGCCAGTACCGGTGGCTCGGCGCCTTTTTCCAGCAGCAACGGCGCCAGCGTGCGGATCACAATACCCGCAGCGCATAGCGCAATAATCGGTGTGTCCTGCTGATAAAGCTGACGCAGGGTGTCGCCGAAATCGCTGTAACTGCGATCACCGCCGTCTACCCGCCCTGCCAGCCCGAGGACAGAAGCGCCGGGCAGCAACTGCTGGATACGGCGTGCAGTGTCCAGGCTGCCATTGCCCAGAATGACAATGGCCGGTGCCGGGCGACTCAACCCTGCCACCTTTCGCCTGGGACGATAATCAGCGAGAAATACGGCGAAGACATCGGTTCCACTTCATTGAGCGGCACGATCTTCTGATTGCTCATGGTGGCGCGCTCGACATACAACGCCCGCTCGGCCAGCCCCAGCTCGCCCAGCACTTCGCGCACTTTATGAAAGTTGCGCCCCAGCTTCATGATCACTGCCGCATCGGCAACCGCCAGCCGCGACTTGAGTTCTTCGTGGGGCAGCACACCCGAGAGCACCGACAGGCTCTGGTTGCGATACACCAACGGCACGCCCAATACCGAAGCGCCGCCCAGCATCGAGCACACGCCCGGTACCACTTGTGCTTCAAAACGCTGGGCCAGACGGTCGTGCAGGTACATATAGGAGCCGTAGAAGAACGGATCACCTTCGCAGATCACTGCCACATCACGGCCGGCATCCAGATGCACGGCCACTTCAACCGCAGCCTGATCGTAGAAATCACTGATCACCTGCTCGTAGGACAACGGCTCCGGCAACACCTCGGTGGTCACCGGGTACACCAGCGGCATCTGGGTTTGCGCGTCTTGCAGATGGGCTTCGATGATGCCGAACGCATTGCCCTTCTTGCCCTTGGCCACGAAATACGCCACCACCGGCGATTCGCGCAGCAGGCGCAGGGCTTTAACCGTGATCAGCTCAGGGTCGCCGGGGCCTACGCCCAAACCGATCAAACGTCCTGGTTGCGCCATTATTCGATCTCCGTGGCCAGGGCGTTGACGGCCGCAGCCGCCATCGCACTACCGCCACGGCGGCCTTGCATGATCACAAACGGCACGCCACGGCTGTCTGCCGCAAGCATGGCCTTGGATTCCGCGGCGCCGACAAAGCCCACCGGGAAGCCCAGGATCAGTGCCGGCTTGGGAGCGCCGGCATCGATCATTTCCAGCAGGTAAAACAGCGCGGTGGGCGCGTTTCCAATCACCACCACACTGCCTTCCAGGTACGGGCGCCAATGCTCAAGGGCCACCGCCGAACGGGTGTTGCCCTTCTCCAGCGCCAGCTCAGGTACGCCTTCTTCGCGCAGGGTGCAGATCACCGGGTTGTTGGCCGGCAAACGGGTACGGGTGACGCCTTCGGAAACCATCCGCGCATCGCACAGAATGGCAGCACCTGCCGCCAGCGCATCACGCCCGGCCTTGCCGGCACCCGGCGAAAAACGCAGGTCTTCAATGGCATCGACCATGCCGCAGGCGTGGATCACACGCACGGCCAGTTTTTCGAGATCCGCCGGGATGCTGTCGAGGTTGGCCTCGGCACGAATAATGGCGAACGAATTGCGATAGATCTCTTGACCATCGCGGATGTAATCAATCATCGGTGTTGCTCCATTGGCGGGCCTCAAGCCAGGCGCCCGCCGCTTCAATTGTAAGATTGCGCTCGCGCAGAACACCGAAACCGGCGTGCTCCGGGGTGCGTAAATAGAGGTCGTAATGACCGGGCGCCACGGCCAGTAAAGTGACCGGCGCGACGTGGGCTGCCGCGCAGGAGCGCTGGCAGCCGGTCAGGTGAATATTCAAAGGCTTTGGCAGCAACGCGGCCAACTGACGGGCATCATGCTTCGTGTCGGCCAGCCCTTTGGCACAGGCACTGGAGCCGGTACAGGCCACCAGATGCGCCAGCGGGTTGCCAGCCTCTACGATCAAGCCGAGCACCATCAACTGGCTCATCACCGCAGCGGCCTGAGCGGCCGCTATGTTGGGCAACAAGACGCTCTGCCATGGCGTGAACCGTAAAGTGCCATCGCCGTAGCGCTCGGCCAGCTCGGCCAACCCCGTGAGCATCGCCGCATCCAGCCGCCCCAGTGCCGGCGCCCCGCCGATATAGACCCGACCAGGCGCTTGCTGTGGCCAAATGCCGAGGTGCATGGACGCCGAGATGGCCCTGCACTGCCAGTCGCCAGCAGGCAACAGTGCCACGCTGATTCGCTGTGCCAGCTGCCCGACAAATGACTCAGTGGTGACCTCCTCCAGCAGATGACGCATGCGGGTTTGCTCAGGTCGCGCCAGATCCAGAAACTGCATCAGCACGGCCAACACCAGCTCATGCCCGTACTCCACGGGTACGGCTGCCAACGCGCAATCGTGCGCCGGGCACCCGGCCAGGCCAAAAGCCAACAGCGTCTGGCCATTACGCACAAATGCCGACAACCACAGATCATGCGGATGCTCCAGCATGGCCAGGGCCTCGCCGCCATCCAGTTGCACGGCGAACTTGGCCGACAGCTCGGTGAACCTTGGCGTGCTTTGCAGGCTGGCCAGTATCTGCCGGGCCAGCGGCCACGTATCGATATGCATCTGCAGATCAATGCCGGCACTCGGGCTGAGCATCAAGTTGCGCACGTCGTCACCGGCGGCAGTAGCAGGCCCAAGCCCGGCCGCCAGCAAGGGCGCAATCAATGCACTGTGCTGCGGCCCCACACCACGGATTTGCAAATTGCCACGGTTGGTCGCTTCGATCACACCACTGGCATACCGCTGAGCCACATCTGCCACCGTGCGAGCCTGATCGGCGTTAATCGCGCCGCCATCCAGCTTGACCCGACAGATACCGCCATCCATTGCCTGGACGATACGCAGTAACCCCGGGCAAGCCGAGGGGCGCACAGGCGTCGTGACAGAAAGTTCAGGTGGCAAGTTCAAGGAGCTATCCAGAGCAGGCAATACGCTATTGCAGGTCGCGCATTATGCCTGCTTTGGGCGAGTGCATGAAAAGCCTGCCGGACGGAATGACTACTCCCGTGTATTAACCTCGGGCAGTTGTGGATGATCCCGGCCCAGACGGGTGATCAACAACACCACGGAATCGGCATTGGCCAGCATGAGGTCAATGCGTTTACGAGCATCGTGTTTAAAGATCGGCCGCGCTTGCTCAAGGGTCCTGACACCGCTAAGCGCCTTGATTTTGGCCTTGCCCGGGTTAGCGGGTATATCCGCCCAGGTGCGCTCTTCAGGATCAAATTGCTGAAACAGGTGCTCGGTCGAGATATAGGGTGAATGGCAACTCTGGACGATCTGGTTAAACGACTTGATCTGGCTGCCCAGGGGGGTTGATTCATCCAGCAGGTCCTCGTAAGGAAAGCCGGGATTCAGATAGTTGATGTCCTCGGTATCAAGCGCCTGATGGCTGATCTCATGCAGCATAAAGGCCGCCCGATAATGCACGTTGGTCCTGAAAGGTGGCTGGGTGGCTTTCACAAATGCCTGGCTCAAGGCGTTGGGTGTTTCAAATAGAGTGCTGAAAAAATGCTCACTCAAGTACAGGCGCTTGTGCAAATCCCAGCGGTGAATCCAGGCGACGGCCTTGTCGTTGAACCGGGAGCGGCAGACCACGTATTTACTGGAAGTCAGCGGCGACAGATCGGGATGCAAAAACCTCGCAAGCAGGGGCCCGATCGTTTCATTGAGTCGGTCAAGCAACGGCTGATCAACGTGCTCCACATCAAAGAACGTCTGTATCAACGCCCGGTTCCGGGCATTCTGCGTCCCCGGTTCGAGCAAGGTGTGCAGGGCGCTTTGACTGCGCTGCAGGTAGGTGACGGCCTGGGCATGGGCCTCGCGAATGGCCTGTGCCTTGTCAGGAAAGCGCCGCTCAATGCTGGCCATGCCGATGGCCTGCATCTCATGGGTCAGGCGGTCGGATATCGAAGCCGTGGTCGACAGTACAGGGCCGCCCCCCAGTAACGGTTCCTTGAGATCAAGCTCCCAATGCTCACGCTCGTTGATTTTCACCAGCGGCCCTTCGCGGCCTTCTCCGATAAAAATGCGCCAGCGCTCGCGCCAGGCCTGCACCTGAAAAACATGCCCGCCCAGCAGCACATAGTGAAGACCTGTGCCCGGGTGACGGTACAACCGGGTCAGGCTGTCCTGCTTGAGCTCCAGCAAGGCCACATCATTGGCCTGAAAGGGCTGCAGGCCGATCTCCTGCTCAGGCGTGAGGTGCACCGCCGCTTCGGACTGCGGCTGACGCAAGACTGTCGGAGTCACTGTTTTCAGTTGGCGCAGTGTCAGATAACCACTGCCTATCTGTGCCAGCGACGAGGCAAAATCAGCCACGGCTTCGCCCCACTCGCCTTTTTGCGCGGCCTCGAAACCCTGCTGCACAAAACCCGCCGTTTGCCAGACCACCATGGGAATACTCAGCCTGGCAGGCAAAAACATCAACGCAGTCGATGCAATCAACGAAAACAGGTACTTGAATGACTCCCAGTCGGCTTCGGCGGAGGTCTTCGACTGGGCGGCGGCCATGTCCAACAACAGGTGGTAGTTGTCGACATACAACTGTTCAAACAGATTGCCCGCGACGGGCCTTGGCGCCAGGGTCGGGGGGGCCGGCCTGAGCATGAAACTGCCGAGGGACGCGTCCACATACTGCGGGATATGGGGCTCCACAAAACCGCCATAGTTGTAGGTTTTACGGGCCTCGGGCTCAAGACGCTGGAGCACCAGCGCCTGCAGGTCCGTGTTGATACGCAGGTCGTCGAGCAAGGCGGCTTCGTTGTTGTACGCTTTGAATGTAAAGCGCTCGCTGTAGTTGACCCACAGGATCTGCGGCCCGGCGCCTGACTCCACAGGCCCAATGATGTAGAGCCCCCTGGCCCGATCAGGATCGGCTTCGGGCTCGGCTACCAGCTCAAATGGCCGGACGATGATCGGCATTCTGTCCAACGTCAGGCGGGCCGCTCCATCTGGCATGTTGATGACCTGCTGTATGTACCGATACGCCATCTCCTGGCCAGGGTCGATCAGTTTTTCCCGCAGGGCCTGTTCCATCACCTGCAGCGAGAGCTGCTCGGAGAATTGTTGTTGGCGCAAGGTCACCCCCGGTTTTCCGGGCGCCAGCTTGTCTTGCAACAAAGCACGGTAATGCGCGCCGATTTCCAGTTGTCGGGTCAGTCGTTTTACATACGTCGCATTCAAGGCCGTCGGCAACGCACTGCCATTAGGGGCTCGCAAGGAAATCGCGCCTGCATTGAGCCGGTAAAAACCGTTAAGCGAAAATTGCGTGAGGGTCTGAACAGTGCGCGTCGTCGCCGCTGGCATAAAAGAGGGCGTGCTACCAACCGGTACCGGGGAAGGCACATAGGTGTCGATCACCACCTCGATCGCATCCGGGTCTGGCGCCTGCCCCGCGAAGTCGAGCTCCAGACGCAGTTTCAGTAACGCGCGGGCGTACTCGGCAAGCGGCGGGATATCATGCAGGTAGTTTTGCTGTTCCTGCCCTGCCCCTGGATAGCGCTGCAACAACCCGGCATAAGCCAACTTGTCTGCCTTCGAGGCGTTTTTCAACCACTGCGGTATTGCCGCCTCAAACGCTTGCAGGCGCGCCATTTCAACCACAGGTTCCAACACCAGCCCTGCCCGACCTTGTACCAGTTCACTGTGGATAAGATTTTCAAAGGCTTGCGCCGACAAGGGGATGGCTTGAGCCGTACGGCAGGCAAAGCCGGCGTCCGCCAGCACCTTGGCAATAGCCCGTAGCTGGGTCTCTCGGACAAAGTCGTGTTCAACACGTTCGAATTGAAGCCCGCCAATTTTCCCGTTAGCGGTGCTGTCCAGCCAGGCCGTAACCTGCGGCTGCGTGCCCGTGCTGACATGGCTCAGCAGTTCCCAGCGCCGTGCCTTGTCCGCCAGGCGAGCTTGCAGTTGGGTGGTGCACTCGCCCACCGACGCAAAGCCTTCGAACCCCGAACCCGCGCTCCAGAATATGGCCCGGCCGGCAGTTGCAGGCTGCTGACCACCGCGCTCGGTGAACAACAGACAGTTGACGATATCCAGCCCGGCCTGTGCGCCATTGATTGATAGTGCAATGGCAAACACATCGGGAACAAACCCTGCCAATGCTCGACGCCGGGCGCTCACCGGCTGGCTCAGCACCGCGCCCAGCACCGCCAGGTCCGCCGCTGAAAGCCGGTTGCCCGATTGCATCAGCTGCAATTCGGCCCGTAGCATCGCCAACCTCAGGGTACACAGCCTGTCGATCAACGTATCGGCCCTCGGCGGTGGGGCCGGGGTATAGAAAAACGCACGGAGCTGATTGACATACCCCTGGAAAAACCCCGCTGCGGCCTGATCCATGACGTTGATTAGTTCACTGCCTGAAAGTGGCTTGGGTGGATTGAGATCCGGGGTATCCAGCAAGTGCAGGCCCGCCTCTATTCTTTCGGGATCACGCGGCAGCGGCTGTAGTCCGGTGACCTGTTGCAACAATGCTTCCATCAGCGACACCGGCTCACGCAAGCCAGCGACCCGTAACCGCATACGGTCGAGCTCCAGCACGTCATGCCCCGCGCGGGCCAGCGCTTTCACCAGCCTTGAATACGCATACGAAAACGGTGCAGGCCATGGCCGCAACAATTCATCAACCTGGGAAGCGATGTTCATTAACTGCATCACCAGCCCCTCGGCCTGCCCGCCGTTGCCAGCAGCCATCGGGCGGACATTGAAGGTTTCGTTCGATGCAGAGCCGGAATTAAATGTGGAAGTGATTGCCTTCATGGGTGATCTCTCTTCGCTTGCGGACAATGCACAACACGCTATCGCGCCCCCGGACGACAACGGCACTACATAGATACCCGGGCACTTTCCGGGGGATCAAACGACAGCGACAGTTGCCGGTTTGAAGTACCCGAGCCAGGTAATCAACAACGTCTGAGAGTCGGCATTCATCAGGATCACCCTCTCGCGAAACACCGGGTCACTGAAAAACCGGTCACGCACCTCTTCGATGTTTTTGCTGCGAGTCTTGTGGATCAAGCTGTGTGCCAGCTTGAAAGGGAGGGGCAGGTAACTGCGCCGGTTGCTGTACTTCTCCTTGAAAAGATCTGCCTTGCGAATTTCGGTGGTCAGTTGACGATAACGGTGATCCTGCATCTGCCTTTTAAGCGTACGTATCTGACCATCCCAGTCACGCTCGGGAACCAGCAACTCTTCGAAGGGATGGCTTACACCCAGATAATTGATATCAATGGTGCCCATGACCAGGTGGCTGAATTCATGGAGCAGAATGGTGGCCGTCGAATGCTTGACCCGGTCGAACTCGCGGCCGTCCACCCCCATCACTGACAGGCTGAAAATCTCGTCGGCCGAGGCGAAGTAACCCTGAGAAAAAAGCACGGTCTTGCGTTTGATCACGCTGCCCAGCGAAGAAACTCGCGCCACTTCTCGCGGGTTGGGCGGTGAGTACAAGCCGTAGCGGCTGGAGTGCTGTGGTGAAAACTCGGTGGATTGCAGGGCCGTCAGCAGTTTGTCGACGATGCGTTTGAGCTTGTCGAGCAAGGGGTCGTCGACTTGGCTCACACTGAACACCCTGGCAAGAAAGCGCCGGGTCTGGGCATTCAGCTGGCTGGCGGAGCCGACTGATTGCAGATGCTCCCTGCAATCAGTCAGATAGCGAATAGCCTGTTCGTGCGCCTCCCGAATCACCTGGGCCTTGCGTGGCTGCAGACGTTCGATGGCAGGCATGCCCAGGACCGTAACTGTGTGCTCCCGGCCAAACGAAACGCTCCCCGATGTACCCGACCGCGTGCCCAGTGCCTGACCACCGCCTGGCAACGGTTCCTTGAGATCGAGTACCCAGCGCTGATGGGGGCTGCGTTTGACCAGAGGGCCATCGCGGTCTTCACCAATATGAATACGCCATCGATCCTGCCAGGCTGCGACTTGAAACACCTGCCCGTCCAGAACGATAAAGCGGTGGCCTGACTCGGGGTCAGTAAACAACCCGGAGCCAGTGTCTTCATGCAGACTATCCAACGACACATGATTGGCCGCATAGGGCCGCAAGCTGGCCTGCTGCTCACGGGTCATGGTCTCCAGAGGGGCCTCGAAGGCAGCAACGACGTGAGGTTCCCCGGTTGTGCGCCTCAGTGCGCCATGGCTACCCGCGATCATCAACAACGCCGTGGCAAAATCAAACACAGCCTGCCCCCAGCGATCATCTGCCACGGCCTGAACAGCTGACTGTGCACTGGTCTGGGCCTGCCAGATCATCAAGGGCACACTCAGCTTGCCCGGCAGAATCAGCAAAGCAGTGTCCGCCAGCAGCGACAGCAGATACACAAGGGAAGCCCAGTCCGCCTGCGCTGCGCTGCGGGCCTGGGTACGAGCCAGGGCCAGCCGCACATTGAGGGTATCGACGTACAACCTGTTCAGGCAGTTACCGGTCAACTGGCCGGGATCGAGGCTGGCGGGAGGATTGGCCACCTGCGGCGAGCTCAAGGTCGGATCGACATAGCCGATATGCGGCTCGCGAAATCCCCCATATTCATAAATTTTACGAACCCGGGGTTCCAGCCGCTCCAGCACCTCGTCCTGCAAGGCTCCAGAACCGTGCAACCGATGCAGAAAATCGGACTGGCTGCTGTACTCTCGAAGCGCAGGCCCCTTGCCGTAGAGCACATACAACACCTGCGGCCCGCTATCCAGAGCAGCCGGACCAATCAGGTACATGCCCTGCGCCCGGTCGGGATGACGACCGGTTACGGCGCGAAAAGCCAGTGGCCGCACAACCAGCTCGATGCCCTTGAAGCGTTCGCGGGCTTTGGCGTCCGGGCTGTTCAGTACATGCTCAACGAAATCATGGGCCGTCTGGCTCAATGCGCCCTTGATTCGGGCTTGCAGCGCGTATTCGAGCACCTGCGCAGGCAGCTGCTGACAGAACAAGCCCTGACGCCGTGCAGCACCCTCATGGCCCGGGGTGAGTTTTTCGACCAGCAGGGCCTGATAGCTTTCGCCAAGATCCAGCGAACGCACCAGCTCACTCACATAGTGGTCATCCAGCCCCGCAGGCAAAGGTTCTTCGCCCAGTGAGCGATAGCTGCGCACGCCAGAGTGCACATTGAAAAAATGACTCAGGGCAAAATACGTCAGCGATCGCCTCAGCCTGGAGACTGCTGCGCCTCCGGCGATCTCTCCGCCAGCCGGTCCGCTGTATTGCACCACGCTGATTTCGACCTTGTCCGGGTCAATTGCCACGCCCGGAAAGTCAGCCTTCAAGCGTGCCAACAACCGCTCGCGGGCATAGTCGAGCAGCTCGGGCACGTCTTGCGAATACCCCTCGCTCCCGGCCTGTTGAATTCGCAGCAGGATCCGACCGTAGGCTTGCTGGTCACTGGTCGCCGCGTGCTTGAGCCAGTCAGGCAAACCCTCACGGAACTGCCATTGGCGGGCGGCGGCGAGCGTTGCGTCAACATTGAACTGCGCCTGCTCCGACCAGTAGCAATCCACCTGGTTGACCAGTTCCGGTGCCGACACCTGCTGCACCACACCTCGCTCCAGCAGGAAGCCGATATCACTGAGGTGTTTTTCTGTCTCCCGGCGCTGGCAGGTTTCAAGCCAGTCGGTGTCGATCACGCTGGCAGTCCATTTCACATCAACGGCGGCCTGCACCCTTTCGCGCTCACGCAAGCTGATACAGCGCAACAGATGCCATTGTTCAACACGATCCCGCAAGCGGGCCTGCAAGGTCTCAAGGCATGATGCCAGTGAATCGAAACATTCCAGGCTCCAGGCTGCCGTCCACAAGACGGCTTGCCCGGAGTTGACGCTGTCAGTGCCACCGCGCCCGGTCATCACAAGGCAGTTGCGCAGCGTGATGCTTGGGCGTCTGCCGGGCAGGGTTAACGCCAGCTCGCAGACATCGGGGATAAACCCGTTGAGCGCCCGTCGTGCAAGGTAGGTCGAATGCTCCAGCACAGCCCTGACAATGGCACTCCCGTTACTGTCCAGGCGCCCGTCCATCTGCCTGACGAATGCCTCGTAACGCAGCGCCGAGCCCCGGAACCGGGCCAGTCGGCTAATCACGGTCGAACCCGCCAATGCGGCCATCCCCATATAGTAAAACCCGTGCAGTTGCTGCATGAATTGCGCAACGAGGCCCACAGAAGCGCGGTCGAGCAAGGCCAGGACGGCTGCGCCATCGGGGTAATGGATCGGCTTGATGTCCGGGCTGTTTTTTTGCACGCCAAGACGTATTCGCGCGCCATCGACCGGGAGCGGACTCCAGCCTGTGACCCGATCCAGCAACGCATCGACCAGCGGGACAACCCGCAACGGCTCCAACTGCTTGCGCAAAGCCGCGGTGCCATAAATACGCAGCACCAGATCCCCGGGGATCAAATGGCTCAAACCAGGCGACGCCAGATGCTGCTTGAGCCGTCGGTGGGCAAAGCCCCTGAGCTCGGGCCGGCCCAGCAGCATCAGGGCTACCTGCCCGTTGAGCACCTGCAGTTTGCTTTGGATCAAAGGTAACGTAGCGCTGTCACCTGCCGTAGCCGCAGCTGTCGCCGGGCCATCAAGCGCCAGCCGGGTACTCCAGCGCCCTTGCTGGTTGGGCTCCGTCAAGCGTGGATCGAGCAGCGCACGCACATCCAGCCCGTGATCCACCACGGCATTCACATTACAGTCCTTGCCACGTATGGCACCGAGCAGAAAGGTAAAATCCCGCGCCTGCTTGTCGATGATGGAGCGCACACGGTTTTCGAACAGATCACCCTCGATGGTCTCGACACTCAGGACCGGGTCAAGCATAAGGCGCAATACCGGCCGCTGATCGCGTGACACATGACCGAGCAGGTTGTCTCTGTCGCGGGGCTCCTTGAGCCGTGCGAGCACCTGACCCTTGAGCGTCTCGTCATTGTCAAAGCGCTCAAGTGCAGCCTGTTCGCTGAACAAAAACAGCTCGGGAGTGGAGACCGGTACAGACACACTGAACAGCCCGGCCAGTTCTACCCTGGCGCCCCCCTGCCCCAGCAATGACAGCCGGGCGGGCCGCCATTGCCCATGGGCATATCGATCATCATTCAGGCGCGAGCGCCCCACAGCCAGCAGTGCATCGAACTGCACGGGATCAATCCGCCCCTCGTGACGAGCCTGTAACAACTCATTGAAAAACCGGTCGCCCATAAACTGAACAGCCAGCACCCTCAGGCTCAACCCTTTTATGTCCAGATACCACCAGGCTTCGAGTTGCTGCTGCATCACGGCCTGAATGCCCCCGACAATTTCCCTGACCAACTGGTACATGCGCACATCCAGCGTGGGTGATCGTGCTTGAGCTGCATCGAAGGCTACGGTCGGGCTCAGATACTCGCGGATGTGATTGCCCGGCCACTCGCCTTTGCCCAGGTACGCCAGTGCCAGATCCAGAAGGCTCATGCTCGACAACGGTGGCTGGCTGCCAGCCGTCGCCATCGCATAGCTGTTGACCTGCAGCGTCTGAGCAGACAGGCCCAACCCCTGGAACTCGTGCTCCAGGGCCAGCGTGAGCTGGGCATTGAGCACCCCGCGCAGGGACGGAAGATCGAGCAGGCGCGCCCTCAACAACTCAAGGTTGTGCAAACGCAGATCCTGCAACGAGCGTGTGCGATGCTCAAATACCAGACCTTCAATCAAGCACCGCCTGATCCTCAGGGAGCGCAGTTTTTTCAGGTCTTCACGCACCTCGATCGGCATAAAGCGCAGCAAGGTGTCACGTACCAGCGGGTCGGCCAGACGCCGCTTGAGGGTTGTGCGCAGCGCGGTTGAATTGGCGATGCGCTCCAATCCACCGAGAGGGGAATACAGGAATGCGCCTGGCGGGTTGCTGTCTGCCCGGGTTACGATGAAATGGCCGGCAAGATCGGCGGCCGGGGCGTTGTCCGCGCCAAGCTCAAGGGCATAGACATGCTGCGGTTGCACCGCAATGACCTGCTGCAGACAGATAAACTCTTGCGCCGTGAGTTGCCCCGCGGCATCGAGCCGCGCCAGGTTGTCCAGATACCCTGTTTGCATGGCGGCGAGCCAGTCATCCGGCTCAAGCTGATCATCTGTCACTGGCGACTGCCTCAGAACCCACGGAAGGCAAATCTTGGCCCGAATCTCCGGTACAACGGCATTAACCGGCTACCACCTGTAAAGATGAACTCTGGTGCAGTGCAAGGCGCGTTATCATGCGCACCTGTATCCGCAGGGCCTTCGCCCGGTAGCGGAGGAACAACCCGGCGTTTATCAAGAGGATCGGCATGTCGCCCTGGCTAACAGTTGTGGGAATCGGTGAGGACGGTTTTGCCGGGCTGGGCAAAAATGCGCGCCGCGCCTTGTTGGGCGCGACCCGCGTAATCGGCAGCCAGCGCCAGCTCGACCTGCTGCCCGCCTGCATTCGCGCCGAGCGCCAGACCTGGCCGAGCCCGTTTTCACTGGCCCCAGTGCTGGCCCTGCGCAACACGCCGACCTGCGTACTGGCCAGCGGCGACCCCATGCTGTTTGGTGTCGGCGCCAGCCTGGCGCGACGGGTAGCGCGGGATGAAATGCAGGTGCTGCCAGCGCCATCGTCCTTTTCCCTGGCCGCAGCACGCATGGGCTGGGCCCTGCAGGACGTAGTCACGCTGTCGGTAGTGGCACGCCCCGTCGTCGCCCTCAATGCCCACCTGCACAGCGGTGTACGTCTGCTGGTACTGAGCAACGATGGCAGCAGCCCGTCCATCATCGCCCGTCTGCTGAGCGCGCAGGGATTTGGTCCCAGCCGCATGACGGTGCTGGAACACCTGGGCGGCCAGGCTGAACGCAGGATCGACACCCGCGCCTGCGACTGGAGTGACCCGCCCGTCGCGGCGCTTAACCTGGTCGCCATCGATTGCCTGGCCGACGCCAGCGCCCGGCCGCTGTCACGTATCGGTGGGCTGCCCGACAGCGCGTTCGAGCATGATGGCCAGTTGACCAAGCGCGATGTGCGCGCCGTAACCCTCGCCCGCCTCGCGCCACTGCCAGGCCAATTGCTGTGGGACGTAGGCGCGGGCAGCGGCTCGATCGGCATCGAGTGGATGCGTACCTGGCCGAGTTGCCGCACCTTGGCGATTGAAGCCGACGAAGGCCGCCAGCAACTGATCGAACGTAACCGCGATACCCTTGGTGTGCCCGGCCTGCAACTGATTCGCGGCAAGGCACCCCAAGCTCTTGACGGTCTGGAGCCCCCGGACGCGATTTTTATCGGTGGCGGCGTAACCCGCGAAGGCGTGCTCGACACCTGCTGGCAGCGACTCAAGCCCGGCGGGCGGCTGGTGGCCAATGCCGTCACCCTGCAAAGCGAAATGCTGCTGATGAGCTGGCGCGAGCGCCACGGCGGCGAACTGACCCGCATCCATATTGCCCAGGCCCAGCCCCTGGGTGAATTCGACACCTGGCGTCAGGCGTTGCCGATTACCCTTCTGGACATGACCAAGCCTCTCGATGCGTGACGAAACTGCCGAACAACCCGCCCCCCTGCGCAGCGGCCTGACCACCGGCAGCTGCGCCACCGCCACCAGCCTGGCCGCTGCCCGCCTGCTGCTGGGCGGCGTGTGTAACGACGCCGTGCAAATCACTTTGCCCAAGGGTAAACAGGTGCAAATGCGCCTGGAGTTCTGCCGTCTGTGGCAAGACGGCGCCGAAGCGGGCACCATCAAGGACGCCGGCGACGATCCCGACGTGACCCACGGTGCACTGCTCTATTCACGGGTGCGCTTGCGACCTGAACCGGGTATTAGCTTTGTTGCCGGGCAAGGTGTCGGCACCGTAACCCGCCCGGGTCTGGTATTGAACGTGGGCGAGCCGGCGATCAACCCGGTGCCACGCAAAATGATCACCGAGCACCTGCAGCAACTTGCCACCGAACTGGGTTACGGCGGTGGCTTTGAAGTGACTGTCAACGTACAGGACGGCGAAGCCCTGGCCCTGAAAACCATGAACCCGCGCCTGGGGATTCTCGGCGGGCTGTCGATCCTGGGCACCAGCGGCATCGTGCGGCCGTTTTCCTGCGCGGCTTATATCGCCTCTATCCACCAGGGCATAGACGTCGCCAAGACTAACGGTTACCTGCACATTGCCGCCTGCACCGGCAATGCCAGCGAAGACACCATGCGCCGGGTCTACAGCTTGCCGGAAATCGCCCTGATCGAAATGGGCGACTTTGTCGGCGCAGTGCTCAAGCATCTGCGCAAAGTGCCTGTGGATAAACTGAGCATTTGCGGCGGTTTCGGCAAGATCAGCAAACTGGCCGCCGGGCATATGGACCTGCACAGTCGCCATTCCAGCATCGACCTGCCGCAACTGGCCCAATGGGCAGCGGATATCGGGGCCGACCATCCACTCCAGGAGGCCATCCGCCAGGCCAACACCAGCCAGCAAGCCCTGGCGATGGCCAGTGCGGCCGGTATCGCGTTGGGCGATGTGGTGTGCCAGCACGCTCTGGACTTTGCCCGCAGCGTGGTGCCGGCCCAGGTACAGGTCGAAGTGTTTGCCATCGACCGCCAGGGCGGGATTGTCGGTCACGCCGGAGCCTTTGCATGAAACGTATTTTGTTATTGGGCGGCGTCACCGAGGCGCTGGCCATTGCCCGTACCCTGGGCCCGCAGCATGTCTACAGCCTGGCCGGGGTTGGCCGGGTGCCGACGGACCTGACCTGCGAGGTACGGGTGGGCGGATATGGCGGCGCTGAAGGTTTGGCGCAGTACATCCGCGAACAGCGCATCGACATGCTGCTGGACGCCACCCACCCCTACGCGGCGAAAATCAGCCATAACGCGGCCCTCGCTGCTGCTGCCAGTGGCATCCCGTGCTGGGCGCTGCGCCGCCAGGCCTGGGTGGCGCAGACGGGCGATGACTGGCGTGAAGTGGCAGATTGGAGCGAACTGGTGGAAGCGCTCGCCACCTTCCAGCGCCCCTTGTTCACCTTGGGCCGTGAGCCGCTGGAGCACCTGCACGAAATTCCGCCAGAGCAGTTCTGGACCCTGCGCGCCCTCGACGCTTACCCCGGCACTGCACGCTGCGACGTGATTGGCGCACGCGGGCCGTTCCTCATCGATGACGAACGCCTGTTGTTTGCACAACGGCGCATCGACGTATTGATCAGCAAAAACAGCGGCAGCAGCGCCACCGAACCCAAGCTGCAAGTTGCCCGCGAGCGCGCAGTGCCGGTGTTGATCCTCAAGCGGCCGACGCTGGCGCAGGTGGATCGGGAGTTCCGGACGGTCGAGGAGCTGATGGAAGGGTTGGCGCAGGGGAATTATTTGTGAATGTGTAAAAGCTGGCGATGGTGTATCCTTCAGAATACGATCATGCCCCATGATCACTTTCGAACAAACACGCGAATTCGCCAAATGGTTGGGCGCACTTAAAGACAAAACCGGGCAAGCCCGCATTCTTGCTCGCCTGAAAGCAGCCGGTTTGGGTCACTTCGCCGACTGCGAGTGCGTCGGTGGCGGTGTTTACGAAATGCGGATTCACTGCGGGCCCGGTTATCGAGTCTATTACACCCGCAAAGGCGAAGTGTTCTACCTGCTGCTTGTTGGCGGCGATAAAACCACCCAGACACGAGATATAAAACGCGCAAAACAAATGGCACACACACTGGGTAATGAGGACTGACGCATGACCGAGCAACTTACCCGTTTCGATACCGTTGACTACCTGAAGTCCCCGGAGGATATGGCGGCTTACCTGGACGCCTGTTTCGAAGAGGACCCCGGCGACGGCAGTCTGATCCGAGCGGCGCTCAACGATATCGCCCGCGCCCAAGGCATGACTCAAATCGCCCGCGAAGCCGGGCTGGGCCGTGAAAGCCTGTACAAGGCCCTGGGCAGCAAGGGCAACCCCGAGTTCGCGACTATCATCAAAGTGATGAAGGCGCTGGGGCTCAAGCTGCATGCCACAGCAGCCTGAAATTTGCGCGTACTGGCCGATCGCGACACTTCGCCACACCCGCACTTTTTACTTACGCCGAGCATTCAGGCTAAATAGCCCCTTGATCGCTCCACTCACGGAATTCGTCATGTCCCGACAACGGTTTGCATTTGCCTGGATCGCCTGCTTTGCAGTGCTGTTCAACATGCTCGCCATGTCGATGGCCGGAGCGACCCAATCCGTTGAGCGAGGGCCCACCGAGCAGTTCATGTGGAGCAGCTTCTGCTCCTCCACCGGCACCAAGATGGTCGCCGTATCGTTGGGCACGTTCGAGCCCGCCGACAACCAGCATGACGATCATTCCACCATGCAGCATTGCTGGTGCTGCTCGGGCGCCGCGCCGGTGGTGGCGCTGCCCGCGCATATTCCCAAGCTCTACTTTGCCGCCATCGAGCGGGGCCACAGCCTGGTCCCGGATCACCTCAAGCGCCCCACCCCGCGCCAGCAATGGCCGAGCCTCAACCCCCGCGCATCGCCCCTGGTCTGATTCTTCCTCGCAACCCCTTTGCGTTTTGAATCGTTCCGGAGAATTGCCATGTTGAACCTTTCCCTGTTCAAGCACGTCGTGATTGCGGCGGCTGTGTTGCTGCCTGACTGTTTTGCCAACGCCCACGAATACAAAAGCGGCGACCTCGAAATCGCCCACCCGTGGTCCCAGGAGCTGCCGCCCAATGCGCCCACCGTGGCCGCGTATTTCATCATTCACAACACCGGCAGCACGGCCGATCGCCTGGTCAGCGTCGACACGCCGATTGCCGATAAGGCCGAACTGCACCAGCACATCATGGAAGGCGACTTGATGAAGATGCTGCCCGTGGCCAGCGTCGAAGTGCCGCCCGGCGGCACCGTCACCTTTGCACCCATGGCGTACCACGTGATGATGTTCGGTCTCAAGGACCGCAGCCTGCTGCAGGACGGCAAGCACTTCCCGCTGACCCTGCATTTTGAAAAAGCCGGCGCCGTGCCGGTTGAGGTCAATGTGCAGAAGCAGGCACCTGAAGACAGCATGGAACACATGCACGCCCACTAACGGCCAAGGTTGCTGATCCCCGTGCGCGAACCTCGCGCCAGGCACTCCATGTCGCATATTCGCGGCAGTTGGCTGAGCCTGTTTGCCATGTTGATGATTTTTATCGGCCCGCTGATTTCCCAGGCGATGCCGATGGATCATCACGCCTCCATGCCCATGTCGATGGATATGAGCATGGACATGTCTGCGCACGCCGAACATGAACAGCCTTCAGCCGACCACCATGCCATCTGGGAAAAGTGCGGCTACTGCACCCTGCTGTTCAGTTGCCCGGCCTTGCCCGGCACCCCGGGCCTGACCCTCTATAACTCACCAGAACCCCGCAGTTACCTGGCCGCCAATCCCCGCCTGGGCCACGCCCGGCAACCGGTCTTCCCGGGCTCCCGCTCCCGCGCGCCTCCCGTATTCCTTTAGCTACCGACACCACAACACATCATCTGGCCGACCTGCATGCACTGTTTCAGACAGTCGCAGGTGCGTGGCCGAGTTGTATTCGTCTGACTATTGGAATGTCTATGTCCCGCTTTACTGCTGCCTCCCGTTTGCCCTTTACCCTCAGCACCCTGTGCTGTGCGATTCTGGCAACCACCGCTGTGGCCGACGAACATGCCGGGCACAGCAATGAGCTGAGCCCGCTGGTGATCACCGCCATCGCCCCCAGCTCACCGCTGACCATCGTCACCAACCCCAAGGACCCGCGCCAGCCCGTGCCTGCCAGTGACGGCGGCGACTACCTCAAGACCATCCCCGGCTTCGCCCTGATCCGCAACGGCGGCACCAATGGCGACCCGGTGCTGCGCGGCATGTTCGGCTCGCGCCTGAATATCCTTACCAACGGCGGCATGATGCTCGGCGCCTGTCCCGGGCGCATGGACGCACCCACCTCCTACATCTCGCCGGAAACCTACGACCAGCTCACGGTGATCAAAGGCCCGCAAACCGTGCTCTGGGGCCCGGGCGCCTCGGCGGGCACCATCCTCTTCGAACGCGAGCCCGAGCACTTCGGCGAACTGGGCACACGGGTCAATGCCAGCCTGCTGGCGGGTTCCAACGGGCGCTTCGACAAAACCATCGATGCCGCCGCCGGTGGCCCGCTGGGCTATGTGCGGGTCATCGGCAACACCGCCCATGCCGATGACTACAAGGACGGCAACGGCGACACCGTGCCGTCGCGTTACGACAAATGGAACGGCGACATTGCCCTGGGCTGGACCCCGGACGCCGACACCCTGCTGGAACTCACCGCCGGCAAGGGCGACGGTGAAGCGCGCTCGGCCGGACGCGGCATGGACGGCAGCCAGTACAAGCGCGAAAGCCTGGGACTGCGTTTTGAAAAGTCCAATATCGGCGACGTTCTCGACAAGATCGAAGCCCAGGTCTACTACAACTACGCCGACCATGTGATGGACAACTACACACTGCGTACCCCGTCGGGCACCGGCATGATGGCCGGGCCGATGGCGTCCAACGTCGACCGCCGCACCCTCGGTGCGCGGATCAAGGCCACCTGGCGTTGGGCCGATTACCAGTTGATCAGCGGCATCGATGCGCAGACCAACGAACACCGCAAACGCATGGGCATGGGCATCGATACCTACAAGGACCAGAACTGGAGCAAGGACGCCGATTTCCACAACTACGGCGCCTTTGGCGAGTTGACCTGGTACGCCGCCGAGCGCGACCGGCTGATTACCGGTGCTCGTCTTGACCGCGCATCCGCCAAGGATTACCGCGCCCGACTCGGCTCGGGGATGATGAGCAAGCCCAACCCGACCCTGGACAAGACCCGCGCTGACACCCTGCCCAGCGGTTTTGTGCGTTACGAGCATGACCTGAGCGACAGCCCGACCACCCTGTACGCCGGGCTGGGCCACACTCAGCGCTTCCCCGATTACTGGGAGCTGTTTTCGCCGAGCTCCGGCCCGACCGGTTCGGTGAATGCATTCGACGCCATCAAGCCCGAGAAAACCACGCAGCTCGATGCGGGCCTGCAATACAAGACCGACACCCTGGAGGCCTGGGCCTCGGTGTACGCCGGCGAGATTCGCGACTACATCCTGTTCGACTACGCCAAGGGCTCATCCCAAGCGCAAAACATCAACGCCCGGGTCATGGGCGGCGAGCTGGGCGCGGCGTATCAGTTGACGTCAAACTGGAAAGCCGACGCCACCCTGGCCTACGCCTGGGGCAAGAACACCAGCGATGGCAAGGCTCTGCCGCAAATGCCGCCGCTGGACACCCGCCTGGGCCTGACCTACAGCGAGGACGACTGGAGTGCCGGCGCCCTGTGGCGCGTCGTGGCACGCCAGGACCGCATAGACCGCAACGCGGGCAATGTGGTCGGCAAGGATTTCGGCAAAAGTGCCGGCTTTGGCGTGTTCTCGTTGAACGGTGCATACCGCATCAACAAAAACCTCAAGGTCAGCGCCGGGGTCGACAACCTGCTGGACAAAAACTACAGCGAGCACCTGAACATGGCGGGCAACGCCGGTTACGGCTACCCGGCCAATGACCCGCGCGCCATCAATGAACCGGGCCGCACGCTGTGGACCAAGGTGGATGTGAGTTTCTGACAAACCGCCAGCCCTCACCCCAACCCTCTCCCGGAGGGAGAGGGAGCTGATTTGCGCCGTGCTTGAACCCGCAGCGGTCAGTCCCCTCTCCCTCTGGGAGAGGGCTAGGGTGAGGGTCTTTGCTGACGACAACAATTTCAACCTTGCGGAGCCGCTCCCATGAGCCGACCAACACCGTCTTTCTACAACCTGGCCTGGCGCTGGCATTTCTACGCCGGGTTGTTTGTCGCCCCGTTTATGATCCTGCTGGCCCTGACCGGGATCATTTACCTGTTCAAACCCCAGCTTGATCCACTGCTGTACGACCATCTGCTCAACGTCACCCCGGCCCATCACAGCCTCAGCGCCGATGAGCAACTCAGCCGTGTGCAGGCCACTTATCCACAGGGCCATATCAGCCAGTACCTGCCGCCGATCAATCCGCAACGCAGCGGCCAGTTCGTGGTTCACAACGGCGGGCACGAGCTCAATGTGTTTATCAACCCCTACACCGGCCAGGTGCTGGGCGAGCAGGATGCCAAGCTCAACCTGCAAGCCGTGGCGCGCACCCTGCACGGCGAATTGATGATCGGCACCCTCGGCGACCGGCTGGTGGAACTGGCCGCTGGCTGGGGCGTGGTGCTGGTGGTGTCCGGCCTGTTCCTGTGGTGGCCGCGGGGGCAATCGGCTGCCGGAATTCTATGGCCGCGCCTGAGCAGGCGCGGGCGCGTGCTATGGCGCGACCTTCACGTTGTCACAGGGTTCTGGGGGGCCGCCTTGCTGCTGTTCATGTTGATCAGCGGCATGACCTGGACCGGCTTCTGGGGCAAGCAATATGCCGACCTGTGGAACCGTTTCCCGGTAGCCATGTGGAACGACGTGCCGAAGTCTGATATCGAGGCCCGCAGCCTCAATACCGCCAATCGCCAGACCGTGCCCTGGGCAATGGAAAACACACCGATGCCGGTCTCCGGCGCCCACGCCGAACATATGGCCCACGCCGCGCACACCTCAGGCCCCGCCGCCCCCGGCATCACCCTGCAAGCGGTGGTCGACACCGCCACGGCCCGCCAGGTCGAGGCCGGCTACAGCATCACCCTGCCGACCACCGCCACCGGCGTATTCACCATTGCCGTATTCGCCGACGACCCGCGTAACGACGCCACCCTGCATGTCGATCAATACACCGGCACGGTACTGGCCGACGTGCGTTGGCAGCATTACAGCAATGTCGCCCGCGCCACCGAAATGGGCGTGATGCTGCACGAAGGCAAGCTGTTCGGCCCGCTCAACCAGATCGTGATGCTGCTGGTGTGCCTGATGATCCTGCTCAGTTCCGTAAGCGGCCTGGTGATCTGGTGGAAGCGTCGCCCGCAAGGCGGTATGGGGGTTCCGCCGCTGCGTCACGACCTGCCGACCTGGAAGGCCGGCGTTGCCATCATGCTCGCTCTGGCTATCGCGTTCCCGCTGGTGGGCGCCTCGTTGATCGCAGTGTGGGGGCTCGACCGGTTATGGCTGATGGTGCGCAAACTACGGCCGGATGAGCGCCTTTCATAACCAGCATGAACCATCCGAGAGGCGCATTGCAGAGCCACCCCTATAATGGCACGCCAATATCATGCGCGAATTAAGTGTTACTGTATAACAAAACCATTTAAGCTCCATCACCCGCCGCCAGGAGGCAGCGGGGACACCCTCTGAAATAAGCGACTCACTGCCCTGATGAACAAGTACTTTTTGTCCAGTCTCTGCCTGCTGGCGCTGAACAGCGCCCAGGCCGATGACGCCGCCCCCTCTCTGATGCTGCCTGCCGCGAGCGTTACCGCGCCTGAAGTCGAGATTGAAAGCATCGACCTCAAGACCGCCACCAGCGCCGGCTCACGCCTGAACCTTACCGGTCTCGAAACGCCTGCCAGCGTTGAAAGCCTGACCGGCGCGCAAATCCGCGCCCGTGGCGACCGCAGCGTGCAGGACGCCGTGACCCGCACCACCGGCATCAGCAACACCGGCACACCGGGCAACGGCGGCTCCGCCTATTCGGCCCGGGGCTTTGTCGGCGAAGGCTCGGTGATGCAGCTCTATGACGGCGTACGCATGTACAGCGGCGCGGGCACCGTGACCTTCCCGGTGGACGACTGGTCGGTGGAACGCATCGACGTGCTGCGCGGCCCGGCCTCGGTGCTGTATGGCGACGGCGCTACCGGCGCAGTGATTAACGTAATCCCGAAAAAACCCTTCTCCGGTGCCATAGAAAACCATGTCCGTGTGGGCTACGGCTCGTACGACACCCGCCAGCAGGCACTCGACAGCGGTGGCTCGCTGACCGATACCCTGAGCTATCGGTTGAATATCAACCACGTCCAGAGCAATGGCTGGATCGACCACGGCGACTCCGAAAACACCTTTGTCAGCGCCGCTCTGCGCTGGCAGGCCAGCGATGACCTGGCGTTTACCCTGAGCCACGACTATGGCGATCAGGAGCCGCAAAACGATTTCGGCGTACCGCTGATCAATGGCCGGTATCACCAGAGCCTGCGGGACAAGAACTACAACGTGCGCGATGCAAAACTGCATTACAACGACCAGTGGACGCGCCTCAATACTGAATGGCAGATCAACGACGCCCTCAGTGCCAACAACGAGCTGTATTACCTCAAGGCCCAACGCCGCTGGCAGAACGCCGAAAACCACGCCTGGAATGAAAGCCAGCAGACCTTGCTGCGCAGGGGCTACTTCAGCATCAAGCACGAGCAGGAACAAGTCGGCGACCGCCAGACCTTCACCCTCAACCACGACCTGTTCGGCCTTGAAAGCAGAACCCTGGTGGGCGCGGATTACAACCGCATCCACTTCAACCTGCACAGCAACTCGCCGTATAAAGACGTGAATGAAAACGGTCAGCCGATTGACCTGTACCACCCGGATCGTGGCGAATTTGAAAGTGACTCGCCGTACCGCGATCAATACACCACCACCACGCAACAGGTTTCGCTGTTCGCCGAAAACCGCACCGAGCTGAGCGATCAACTGTCGCTGGTCACCGGCGTGCGCCGCGATATCGTGCATCTGGACCGCGATGACTTCGCGGTCAATGGCGACGCCACTCGAACTGACCGCAGCCTGTCGGCCAACAGCTGGAAAGTCGGGTTGGTATACGAACTGACCCCGGACATGTCGATCTATGCCCAGCAAGCCACCAGCGTTGATGGCGTGGGCGGCTTGATCAGCCTGAGCGAAAAGCAGCAAAACTTCGAGCTGGCCCATGCGCGCCAGACCGAAATCGGCTTCAAGCAGATGTTCTGGGATCAGCGCGGCGAATGGACCCTAGCGGCCTATCACATTGTCAAAAAAGACCTGCTGACCTCCGACCCGAATATCCCGGGCAATACGCTGCAAGTGGGCGAGCAGTCCTCCAGCGGCCTGGAAGCCAGCCTTGACCTGCAACTGCCGCAGCGCTGGGCGTTGCAAGCCAACGCCTCGGTGGTGCGCGCGCAGTACGACAAGTTCGACGATGAAGGCGTATCGCGCAAAGGCAACCGTCCCACCGACGTACCCCGTCGCACCGCCAATCTGTGGTTGAGCAAGGCCATCAACGATGATGTAAGTGCCGGTGCCGGCGTGCGCTATGTCGACTCGCGTTATGCCGACATGGCCAACAACGTCGAGCTGCCGAGCTACACCGTGGTAGACGCCAGCGTGAGCTGGAAAGCGATGCCCAAAACCACCCTGGGTTTGCGTTTGAACAATTTGTTCGACCGCCAGTACGCCGTAACCCAATACAATGGCGGCCAGCAATGGATCATGGGCGAACCGCGTTCGTTTTTCGTGACGGCTGATTACACCTTTTAACCGCTGGCCCTCACCCTAACCCTCTCCCGGAGGGAGAGGGCTAGGGCTAGGGTGAGGGGCTTTTGACTTTAAAGAACAACCGGACTTTTATGACCCGCCTCACCCTCACCCAGCTCGCCTGGAGCCCTCTGGGCCACGGCCATTGCCATCACCAGTTCCAGCTGCGTGATGCCAACCTGCATGTCGCGGCGGGTGAGTTTGTGGGGCTGATCGGGCCCAACGGCAGCGGCAAGACCAGCCTGTTGCGCTGCGCCTACCGTTTCAGCAAGCCGCAATCGGGCACTGTCCAGCTCGACCGCCACAATCTCTGGCAGCAATCACCCCGCTGGTGCGCGCAACGCATCGCCGTGGTGTTGCAAGAATTCCCCGACACTTTCGGCCTGACCGTCGATGAAGTGGTCGCCATGGGCCGTACCCCGCACAAAGGCCTGTTCGATGGCGACACCCAAGCTGATCGCCAACTGGCCACAAACGCCCTCGCATCCGTCGGCCTGCAGGGTTTTGAAGACCACGCTTTCGCCACCCTCTCGGGCGGCGAAAAACAACGGGTGATCCTGGCCCGTGCCCTGACCCAGCAACCCGAACTGCTGATCCTCGACGAGCCCACCAATCACCTCGACCCGCGCTATCAGCTGGAGTTGCTGCAACTGGTCAAGCGCCTGAACATCGGCACCCTGGCCAGCATCCACGACCTCAATCTGGCCGCTGCCTTTTGTGACCGGCTGTACGTCATTGACCACGGCAAGATCATCGCCAGCGGCACGCCCCGTGAAGTCTTGACTGTGGAGCTGTTGCGCGACGTGTTTGGCGTGGCGGCCCTGATCGACGACCATCCGCTGTCCGGCTACCCGCGCATAACCTGGATAACCCACGCATGAACCTGATTCGTTTCGCCCTCTGCCTGGGCGCAGTGCTCGCCTCGCCCCTGGCCTTTGCCGAGGCCACGCAGTACCCGCTGACTATCAAGAGTTGCAATCGCGACGTAACCTTCGACCAGGCCCCCAAACACGCGGTCAGCCATGACATCAACATGACCCAGATGATGCTCGCCCTCGGTCTCAAGCCACACATGGCCGGCTACAGCGGGATCAGCGGGTGGAAGGCCGTGACCCCGCAGATGAAAGTGATCCTCGATGGTCTGCCGGAACTGGCGAGCAAATACCCGTCAGTGGAAACCCTGCTCAATGCCAACGTCGATTTCTTCTTCGCCGGCTGGGACTACGGCATGCGCGTGGGCGGCGACCTCACGCCGCAAACCCTGACCCCGCTGGGCATCAATGTGTATGAGCTGACCGAGTCCTGCGCATTTGTGATGAAGCGCCCGCCCGCCAGCATGGAAGACACCTATAACGACCTGCGCAACCTGGGCAGGATCTTCGACGTGCAGGATCGCGCCAGTGCGTTGATCGCCCAGATGCAGGCAAAAATTGCAGACGTCCAAAACACCCTGCCCACCTCGAAGCCCCGGGTTTTCCTGTATGACAGCGGTGAAGACCGGGCCATGACTTCGGGCAAACTGGGTATCCCCCACGCATTGATCGAAGCCGCCGGTGGCAACGATATCCTCAGCGATATCGACGCCAGCTGGACCCGTATCAATTGGGAAACCGTGGTCGAGCGCAACCCCGAAGTCATCGTGATCGTTGATTACAGCGAGGTCACCGCCGAGCAGAAACAACGCTTCCTGGAAACCAACCCGGCGCTGCAATCGGTAGACGCGATCCGTAACAAGCGCTTTATCGTTATCCCTTATGTGCAGGCCACGCCGGGCATCGACAATGTGCTCGCCATCGAAACCCTGGCTAAAGGCTTTCACCCGCAATGATGGCCAGCCGCTACGCCCTGTTGCTGACTGGTCTTGGCGCATTGCTGCTGGTGTCGTGTGTGGTTTCGCTGGGTTTTGGCCCGGCGCGGGTGCCAGTGGACGTGGTGTGGCAGATTCTGCTGCACAAGCTGTTTGGCATCGGCGACGTTAACTGGAGCGCGGGCCAGGAACATATCGTGTGGCTGATCCGCGTGCCGCGCATGTTGCTGGGGGCGCTGGTGGGCGCAGGGCTGGCACTGATCGGCGCGGTGTTGCAGGCCGTGACCCGCAACCCCCTGGCCGACCCGCACCTGCTGGGTGTGACCAGCGGCGCCACGCTGGGGGCGGTGATTGTGGTGCTGCATGTGGGCGAAATCGTCGGGCTGCTGACCCTGCCCATTGCCGCATTTATCGGGGCGCTGTTGAGCATGGCTCTGGTACTGGCCATCGCCAGCCGACACGGCCGGCTCGACAGCGACCGTTTGCTGCTGTGCGGCGTGGCCGTATCCTTTGTGATGATGGCCGTGGCCAATACCCTGCTGTTTCTGGGCGACCACCGGGCCAGTTCCGCGGTGCTGTTCTGGATGCTCGGCGGGCTGGGACTGGCGCGCTGGGAGCTGCTGGCCATCCCCAGCGCCAGCGTGCTGCTGGGGCTGGTGTTGCTGCTGGGTATGGCACGCCCGCTGAATGCCCTGATGGCCGGCGAACAAACCGCCGTGACCCTGGGCTTGAATGCGCGCAATGTGCGCCTGCGGGTATTTTTGATCGCCTCGCTGATGACCGGCGTGCTGGTGGCCATCAGTGGCTCCATTGGTTTTGTCGGGCTGATGATTCCGCATATCGCCCGCCGCCTGGTGGGCGCGGAGCATCGACGTCTGCTGCCGGTATCCGCCTTGCTGGGCAGTGTGTTCCTGGTCTGGGTCGACGTGGCGGCACGCACCCTGATCGCCCCCGAAGACCTGCCCATAGGCGTGGCCACGGCGGCGATTGGCGGGCTGTTTTTTATCGGGTTGATGCGCAAACGCTAACACCGCCTGACAGGGCGGTAGTGAGTCAAACCCGCAAAGCACCAAGGTGAAGCATAACCCCGCACCACGCCTTCCCGGCGGCACCAAACGGGTGCGTCGTCGCGCCCACTCTTCGCGCAAAATACTGTTCCAGAGCCCTTTTCAGGTATAGGCACAGCCTTTGCTAAAGACCTCTCCAGTCATTGAATTCATCACTAAAAATCAGAGACCTGGAGATCGCACCATGAAGCGTCGTAGCTTGATCAAGGCTTTCACCCTGAGCGCCTCCATCGCAGCCATGGGCATGACCTGGACGGTGCAAGCCGCCGAGACCATCAAAGTAGGGATTTTGCATTCGTTGTCCGGAACCATGGCGATCTCCGAAACCTCGCTCAAAGACATGGCCCTGATGACCATTGACGAGATCAACGCCAAGGGCGGTGTCAACGGCAAGATGCTCGAACCCGTAGTGGTCGACCCGGCCTCCAACTGGCCACTGTTTGCCGAAAAGGGCCGTCAGTTGCTGACTCAGGACAAGGTTGCGGTGGTGTTCGGCTGCTGGACATCGGTGTCGCGCAAATCGGTACTGCCGGTGTTTGAAGAACTCAACGGCCTGCTGTTCTACCCGGTGCAATACGAAGGCGAAGAGATGTCGCCCAACGTCTTCTACACCGGCGCGGCGCCGAACCAGCAAGCGATTCCAGCGGTGGAATACCTGATGAGCGAAGACGGCGGCAGCGCCAAACGTTTTGTGCTGCTGGGCACCGACTACGTGTACCCGCGCACCACCAACAAGATCCTGCGCGCATTCCTGCATTCCAAAGGCGTGGCCGACAAGGACATCGAAGAGGTCTACACCCCGTTTGGCCACAGCGACTACCAGACCATCGTGGCCAATATCAAAAAGTTCTCGGCGGGCGGCAAGACAGCGGTGATCTCCACGGTCAACGGTGACTCCAACGTGCCCTTCTATAAAGAGCTGGCCAACCAGGGCCTGAAAGCGACCGACGTGCCGGTGATCGCGTTCTCGGTGGGTGAAGAGGAGCTGCGCGGCATCGACACCAAACCGCTGGTGGGTAACCTGGCGGCGTGGAACTACTTCCAGTCGGTAGAGAACCCGGTCAACGCCAAATTCGTGGCTGACTGGAAAGCCTACGCCAAAAAACACAACCTGCCGGGCGCCGACAAGGCCGTGACCAACGACCCGATGGAAGCCACCTACGTGGGCATTCACATGTGGGCCCAGGCGGCCGAAAAAGCCAAGTCCACCGATGTCGACAAGGTGCGCGAAGCCCTGGCGGGCCAGACCTTTGCCGCGCCTTCGGGCTACACCCTGACGATGGACAAGACCAACCATCACCTGCACAAGCCGGTAATGATCGGCGAGATCCAGCCGGACGGGCAGTTCAGCGTGGTATGGCAGACCGAAGGGCCGATCCGCGCCCAGCCGTGGAGCCCTTACATCCCGGGCAATGACAAGAAGCCGGATTACGCGGTGAAGAGTAACTGAGGCCAGCCTCATCGTTGTGCTTTTGTGGGAGCGGGCTTGCTCGCGATGCAGTCAACACGGTTTGACTGAAAGACCGCGTTGCCTGCATCGCGAGCAAGCCCGCTCCCACAGGTGTGTTGAATTGCTTCTATCTGTGCAAGGCCATAACTATGCCCACTGCCCTTTACCGCGTTATCGTCGCGCTACTGCTGTTGCTGCCCCTGGCCGCCCACGCCGACGACGCCAGCGACTTCGCCGCAGCCAATAACGCCCAGCAAGCCCAACTCCTGGAAAGCTGGGCCGCACAACCCGCGCCCGCCCGCATCGAACTGATCAATAGCCTGCAACAAGGCCAGATCAGCGTAGACGGCCAGGTTAAAACCCTGCGCCTGAACAACCGCTTGCGCAGCTTGATCGATACCGCACTGGCCAGCCATCAACTGCTGGCAGCCGACCCCAAGCTGCGCTTGAGCGCAGCGCAACAATTGCAGAAATCCGCCAAACCGGCGCAACTCAATTTCCTCGACCAACAACTGGCCGCTGAAAAGGACAGCGATGTGCACAGCGCATTAAGCCTGGCGCTGGCCAATCTGCAATTGGTCGACCCCAACCCTGCCGTGCGTCTGGCCGCCGTGCGCCTGCTGGGCGAAACTGGCGAACCGCTGGCCCGCACCCGCCTCGAAAACCTGCTGCAACCAGGGGTAGAAACCGATGCCAGCGTGCACACCGCCGCCGAAACCAGCCTGGTGCAAATCAAACGCAAGCTGCTGATCGGCGACCTGCTGGGGCAGGCGTTCAGCGGTTTGTCCCTCGGATCGATCCTGCTGCTGGCTGCACTCGGCCTGGCCATCACCTTTGGCCTGCTGGGGGTGATCAATATGGCCCACGGCGAAATGCTGATGCTCGGCGCCTATTCCACCTACTGCGTGCAGTTGCTGTTCCAGCGCTTTGCTCCCGGCGCCATCGAGTTCTACCCGCTGCTGGCCCTGCCCGTGGCGTTCTTCGTTACCGCAGCCGTGGGCATGCTGCTGGAGCGCACCATCATCCGTCACCTCTACGGCCGCCCGCTGGAGACATTGCTTGCCACCTGGGGCATCAGCCTGATCCTGATCCAGCTGGTACGCGTGCTGTTCGGCGCGCAAAACGTCGAAGTGGCCAACCCGGCCTGGCTGTCGGGCGGGCTGCAAGTGCTGCCCAATCTGGTGTTGCCGTATAACCGTCTGGTGATCATCGTCTTCGCCCTGGCCGTGGTGGTACTGACCTGGCTGCTGCTGAACAAGACCCGTTTGGGCCTCAACGTGCGCGCCGTTACCCAGAACCGCAACATGGCTGCCTGCTGCGGTGTACCCACCGGGCGCGTGGACATGCTCGCCTTCGGCCTGGGCTCGGGGATTGCCGGACTTGGCGGCGTGGCCTTGAGCCAGGTCGGCAACGTGGGCCCGGATCTGGGACAGGGCTACATCATCGACTCGTTTCTGGTGGTGGTGCTGGGCGGCGTCGGCCAATTGGCCGGTACTGTGTATGCGGCCTTTGGCCTGGGTATCGCCAACAAGATCCTCGAACCGCAGATCGGTGCCGTGCTGGGCAAAATCCTGATCCTGGGACTGATCATTCTGTTTATCCAGAAGCGTCCGCAGGGGCTCTTCGCGCTTAAAGGACGGGTGATCGACTGATGAGTCAGCCTCTGATGGTCACTGCTGCACAAAAGGCCGGACCTACGGTCACTACACTGGTGGGCGTTCTGGTCCTGCTGGTATTGCTGGCCCTGCCGCTGCTCTCGTTGTTGCCCGCCGACAGCCCGTTGCAGGTCTCGGCCTACACGCTGACGCTGGTGGGCAAGATTCTCTGCTACGCCATTGTCGCCCTGGCCCTGGATCTGGTCTGGGGCTACGCCGGGCTGCTGTCGCTCGGCCATGGCCTGTTCTTCGCCCTGGGCGGTTACGCAATGGGCATGTACCTGATGCGCCAGGCCTCGGGCGACGAGCTGCCGGCCTTTATGACCTTTTTGTCGTGGACCGAGCTGCCATGGTACTGGGTCGGTACCGAGCATTTCTGGTGGGCAATGTGTCTGGTGGTATTGGCCCCCGGCCTGCTGGCCCTGGTGTTCGGCTTTTTCGCCTTTCGCTCGCGGATCAAGGGCGTGTACTTCTCGATCATGACCCAGGCCCTGACCTTCGCCGGAATGCTGCTGTTTTTCCGCAACGAAACCGGCTTTGGCGGCAACAACGGCTTCACCAATTTTCGCAGTATTCTGGGCTTTGGCATCACCGAGCCGGGCACACGCGCGGCGCTGTTTTTGGCCACCGTGCTGCTGCTGGTGACCAGCCTGTTCCTTGGCTGGCGACTGGCGCGCAGCAAGTTCGGCCGGGTATTGACCGCACTGCGCGACGCGGAAAACCGCCTGATGTTCTGCGGCTACGACCCGCGCGGTTTCAAGCTGTTCGTCTGGGTACTGAGCGCCATGCTGTGCGGCCTGGCCGGGGCCTTGTATGTGCCCCAGGTGGGCATTATCAACCCGGGTGAAATGTCGCCGACCAACTCCATCGAAGCCGCCGTATGGGTCGCCCTCGGCGGGCGCGGCACCCTGATCGGCCCGCTGCTGGGGGCAGGCGTGGTCAATGGCATGAAAAGCTGGTTCACGGTGGCGTTCCCCGAGTACTGGCTGTTCTTCCTGGGCGCACTGTTTATCGTCGTGACCCTGTACCTGCCTAAAGGCGTGATCGGCCTGCTGAAGAAAAGGGGCGAACAATGAGAATCACACCGACCGCCGAATTCATGCTCGAACCGGTGCTGGACGCTGGCAGCAGTCGCGACGCCATCGGCCTGGGACAAGCCGCCGGGCCGGGCCTGAACACCCGCCACGGCACCCTCCTGACCCTGGAAGACATCAGCGTCAGCTTCGATGGCTTCAAGGCCCTGAACAACCTCAACCTGTATATCGGCGTCGGTGAACTGCGCTGCATCATCGGCCCCAATGGTGCGGGCAAGACCACCATGATGGATGTGATCACCGGCAAGACCCGGCCCAGCGAAGGCCAGGCCTGGTTTGGCGAAACCCTCGACCTGCGCCAGATGAGCGAAGTACAGATCGCCCAGGCCGGGATTGGCCGAAAGTTCCAGAAGCCCACGGTATTCGAGGCCCTGAGCGTGTTCGAGAACCTGGAACTGGCGCAGAAGACCGACAAGTCGGTGTGGGCCAGCCTGCGCGCGAAACTGACAGGAGAGCAAAAGGACCGTATCGGCGAAGTGCTGCATACCATCCGCCTGACCGGCTCGGCCCTGCGGCCTGCGGGGCTGTTGTCCCACGGGCAGAAACAGTTTCTGGAAATCGGCATGTTGTTGATGCAGGACCCGCAACTGCTGTTGCTCGACGAGCCGGTGGCGGGCATGACCGATGCCGAAACCGAATTCACCGCCGAGCTGTTCAAGAGCCTGGCGGGCAAACATTCGCTGATGGTGGTGGAGCATGACATGGGCTTTGTCGGCTCGATTGCCGACCACGTCACCGTGCTGCACCAGGGCAGCGTATTGGCCGAAGGCTCGCTGGAGCAGGTGCAGGCGGATGAACGGGTGATCGAAGTCTACCTGGGTCGCTGAAAACTGCCCGCTCCCACAGGGGGCATGGAGAGAACTGAACATGCTTAACGTCGAAAAACTGCACCAATACTACGGCGGCAGTCATATCCTTCGCGGCCTGTCCTTCGAGGTCAAAGTCGGTGAAGTCACCTGCCTGCTCGGCCGTAATGGCGTGGGCAAGACCACCCTGCTCAAATGCCTGATGGGCCTGTTGCCGGTCAAGGAAGGCAGCGTGCAGTGGGAGGGCCAGCCCATCACCACGCTCAAGCCTCATCAGCGGGTCCACGCCGGGATCGCCTATGTGCCCCAGGGCCGGGAGATTTTCGGGCGCCTGACGGTGGAAGAAAACCTGCTGATGGGCCTGTCGCGCTTTCCCGGCGCCGAGGCCAGGGAAGTGCCGGCGTTTATCTACGAACTGTTCCCGGTGCTGCTGCAAATGAAACACCGGCGCGGCGGCGATTTGTCCGGCGGCCAGCAGCAACAGCTGGCCATCGGTCGCGCACTGGCCAGCCGCCCGCGTCTGCTGATCCTCGACGAGCCCACCGAAGGCATCCAGCCCTCGGTGATCAAGGAGATCGGCGCAGTGATCAAAATGCTCGCCGCCCGCGGCGATATGGCGATTTTGCTGGTGGAGCAGTTTTATGACTTTGCCGAAGAACTGGCCGATCAGTATCTGGTGATGTCGCGAGGTGAAATCGTGCAACAGGGGCGTGGCGAAAATATGCAAACAGAGGGTGTGCGCGGGCTGGTGACGATTTAATCTGTCCCTCTTTCCTGGTGCTTTTCTTACAAAGAAGTCCTACATATGAACCTGCCGGCCAATACCGCATTGTTCACCCCCAGCTGGCTCGCCGAGCTGGAGCTGGGCTATGGCCGTTTTGGCGACAGCACCCGCCCTACCCTGCGGCGCCACCTCGGCCCGTTGCGGGTGCAAAAGCATTTGTACGCCGAAGGCCCCGAGGTGTGCCAGCACATCATCGTCCACCCGCCGGGGGGGATTGCCGGGGGTGACCAACTGAATATCAGCGCCAGCGTCGGCCCCGATGCCTGGGCGCAATTGACCAGCCCCGGCGCGGCCAAGTGGTATCGCGCGGCGGGCCCGGCTTACCAGACAGTCGAATTGAACGTGGCTGCCGGCGCGACCCTGGAATGGCTGCCGCAAGAAACCATCGTGTTCAGCGCAGCCCAGGCCGAACTCACCACCCGTATCGAACTTGCAGGCGATGCACGGCTGTTTTACTGGGACATGGTGGCGTTGGGGCGGCTGGCCAGCGGCGAGCGTTTTGAGCACGGGCATTTTCAGTCACGCCTGGATATCCGCCGCGACGGCCAGTTGCTCTGGCATGAACGCCAGCGCATTGCAGGCGGCGACGGGCTGCTGGATTCGCCCATCGGCCTGGATGGCAACCCGGTGTTTGCCACCTTGCTGGTAACGGGTGAAGTCAGTGCCGAGCTGCTGGAACGCTGCCGCGCGCTGGCCAACCCGGTGCGCGGTGATTTGACTCAATTACCGGGTCTACTGGTAGCGCGCTGCCTGGCCAGTGAAGCCTTGCAGGCGCGCAGCTGGCTGATCGATTTATGGCGCTTGCTGCGCCCGGCATTGCTGGGGCGCGAGGCGTTGGCGCCACGCATCTGGAGTACCTGAAGAGCCCCTCTCCCTCTGGGAGAGGGTGAGGGCCAAGGCCCGACTCATTTTTAACTGCCGAACACGGACCCGACCATGGACCTGACTCCACGCGAAAAAGACAAGATGCTGATCTTCACCGCCGGCCTGCTGGCCGAGCGTCGGTTGGCCCGCGGTGTGATTCTCAACTACCCGGAAACCATCGCCTATATCTCCGCAGCCCTGCTCGAAGGTGCCCGCGATGGCCGCACCGTCGCCGAGCTGATGCACTACGGCACCACCCTGCTGACCCGCGACCAGGTGATGGAAGGCATTCCGGAAATGATCCCCGATATCCAGGTCGAAGCCACCTTCCCGGATGGCACCAAGCTGGTCACCGTCCACCAACCTATCGCCTGAGGCCGAGCATGTCTTATGTCATTCGTGATGCAGTCGCGGCGGATCTGCCGGCGATTCGCGATATCTACAACGATGCGGTGCTCAACACTCTGGCCATATGGAACGAAAACACCGTAGACCTGGACAACCGCCAGCGGTGGTTCGACGCACGACAGGCCCAGGGTTACCCGATTCTGGTGATCATCGACGACACCAATATCGCCCTGGGCTATGCCTCGTTCGGCGACTGGCGGCCGTTCGAGGGCTTTCGCCATACCGTTGAGCACTCGGTGTATATCCACCCCGAGCAACGCGGCAAAAAACTCGGGCCACAGTTGCTGGCCGAGTTGATCAAGCGCGCCCGTGCCTGCGACAAGCATGTGATGGTCGCCGCCATCGAAGGCGCCAACGCGGCCTCGATCCATGTCCACAGGCAACTGGGCTTTGTCACCAGCGGGCGCATGCCGCAAGTGGGGATCAAGTTCGGCCGCTGGCTAGACCTGACTTTTATGCAACTGATGCTTAACCCCGGCGCCCTGCCGCCCAAGGAGCTCGCACAATGAACGCCGAACAGGTGGTACGCGTGACGGCGCAGAGCTTTGCTCAGTACCGCGATGACTTGATTGTGTTGCTGCTCGATGCGGTCGGGCACGGCGCATCGGTGGGTTTCATGAACGATCTGGATCAGCCTCAGGCCAGCCGTTACTTCAACGAAGTTCACGGGCAACTGGAACAAGGCAATCTGCTGCTGTGGGTACTGGTCGAAGACCAGCGCGTGCTGGCCAGCGTGCAACTGGTGCTGTGCCAGAAGGCCAACGGCCTGAACCGTGCCGAGGTGCAAAAACTGCTGGTGCTCAATGAAGTGCGTCGCCGCGGCCTGGGACAGGTACTGATCCACGCCCTGGAGCAAGGCGCCCGCGAGCAAAAGCGCGGCCTGTTGCACCTGGACACCGAAGCCGGCTCCCCCGCCGAGAACTTCTACAGTGCCCTGGGCTACACCCGCGTGGGCGAGTTGCCCAACTACTGCCAAAGCCCCGACGGCCACTACAGCCCCACGGCCATCTACTTCAAAACCCTGAGTGAGCCGCAATGATCCCGGGCGAATACCGCATTGAGTCGGGCGAGATCGAACTGAACGTCGGCCGCCGCACCCTGGTCCTGAGCGTAGCCAATCGTGGCGACCGCCCGATCCAGGTCGGCTCGCATTATCACTTTTTTGAAACCAACGACGCCCTGATGTTTGACCGTGGCGACAGTCGCGGCATGCGCCTGAACATTCCGGCTGGCACCGCCGTGCGCTTCGAGCCGGGGCAAACCCGTGAAGTGGAACTGGTGGAACTGGCCGGTCTGCGCCGGGTGTTCGGCTTCGCCGGGCGGGTGATGGGCAATCTGGATTGACCCTCAGGGTCCGAACCAATTTTTAGGAACTCATCATGAAAATCTCCCGTCAGGCTTACGCCGACATGTTCGGCCCCACCGTCGGCGACAAGATCCGCCTGGCCGACACCGAGTTGTGGATTGAGGTCGAGCACGACTTCACCACCTACGGCGAAGAAGTGAAGTTCGGCGGTGGCAAGGTGATTCGTGACGGCATGGGGCAGAGCCAACTGCTCGCCAGTGAAGTGGTCGACACGCTGATCACCAATGCGCTGATTATCGATCACTGGGGCATCGTCAAAGCCGATGTGGGCCTCAAGAACGGGCGCATCCACGCCATCGGCAAGGCCGGCAACCCGGATATCCAGCCCGATGTGACCATCGCCATCGGCGCCAGCACCGAAGTGATCGCCGGCGAAGGCATGATCCTCACCGCAGGCGGCATCGACACCCATATCCACTTTATCTGCCCGCAACAGATCGAAGAAGCGCTCAACAGCGGCGTGACCACCATGATCGGCGGCGGTACCGGCCCGGCCACCGGCACCAATGCCACCACCTGCACTTCGGGGCCGTGGCACATGGCGCGCATGCTTCAGGCCGCCGATTCGTTCCCTATGAACATGGGCTTTACCGGCAAGGGCAACGCCAGCCTGCCGCAACCGCTGATCGAACAGGTCGAAGCCGGAGCCATCGGCCTCAAGCTGCACGAAGACTGGGGCACCACCCCGGCGTCCATCGACAACTGCCTGACCGTTGCCGATCTCTATGACGTGCAAGTGGCGATCCACAGCGACACCCTGAACGAGTCGGGCTTTGTCGAAACCACCCTCGCCGCCTTCAAGGGCCGCACCATCCACACCTATCACACCGAAGGTGCCGGTGGCGGGCATGCGCCGGACATCATCAAGGCCTGCGGCCTGACCAACGTGCTGCCCAGCTCCACCAACCCGACGCGGCCTTTTACGCGCAACACCATCGACGAACACCTCGACATGCTGATGGTCTGCCATCACCTCGACCCGAGCATCGCCGAGGACGTGGCTTTCGCCGAAAGCCGGATCCGCCGCGAGACCATCGCCGCCGAAGACATCCTCCATGACCTGGGCGCGTTCTCGATGATCAGCTCCGACAGCCAGGCCATGGGCCGGGTGGGCGAAGTGATCACGCGCACCTGGCAAACTGCCGACAAGATGAAAAAACAGCGCGGGCCGCTGCCTGAAGATGCACCGGGCAACGATAACTTCCGCGCCAAGCGCTATATCGCCAAATACACCATCAACCCGGCGATCACCCATGGCGTAAGCCATGAAGTGGGCTCGATCGAAGTCGGCAAGTGGGCCGACCTGGTGCTGTGGCGCCCGGCGTTTTTCGGCGTCAAACCGACGTTGATCATCAAGGGCGGGGCCATTGCGGCAAGCCTGATGGGCGATGCCAACGCCTCGATCCCCACGCCGCAACCGGTTCACTATCGCCCGATGTTCGCCAGCTACGGCGGCTCGCGCCACGCCACCTGCCTGACCTTTATCAGCCAGGCCGCGTTTGACGCGGGCGTCCCCGCAGCGCTGGGTTTGCAAAAGCAAATCGCGGTGGTAAAGGGCTGCCGGGATGTGCAGAAAAAGGATCTGATCCACAACGGCTATCTGCCCGCGATCGAAGTCGACCCGCAGACCTATCAGGTCAAGGCCGACGGTGTATTGCTGTGGTGTGAACCGGCCGAGGTCCTGCCGATGGCACAGCGCTACTTCCTGTTCTGACACCCCGTATTTGCAGGGGGATTGGCGGTTGTACTGGAACGCTGCATTTGGCGTTAAGATGCGGCTCCATTTTTTACAACCGCTCTTGCAGCAAGGCGTGTGGCCATGGGCCTATCTGAATTCATCGTGCTCAATGTAGATCGCATCGTCGATGAATGGGAGCAGTTTGCCGAAACCATTACCCCGGCAGCCGAATCCATGAACAGCGTCGCGCTGCGCGACCATGCCAGGGAAATCCTGCTGGCTGCTTCGCGGGACATGAACACCGCGCAAACGGCCAGCGAGCAGCAGGCCAAGGCCGAGGGTGAAGGCCCCGAAACGAGCCCTGCGCTGGATGAAGCAGCTGCCAGCCACGGCGAACTGCGCCATACCGTGGGTTTTGATCTGGTGCAGATGACTTCGGAGTTCCGCCACCTGCGCGCCTGCGTCATCCGCCTGTGGGTCGCCAGCATCCAGGCCCCGGCCCACGAGCACCTGCTCGACATGATCCGCTTCAACGAAGCCATTGACCAGGCCCTGGCCGAGTCCACCGCGGCCTATGCCGAACAGGTCAATCGCTCACGCGACATCTTCCTTGCCATCCTGGGTCATGACCTGCGCGCACCGTTGCAGGCAGTGAGCATGTCCAGTGAAATGCTGGAGCGCAAAACCAGGCTTGACCCTGCGGCGCAGCCTTATCTGCTGGCCATCAGAAACGGCACGCGGCACATGGGCGCGATGGTCAATGACCTGCTGGAGTTTGTGCGCAGCCGTCTGGGCACCAGCCTGCCGATCGAGCCCGAGCCGATGGACCTGGCCCAGGCCTGCCAGGCGGCGCTGGATGAAGCCTGCGCCGGGCAACCGGATTGCGCGCCGGCACTGCAGGTCGAAGGTGATGTGCAAGGGCACTGGGATCCGCGCCGGTTGGGGCAACTGCTGCAAAACCTGATCGGCAATGCCCTGCAGCACGGTGCGCGCCGGGGCAAGGTGACATTGCACCTGAGCGGGGACAGCGAAGCGGTGACCTTGCGCGTGCACAACCTGGGCATGCCCATCGCCGAAGACGCCCTGGGCACCCTGTTCGACCCGCTGGTGCGCAGCCCGAGCGAAGACCTGACCCAGCCGGGTACATCCACCAGCCTGGGCCTGGGGTTGTTTATCATCAAGGAAGTGGTGGACGCCCACCAGGGCAGCATCGACGTGACCTCGACCGAAGCCGAGGGCACGACGTTTACGGTGGTGTTGCCCAAAAACGCCTGAGCCCTGGGCAAACACAATCTGTGGGAGCGGGCTTGCTCGCGATGCAGTCGCCGCGGTCTATCAGGAACACCGCGCCGGGGCCATCGCAGGCAAGCCAGCTCCCACAGAGCCTTTAGGCAGGCTTCATCTATTGCGTCACAAACCGCCCCAACTGCTGCTTCAGGCGCTGGTTTTCGGCCCGCAACTGCTGCACTTCTTCGAGCAGGTCCAGCGCCAGCGCCACGCCCTCCCATTCCATCTGCAGATCATCACGCAGCTTGGCCGCGCGTCTGGCGATGACCAGTTCGTAGTCTTCAAAACGCCACACGTCAGGCGTGCGGCCCTGAGGTTCGATAATTCCGTGTTCGACAATCTCTATCACGTAAGTGGCCGGGATATTGGCCTCTTCGCAGAACCTTTCCATGTCCAGCTGAACGATCAGGGTGCTGCTCATGATCAGTTACTCCATTGGGCTCTCGGATCAAATGCTGCTTTGTCGGCAAGTTCTTGCCACAGGGCCTTGGTGGCCTCGTCGCCATGGGTCGGCATGACCACTTTCAGTTGCGCATACAAATCACCACGCTGGCCTTGCTTGTCCACCAGGCCGTGCCCCTTGATGCGCATGCGCTGACCGCTCTGGCTGTCAGGGCGAATGGTCATCATCACCTTGCTGGTCAGGGTCGGTATCGCCACCTTGGTGCCCAGCGCAGCTTCCCACGGCGCCAGAGGAACCGTGATAACCAGGTCATGGCCTTCAACATCGAACTTCGGATGCGGTGCAAAACGGATGATCAGGTACAGATCACCGTTGGCCCCGCCACCCACGCCCGGGCCACCCTGGCCTTTAAGGCGGATGCGCTCACCGTCGGTCACACCGGCCGGGATCTTCACGTTCAGGGTCTTGCTGACCCCGCCTATCTGAAAGCTGATGGGCTTGGACTCACCCGACAGGGTTTCTTCAAGGAAAATCGGCAATTCCATTTCAACATCCTGCCCGCGACGGCCCGCACTGCGGCCTGATTGCCCACCAAAACCGCCACCACGCGAACCGAAGATCGAGCTGAAGAAGTCCGAAAAATCGCCATTGTCTTCGAAACCGCCGCTGGAACGGCCTTGCCAGCCCGGCGGCCCCTGGAACGGCTGGCCATGCTGGCCGTATTTGCGAATTTCGTCGTATTCAGCGCGTTTTTCGGCGCTTTTAAGCGCTTCATACGCCTCGTTGACATCCTTGAACTTGCTCTCGGCGTCCTTTTCCTTGCTCACATCCGGGTGATACTTGCGCGCCAGCTTGCGATAGGCGGTCTTGATCGCCTTATCGTCCGCCGTGGGCTCGACACCCAGGATCTTGTAATAGTCTTTGAAGTCCATGTAAGGATCACCATCCGTTATCAATATCGCGCAGCTCAGGTCACCAGAATGCTCCGGTTGCCCGGCCTGTCATTTGACCGGCCTCAAGAACAGCGCTGCCAATGTTTATCGGCAGCCTAAAGACTGCCACGCCAATGACTGGAAGTTTGGGGATCAAGGATAGTCTTTCAAGTGGATTAAAACCTGCGATTTAACGATTAGTCGTGCTTCGATTCTGCGGCGGTCTGACATACACTGCGCGGCCGTTTTTTGACCGGAACACGAAAGACATGAAAAGCGCCTCTCCAGCACGTGCCTGCGGTATCGACTTCGGCACGTCAAACTCCACCGTCGGCTGGCTGCGTCCAGGCGTGGAAACCCTCATTGCGCTGGAGGACGACAAGATCACCCTGCCCTCGGTGGTGTTCTTCAATATGGAAGAACGCCGCCCGGTGTACGGCCGTCTGGCGCTGCATGAGTACCTGGAAGGCTACGAAGGCCGCCTGATGCGCTCGCTCAAAAGCCTGCTGGGTTCCAAGCTGATCAAGCACGACACCAGCGTTCTGGGCACGGCGATGCCGTTCAAGGACTTGCTGGGGCTGTTTATCGCCCAGTTGAAAAAGCGCGCCGAAGCGACCGCCGGTCGTGAATTCGAAGAAGTGGTACTCGGTCGCCCGGTATTTTTCGTCGACGACGACCCCCTGGCCGACCAGGAAGCCGAAAACACCCTGACCGACGTGGCACGCGCCATCGGTTTCAAGGAAGTGTCCTTCCAGTACGAACCGATCGCCGCGGCATTTGACTACGAGTCCACCATCGAGCGCGAAGAGCTGGTGCTGATTGTCGATATCGGCGGTGGTACGTCCGACTTCTCCCTGGTGCGCCTGTCGCCCGAGCGCCGTGGCCTGGACAACCGCCAGGACGATATTCTGGCCACCGGCGGCGTACACGTGGGCGGTACCGATTTCGACAAACAGCTGAGCCTGCAAGGCGTGATGCCATTGTTCGGCTACGGCAGCCGCATGAAAAGCGGCGCCTACATGCCTACCAGCCATCATATGAACCTGGCGACCTGGCACACCATCAACTCCGTGTACTCGCAAAAATCCCAGCTGTCGCTGGGCAGCATGCGTTACGACATTGAGGATACCGGCGGTATCGACCGTCTGTTCAAACTGATCGAGCAGCGTGCCGGACACTGGCTGGCGATGGAAATCGAGCAGACCAAGATCGAACTGACCCACAACGACAGCCGCCATGTGCCGCTGGACCGGGTTG
The DNA here is from genome assembly GCF_037023725.1 of Pseudomonas bubulae. Classification (NCBI taxonomy): domain Bacteria; kingdom Pseudomonadati; phylum Pseudomonadota; class Gammaproteobacteria; order Pseudomonadales; family Pseudomonadaceae; genus Pseudomonas; species Pseudomonas bubulae. Next base: position 133,916 of record NZ_CP146077.1, read on the forward strand.
AAGCGGGGTTGAGCGTAAACCTGAGCCGGGCGATGTTTGAAGAGTCCATCGACAACCAGCTGGAACGCATCCGCAACAGCGTGACGCAATTGCTGGGCAATGCCGGCGTGGGTGTCGAGCAGGTGGATACGGTGTTCTTCACCGGTGGTTCAAGCGGGATTCCGGCCTTGCGCCAGAGCGTCGCGGCCATGTTGCCGAATGCGCAGCATGTTGAAGGCAACATCTTCGGCAGCATCGGCAGCGGTCTGGCGATTGAGGCCAAAAAGCGTTACGGCTAAAACCCTCGCCCCAACCCTCTCCGTCCGGGAGAGGGTTGGGGCAAGCCGTTACACCAACCCCACCTGCTTCAGCTCACTCTTCAAATATGCATAGTAGATCGGCCCCGCCACCACGCCCGGCAGGCCGAAGGCTGCTTCAAAGACCAGCATCGCCAGCAGCAATTCCCACGACTTGGCACTGATTTGCCCGCCGACGATCTTGGCGTTGAGGAAGTATTCCAGCTTGTGGATAACAATCAGATAACCCAGCGCCCCGATCGCCACCCAGATCGATAGCGACAAACCGACGATAGTGATCAGGGTGTTGGAAATCAGGTTGCCAATCACCGGCAGCAAACCCAGCAGGAAGGTCAGCACGATCAGGGTTTTGGTCAGCGGCAGATGCACGCCCAGCAGCGGCAGGACTACAGCCAGAAAGATCCCGGTAAATACCGTGTTGAGCAGCGCGATCTTGATTTGCGCAAAAACGATATTGCGGAAGGCTTGTACCAGCAGGTGCAGACGCTCGAACAGCGCAGCCGACAGCGGCTTGCGGCGGCTGATATCAGGAATGGTCTGCAAGGCCATGATGGCCCCCAGCACCATGCCGATCAGCAGGGTCACGAACATATGCGCGGCGTCTTTGCCCACCAGTTGCAGATCGCTGAGGTGCTTGTTCATCCATTGCCCGATGGCAATCCGGAACTCGGCAGCACTGGCTGGCAGGTAGCTGTCCAGGAACGGCGGCAACTGGCCGCGGGCCCGATCGACTACGGCCATGAATTTATTCAGTGAAGCGCCGGGGTTTTCCGCCTCATGCAACAGAAAACTGATGGCACCGGCAAAGATCAGCGCCAGTACGCTGACAATCACCGTACCCAGCAAAGCCACCGCCAGCCAGCGCGCACGGCGCCCGGCAATCAGACGCTGCAATTGCGGGGTGAGCATATTGACCAGTTCGAACACCAACAAGCCCGCCAGCAGGCTGGGCAACAAACGCAACGGGAAAACCAATAGCAGGCCGCCAGCAATAATGATGTAGCTGGCCAAGACGATGTGACGCTGAGAAAACGATGGCATACAGCCTCAAAACTGACAGCGTGAAAGGACAAGCAGTCTGCCAGCCTTCAGCTGCGAGCACTAGAATTTGTGACTGGCGGGAGGGCATACACCCTGTGGGAGCGGGCTTGCTCGCGAATCAGGCGCTGCGGTATGTCAGTTAAACCGCAGTGAGGCCATCGCGAGCAAGCCCGCTCCCACAGTGCCGATCATTTTTTCTTCAGGCAATCACTCATAAAGGCTTTGCGCGCATCGCCCTTGAGGGCTTGGGTGCCTGCGGTGGCATTGCAGGTTTTCATCTTGTCCTGCTGCGTCGCCGGCTTGGCTTTGAGGCAGGTACTCATAAAGGCTTTGCGCTCATCGCCCTTGAGGGCCTTGGCACTGGCGTCAGCGTTACAGGTGGTCATTTTGTTCTGTTGGGCCGTGGCCGCAAAGCCCTGGGAACACAGGAGCAGACCTATCATCAGCAAAGGAACACGCAGCATCTTCATGGAGTTTTCTCCTTGTTGGCGCGCCAACGGGCAGCGCGATTCCTGAAGTGTAGACAAACTCTGTTACAGCACTCGCGCCTGACGTCGATACTGCTCCGGGGTACATCCGGCCTGGCGCTGGAACATTGCGATAAACGCCGACGAGGTGCTGTAACCCAGGTCGAAGCCCACGTCCTGCACGCTGCGCGCAGACTCCAGCGCCTCAATCGCGGCCAGAAACCGCAGACGCTGACGCCACTCGCCAAAGCTCATGCCCAGTTCCCGCACAAACACCCGCGCCAATGTACGTTCGCTGACATGCACCTGCTGCGCCCACTGGCCCAACGGGCGGTTGTCGCCTGGGCTCTGTTGCAGCGCTTCCAACACCAGCAACAGGCCCGGATGGCTGGCATAAGGCAAGAAGCACTGATGCACCGGTGCCTGGCGCAATTGATCGACCAGCACCCGGGCCAGTCTTACATCGGCTTCGCTTTGCGGGATATTGATATCGCGGCGGGCAAAGTCGCTGAGGATGGCCTTGAGAATATCGCTGATAGCCAGGGTGACCGGGGTGGTCGGCAAGTGCTGGCAATGCACGGCATCCAGATACACAGAGCGATAAACAATCGCCTGGGCGTTGTAGGCACTGTGCTCGGTGTTGGGCGGCACCCAGACCGCGTATTGCGGCGGCGACATAAAGCGCCGGCCATCGACTTCAAAGCGCATCACACCGTGGGCCACATAATCCAGTGAGCCCCAGGCATGGGTATGGGGCACGGCATGGCTGTGGGCCTCAATCTCGGCATAGCGAAAGTAAACCGGCGCTGGCAGACCGTCGAACTCGGGGACGTTGATCAGATTCTTGTGCATGCTGTCTGGATACGGGGTGAGGTTGGCTGGATCGCAGTATAGGCTCGCAGACAGACAAGCGGATAATCACCGCTCATTAACCCTGTGGTTGTCACCGATGCAATACGCTTACCCGCTACTGGCCATTTTGATCTGGGCCGGCAATACCGTTATCAACAAGCTTGCGGTGGGAGCGATCTTCCCGTCCGAGATCGGCTTTTATCGCTGGCTGCTGGCTGGCCTGCTGTTTACCCCCTTTATGCTCAAGCCGGTGATGAGCAACTGGCCGATCATCCGCCCCAACCTGGGCAAGATTTTCATCCTCGGCGTGCTCGGCATGGCGGTGTACCAGAGCCTGGCCTACTACGCGGCGGCCCGTACGTCGGCGACCAATATGGGCATTATCCTGTCATTGATGCCGCTGATGGTGCTGAGCATGTCGATTATCAGCCTGGGGCAGCGCCTGACTGCCGGGGCCTTGGTGGGCGCGGTCGTATCGTTTGTCGGGGTACTGGTGGTGGTGTCGAGCGGCAGCCTGGCGGCCTTGCTTGATCATGGCCTCAACCTGGGTGACGCGATGATGCTGGTCGCCACCCTGGCCTATGCGGTTTACAGCACCCTGCTGAAAAAATGGCAACTGCGCCTGCCGCCGCTGCAGATGCTGTATATGCAGGTGCTGGTGGCGATTGTGGTGTTGTTTCCGCTGTATCTGGCCTCACCTAAGGTCGGCCCGACTGTGCATAACATGGGGCTGGTGCTTTATGCCTGTGTGCTGGCGTCGATGATCGCACCGCTGGCCTGGATGAAAGCCGTGGCCAACCTTGGCCCGAGCCGTACCACGCTGTTCTTCAACCTGCTGCCGTTGATTACCGCGCTGATCGCAGCGGTGGTGCTCAAAGAGCAACTACATGCCTATCACCTGATTGGCGGGGCGCTGACTCTGGGAGGGGTAATTCTGTCGGAGCGCTGGACTACGCCGTTGCGGGCGGCGTGATTTAGCCCTCACCCCAGCCCTCTCCCTGCCCGCTTTCGATGTCCGGCTCAAGCCTTCGCAGAGAGAGGGAGTCAACTGGTGGCGTTGCCCGGATCCACTTTTGCCTTTAGTCCCCTCTCCCTCCGGGAGAGGGTGAGGGACTTTTGATCTACTTCACCGTCTTCGGCACCTTGCCCTGCTGCATTTGTTGCAGCAGCGGCGCGCACTGGTTGGGTTCGCCACCGCTTGGGGCGACCAACGCCAGTAATCCCGCCGCCGGCCCCGCAATCACACCCAATGCCACCATGCCCGCACCACGTAACAGCAGCGGCACGGCTTGCACACCCGCTGACGGGTTGGCAAAGGTACCGCGTACATACAGCGGTGAACGCAACGAAAACAGACGCAAGCCCTTGGACTCTGGAGTGATCTTCAAGTCCAGCTGCTCGGTAGCAAGGTTGATCGTGCCATCGATATAGATAATCGCGTTCTCGGTATCGAACACAAACAATCGGGTACTGGCCAGCCCGTTCTTGATCCCCAGGTCCGCTGCCGCGCAGTTGATCTTCACGTCCTCGTCGCCAAAAATCTTGCCCACTACATAGTTGCCTACGTTCAGGCCGGCAATTTCCATAAGGCTGCGACTGATAGCACCGTCATTGATGATCATCTTCAGATCACCGTTGGCGGTGCCCAACAACTTGGCCACCGAATTGCCGGTACCGGTAATCGTGGCATCACCATTGAGTTCGCCGAAGCTGGTTTTCATCGGTTCAAAGGTGGGAAACAGTTGCTTGAGTTTAAAGTTGCGCGCGGTCAGCCTGGCGCTGCCTTTCAGGGGCGCAGCACGGCCGTTGAGACGAATCTGCGCATCCAGCTTGCCACCTGCCACGCCAAAACGCAGCGGCTCAAGACTCAGTTCGCCATCATTGAGCACCACATGGGTGTAGAGGTCGGTAAACGGCAGCTCGGCGCTTTGCACGATACGTTTGCCGGTGAGTTCTACGTCTGCGTCCATATCGCGCCAGCGCTCGGTGCGAAACTCTTCCACCGGCAGCACCTTGCCCGCAGGCTGCTTGCTCTCGCTGCCCCGGGCTTTTTGCTGGGTGTTGGAGTCGGCACCGATCAACGGCCCCAGGTCAGCCATCAGCAACTGGTTGGACACCAGCTTGCCGGACAGCTTGGGCCGTGGCTGGCTGGCCACATATTTCAGATCGCCATGGATATCACTGCTGCCGATTTTGCCGTTGAAATTTTCATAGCTGAAGGTCGCGCCATTGGCATCACGCAATTTGGCGGTCAAATGGCCGTCGGTGGAGTACGGCGGCGAATCCGGCAAGGTCACGCCGGTCAACGGATAGAGGTTACTCAGGCTGGTACCGGCCAATTTCAGGCGCAGGTCCAAGGCACCCAGATTGAGCGGGTCGGTCAAGGTCCCGGCCAGCTCGACATGGCTGTCGGCAATGCTGACCCGGGCTTGCAACGGGAAAGGCTGAGTCGCGTCCTGCAATGCCAGCAGACCGCCAATTTTACCGCTGCCGTTGAGCTGCTGACCGTGGTACTGGCCTTTGACCTTGAGGGCGAACGCATAGTCCTGCGGTTTGCCGCCCTTCTCCAGGGCCTTTTTCGCGTCTTTTTCGCCGACGATCTCGCTAAACGGGATGGGTTTGCCCAGCGAGTCGATCAGCACGTCCAGTCGGGTTTTCAGGGTCTGATCATTGAGGGTCACATGCCCCTTGTCGAAGCCGATAGCACCGATGTCCAGCGTCCAGGCTGAAGGCTCGGCATCCGGGTCCTTGGGGTCGAAGGTAAAGGTCCAGTTCGCCCGGCCATCAGCCAGGCGCTCAAGACTGGCGCTGGGCTCTGTCAGATTGATGCGCGGGATATCCACGGTTTGGGTCAACAGCGCCAGCGGCGACAGGCGCAGCTCGACTCTTTTCAGGCTGGCCATTTGCGCAGTTTTCGCCCACTCGGGGTTGCCCAGGGTCAGGTCCTGAGCAATCACATGGGGCCACGGCACCCAGGCCCGCCAGCCGCCCTGATCCTCTTCGCGCTGCCAGCGCACAGCCAGGTCACCGTTAATAGCAAACGGGCGGTGGAGGATTTCAGACACTTTGCTGTTGATGGTCGGCTTGATGCGGTTCCAGTCGAAGGTAGCGAGGATCACCACCAGCACGGCCACCAGCAGAACGAAAATACCGCCTGCCCAGGCAAGGGTCTTACGGGTGCGCGTCATGTCACGGCTCCTTGAATTCCACAGAACGTCCCAGTTACGACGCCATAAATGTACGACTGGCAAAGACGCCGGAAGGTTTAACCCCGGTACGGCTTTCGTATAAAAAATTTCAAAAGCCCCGGGCTAGAGCCTCCCAGCCTGAACAATCAATTTTGTCGATTATCACCATTGGCCGTATGAACTTTGATATCCGGCAGCCAAGCGTAGCATTGCCATCACACCTACTTAGTTGCATTGCTACGGAGCACACACCATGAAACGCCCAGTCCTGTTTGGTCTTTCCCTTTCACTGATGGCCTTCAACGCCTTCGCCATGCCTGCCGATGAAGAGCCGACCCCAATGGCCCAACCAGCATCGAGCTCCTTGAGCCAGCCGCTCAACCCGGTTGCCGAAGACGGCGCACAACGTACCCTGGACCAACAAAACAGCTATGCCGAAGATGGCTACGATCGCACTCCGGGCAGCCAGTTTGTCGCCGAAGGTGGCGCCGATCGTCTGGCAGAACGCAACAAGCATGCGAGCTAAGCCTTTCGCAGGTGTGGGAGCGGGCTTGCTCGCCAATGCATCCCTGCCGCTGATCCGCTAGCCCGCGTAACCTGCATCGCGAGCAAGCCCGCCCCCACACTTTGTGCAGTACACCGTTCGACGTCATCAAAGCCGATTTGCTAGAGTGCGCCGCTGTACTTGTCTGGAATACCAGCCCCGATGCTGCCTCGTGCCGAACAGAAGCAACAAACCCGCCTTGCGCTGATGGATGCTGCCCGCCACTTGATGGAGTCGGGTCGCGGCTTTGGCAGCCTGAGCCTGCGCGAAGTCGCAAAGACCGCTGGCATCGTGCCGACCGGTTTTTATCGCCACTTCAGCGACATGGACCAACTGGGCCTGGCCCTGGTCAGTGAAGTCGGCCAGACCTTTCGTGAAACCATTCGTCTGGTGCGTCACAACGAACTGTTTATGGGCGGTGTGATCAACGCCTCGGTACGAATTTTTCTCGACGTGGTAGAAGCCAACCGCTCGCAGTTTCTGTTTCTGGCCCGCGAGCAATACGGCGGCTCGCAACCGGTTCGCCAGGCCATTGGCGCCCTGCGCGAAGACATCACTTCGGATCTGGCGGCCGACCTTGGCTCCAAGCCCAAGTTAGCGCACCTGAATCATGCCGGCCTTACCGTGATCGCCGATCTGGTGGTCAAAAGCGTATTTGCCGCCTTGCCCGACGTGATCGACCCGCCTGCAGATTCACTGCCCGATCACCTGCAGCCCCAGGCCAAGATCAGTCAGCAACTGCGCTTTATTTTTATCGGGCTCAAGCACTGGAAAGGCCTGGGCAGTACCGAATAATCGCAAGCGCACCCCATTGGTGCGCCGATGCGCAGATTGCGCACTTATATAGAACATCTTCATCTTTCTGCACCCTTTTTGGGCCTGCATTTGCAGCCTCCGACCGGGTTGGCAAGCCCCTTGCTGTGGTTGGAGTAATGTCCATTGCAGGAAGCCTTCCGATGCTGGTGATTCATCGCAGAGTCCAGTCCCACCCCGTGTGGAGCGCCGAGTTACACCTGAACTTCGAAGCCCGCAGCAAAAGTCGCCTGCGTTGTTTCAGCAGCAGCGGCGAAGATGTCGGCCTGTTCCTTGACCGTGGCCAGTCACCGCTGGTCGATGGCGAATTTCTGCAGGCTCAGGACGGACGCATCGTGCGCGTCTGTGCCAGCCCCGAAAAGCTCCTGCATGTCACCTGCTGCAATGCTTTTGAACTGACCCGCGCCGCTTATCACCTGGGCAACCGCCACGTCGCCCTGCAAGTGGGTGATGGCTGGTTACGCCTGCTTGACGACTACGTGCTCAAGGCCATGCTGGAGCAACTGGGTGCCCATATCGAGGCCATCGAAGCACCGTTTCAGCCCGAACACGGCGCCTATGGCGGTGGCCATCACCACTCCCGTGCGGGCGAAGAGGACTTCAACTACGCCCCGCGGTTGCATCAGTTTGGTGTGCGCTTGTGAACCCGGCCTGGGCGCTCTTGCGCCTGGCCAGCCCGCAGCTGCCCATTGGCGGCTACAGCTATTCCCAGGGGCTGGAAATGGCCGTTGAAAACGGCCGCGTGGCTGACCCGGCCACGGCAGCGCGCTGGATCCGCGATCAATTGCTGCTCAACCTCGCCCGCTTCGAGGCGCCCTTGTTGCTCGCCCACTGTCAGGCCGCAGCGGATCAAGACTGGAACGCTTTGCAGCGTTTGTGTGACGAGCATCGCGCCAGCCGTGAAACCCGAGAACTGCATCAGGAAAGCCGGCAAATGGGGTATTCCCTGCAACAGTTACTCACCGGCTTACCGGAGCTGGACGAGCCCGCACGCGAGTTTCTCGCACAACAGGCCGAGCCCCATCTGGCGCTGGGCTGGGCATTGGCCGCACGCGCCTGGGGCATCGACCCACAGGACGCATTGGCCGCCTGGCTCTGGAGCTGGCTGGAAAACCAGTTGGCCGTGCTGATGAAAACCCTGCCCCTGGGCCAGCAAGCGGCCCAGCGCATGACCAGCGAACTGTCGGCTGCGTTGCAGCAGGCCCAGCAACACGCCAGTAGCCTCCACTTATCCCACATTGGCAGTGCCGCTTTCGGCCTGTCTTTGGCGAGCATGGCCCACGAGCGCCAGTACAGCCGCCTGTTTCGTTCCTAGGAGAAAGCAATGAACACACAGCCTTTGCGTGTTGGCATCGGTGGCCCGGTAGGCTCCGGCAAAACTGCGCTCACCCTGGCCCTGTGCCTGGCCCTGCGGGAAAAGTACAACCTGGCCGTCGTCACCAACGATATCTACACCCGTGAAGATGCTGACTTTCTGGTGCGCAATGAGGCGCTGGCGCCAGAGCGGATCATCGGTGTAGAAACCGGCGGCTGCCCGCACACAGCGATTCGTGAAGATGCTTCGATCAACCTGGAGGCTGTGGATCAGTTGAACCGACGCTTTCCCGGCCTTGACCTGATTCTGGTGGAATCGGGTGGGGATAACTTGTCGGCCACCTTCAGCCCGGAGCTGTCCGACCTGACCATTTACGTGATCGACGTGTCCGCCGGGGACAAGTTACCGCGCAAGGGCGGGCCGGGGATCTGCAAATCGGACCTGCTGGTGATCAACAAAATCGACCTTGCGCCGCTGGTGGGCGCATCGCTGGAACTGATGGACAGCGACACCAAGCGCATGCGCGGTGCAAAACCCTTTGTGTTCAGCAACCAGAAGACCGGACATGGCCTGGACACTATCGTGGCGTTTATCGAGCGTCAGGGATTGTTGATCCAATAGCGGTGAAATCATCTGTGGGAGCGAGCCTGCTCGCGATGGCCGCGACGGGGTACATCAGAAAAACGCAGCGATGCCATCGCGAGCAGGCTCGCCCCCACAGAGTTGAGATCATCCGGGGAATCACGGTGTATCATGTCGCGCAATCGCCCCAGCCGTGACGACACCCACCGATGCCTGATGTAGCCAGCTCCGACTTCCCGCTTGAACTGACCGCCCAATTTGCGGCAGTACAGCAGCATTTTCGCCAGGTCATCGTGCCGCTCTGGCAAGGCCCCGGCTGGAATGCCGAACTCGCACTGCCCTTCGAGGCCTTGAGCCCCGCGCACCAGCCGCTGCCACCCCAGCGCTATCGCGCCATGGCTTGCGCACGGCAGCTGTACCTGTTCGCCAGCCTGATCGACGACCCGACCTTCCCCGGTGCCGCCGAACGCGCTGCTGAACTGTTCCGCTCGCTGCACCTGCATTTTCATGACGCCGAGCACGGTGGCTGGTTCTACAGCATCGGCCCCGATGGCGCGCCGCTGGATCAACGCAAAGACCTCTACACCCACGCCTTTATCATCTTTGCCTGCGCCCATTACTGGGCGAAAGTGCGCGAGCCACAGGTGGCGTCGGCGCTCAATGGCGCACTGGCAGTGGTGGCTGAACGTTTCAATGACGGCAACGGCCTGTATGAAGCCAGCCTGGAGCGGGATTGGTCGCCACTGGGCAGCGGCCCGCTGCAAAACCCGTTGATGCACTTGGCCGAAGCGTTCCTGGCCACTTTGTCGGTACGTGACGATAAGCCAGTGCAGACGGCCTTGCTGGCCCTGGCCGAGGGTATGCAACAGCGCTTTATCGAGCCTGTGCATAACGTCATGCTGGAAAAACCGCTCGGAGCTGTGGATAACTGGTTTGAACCGGGGCATCAATTCGAGTGGTTCTTTTTGCTGGAGTCTTCGCCACTGCTGCGCCAGACGTCGTTGCACGGTTCGCTGGAGCGGGCGTTCGGGTTTGCCGAGCAGGTGGGGGTCGACCCGCAGAGCGGCGCGGTGTGCGGCATGCTGGCCCCTGATGGCAGCCTGCGCGATGGTACCCAGCGTATCTGGGCACAGGCCGAGTACCTGCGCGCCCTGACCTTGCGCCCGAACAGCCAGGCACAGGTGCAGCGTCAATTGCTGGCGCTGCAGCAGAAGTTTCTACATGCCGGTGGCTGGTACGAATGCCGCGATGGCGCGGGCAAGGTCAGCCGCGAGGATATGCCGTCGACCACGCCTTATCATCTGGCCACCTGTTACAGCGGTTTGGCGCAATACCTCGGCTAACACCAACAGCTGTGGGAGCGGGCTTGCTCGCGATGGCATCACCGAAAAAGTCCTGACAAACCGCGCCGCCTGAATCGCGAGCAAGCCCGCTCCCACCACTCAAGGCTGGCTCAGGCAATCCACTTACGATCACCGGTAAAGCTGATGGTCAGCCAGCGCGCACTGTCCGCGGCACCCAGCAGCCCGGAGATCTCTTCGCGCAGTGCATCAAGGGTCTTCACGCTGGTCAGTGGATAACCTGCCGGCAACACGATATGAATCTCTATAAACCGTGCCCGCCCGTGCTTCTGCACATAGGTTTTGTAGCCTTCAAAACCATGCCGCGCCGACATTTCCTCGAGCACATCCCGCACCTTGTCATCCAGCGCATCCGGGACAATCCCGAGCACATCACGCAAGGCCGGCTTGAGGATCTTGAACGCCGGCGCAAGCATGCTCAGCGCCAGCAAAATCAGGATCCCCGGGTCAACATAAGCGGCCCACTGTGCATAACCCTGCTGCTTCAACAGCAACGCCGTGACAAAACTTATCAACAGCCCCACCGACAACATGGCATCCACCAGCCAGCTGACATTATCGAACTGGATCAGGGTTGACTTGAGCTTGCGATTTTTGCGCTTTACCCAGAAGTAGTAGGCAAATTCAACAACGGTGAACACCGCCGCATAGACGATCACCAGCCCCAGTTCGATATCACGCCCGCCATTGATAATGCCGAACACGCCATTGAGAAAGGCGTAGATCGCAATCAACAACAGGAAGCTGCCTTCAATCAGCAGCACCATGGGCTCAAGGTGCCAAAAACCGAACTGGAAACGCTGGTTGCTTTCCTTGGCGATCAGTTGCGCCGTAATCAGCATCAGCACTTTGATAAAAGTCGCGATCAGAGAGAAAAACCCATCGAACATGATGGATTCGGAACCCGAAATAAAACCCGTCACGATGCCGGCAATGGCCACCGCGAACATTAGAACGGTCGATTGCTTGAGCAGTTTCTGCTCACCACGGTTACTCACACAAACTCCTTTTCAGCCCGATTGAATGCGACCCCCTCAGGAGGTCGCAGGTGGGCTGCCAGGGGTGAGTTTACTCCTTGGCGTGGCGCTCGATGGCAAAACCGCTCCAGGACTGCGTGACGGGCATCAGCTCAAGGCGGTTGATGTTGACGTGGGCCGGAGTATTGAGCACCCAGAAAATGGTCTCGGCGATGTCTTCTGGCTGAATCGGTTCGGCGCCCTGATAGGTCGCGTCGTAGCGAGCCTTGTCGCCGCCAAAGCGCACCATCGAGAACTCGCTCTCGCACAGGCCCGGCTCAACGTTGCTGACCCGCACGCCCGTGCCCTGCAAATCGCAGCGCAGGTTCAGGGAGAACTGTTTTACAAACGCCTTGGTACCGCCATACACATGGCTGCCGGGGTAAGGATAACTACCCGCGATGGAACCCAGGTTAACGATCCCGGCACCACGGCCGTAGGCAATCAGTCGTGGCAACAGCAGGCGGGTGGTGTAGAGCAGGCCCTTGATATTGGTGTCGACCATGGTCTCCCAATCGTCGAGGTCGCATTTGGGCGCAGGGTCGGTACCCAGGGCCAGGCCCGCGTTGTTGATAAGCCCACGCAATCTGCTGAACGAAGGTGGCAAACCGGCAATCGCCGCTTCCATCGCGGCACGGTCGCGCACATCCACCACCAGGCCGTGTACTTCGGTTTGCTTGGATAACTCTTCGCACAATGCTTTCAAACGGTCTTCGCGTCGCCCCGTCAACACCAGTTTCCAGCCTGCCTGTGCAAACTTGCGTGCACATGCTTCACCAAATCCGGAAGTCGCGCCCGTAATAAACAGGGTGGAAGTCATCATGTTCTCCTTGGCTGGCGGGCATCGGCCGCCGTTGAATTGGACGTTGAGCAGAATGCCCCGGCTAGCGTTCAGCGGCAACCTGCGGTGTTTTCAAAACAAGTCTGTACAAAAAACAACCAGCACGCGACAAGCCACGACGAACAAGGGCTGGAGCCATATGCGCTCACCTTATCCACAGGCCCGTCCACAGTCTTTGGGGGCAACTCCAAAAAGCGCAAAGCCCCGATCCACAAGGGATAGAGAGCATCGGTAAGACTTTTTTACTTGACCCGGGCACACCCCGCATGCAGACGCCCCAAAAAGGTGCAACCGTGGAAAATCCGCCAGATAGCCAGAGGCCAGTAATTACGCTGCCTGGAGCATTCTTTCCAGAGTTTAACCACAGACTTATCCACAGGTTAGTCATTATTTCCAGACGCTCTTTACACCCGTACAAACCTGTTGACAAATCGGCGCAACGGCTGCGCAAAAGCCGCTGGTCGAAAAATAACCACCCAGCTGGACACCTTGTAAATAAAGGGCTACAGCCAACTACTCCCACGTTACCCACAGCCACCTCCACAGCAAACGGGGACAAGTCAAAATGATGACAAAACAGGTAATTGCAGCGGCTTTATGTCGCGCTTTCACAGCGTTGTAATATTGTTTTCCACAATTTGCGGCGAGGGCGGGCGGGGTGGAATTGTCTGACAAAAAGACATGTGGGAGCGAGCCTGCTCGCGATGGGATCGACGCGGTGATTCAAACAAACCGCAGTGATGCCATCGCGAGCAGGCTCGCTCCCACACAGAGAGATGTGAAATGCCTGTTAATGCCCGCCCAAATAAGCGTTACGCACCTCCTCGTTACTCAGCAGTTCCTTGCCGGTGCCGGTCAGACGGATTTCACCGTTGACCATCACATAGGCCCGGTCCGACAACCGCAGGGCATGGTTGGCGTTCTGCTCCACCAGAAAGATGGTCATGCCAGTGCCTGCCAGCTCCCGCAGCGTGGCAAAAATCTGCTTCACCACAATCGGTGCCAACCCCAGGCTGGGCTCATCCAGCAACAGCAGCTTGGGCCGGCTCATCAGCGCTCGGGCAATGGCGAGCATTTGCTGTTCGCCACCCGACATGGTCATGGCCCGCTGATTGCGCCGCTCCAGGAGCCGGGGGAACAACTCGAACATGCGCTGCATGTCTTCGTCGGCATATTTGTCGCCAATGGGGATGGTGCCCATCAGCAGGTTTTCTTCCACCGACATGTCCGGAAACACGCGACGGCCTTCCGGCGACTGGGCGATACCGTTGGAGGCGATGTAGTGCGAGGACTTGTGGGTAATGTCCACCCCCTGGTAGATAATTTGCCCGCCGCTGGCCCGGGGCTGGCCAAAAATCGACATCAGCAACGTGGATTTACCCGCGCCGTTGGAGCCGATCAGGCTTACCGTTTCGCCCTCCTCAATATGCATCGAGACTTTTTTCAGGGCCTGGATCGGCCCGTAGTGAACGTCCAGTTCCTTGAGCTCGAGGATCGTGCCCGTCATATCAGCTCCTCTTCGTCTGCGCCAAGGTAGGCCGCAATCACTTTGGGGTCGTTGCGGATGGCCTCAGGCCCGCCTTCGGCAATCACGTTGCCGTGGTCGAGCACCACGATGTGATCGGAAATGCTCATGACCATGCCCATGTCGTGCTCGATCAACACCACCGTCAGGTCGTGTTCGTCGCGCAGCAGGCGGATCATCCCGCTCAACGCTTCGGTTTCCTGCGGGTTGAGGCCTGCCGCCGGTTCGTCCAGGCAGATGATTTGCGGCCGCGTACACATGGCCCGGGCAATCTCCAGGCGTCGCTGCTGGCCATAGGACAACTCACCGGCCAGGCGATTGGCACAGTCCACCAGGTCAACCACCTCCAGCCAGTAGAAGGCATGATCCAGCGCATCGCTTTCAGCCTTGCGATAGCCCTTGGTATTGAGGATGCCGGCGAGCATGTTGCGGTTGACCCACATATGCTGGGCCACCAGCAGGTTTTCCAATACCGACATTTCCTTGAACAGGCGGATATTCTGGAACGTGCGCGCCAGCCCCGAGCGGTTGACCAGATGTGTTCCGCCGAACATTTTGTAATACAGCCGGCTGGCAAACGCCTTGGGCGATACAAAGTCGCTCAGCCTGAACGGCTCCCCCAGTAGCTTGATCACGTTGGTACGAGTACCGCGGGCATTGAGTTCGATCCTGCCGCCGCTGGCTTTGTAAAAGCCGGTCAAACAGTTGAACACTGTGGTTTTACCGGCACCGTTGGGGCCGATCAGGGCAAAGATCGAGTTGCGTTTGACCTTGAGGCTGACATCGCTCAGGGCCTTGATCCCGCCAAAGTGCATCATCAGTTTGTCGACCGAGAGCACAACATCGTCTTTTGACAATTCGCTCATGGCGCAACCCCCTTGCGTGGCGCAACTCCGACACGGCTGATGCGGATCAGGCCTCGTGGTCGCCAGATCATCATCAACACCATCAACACACCAAACAGCAGCACCCGGTACTCGGCAAAGCTGCGCAACAGTTCAGGAGCCACCGTCAGCACGAATGCGGCGATCACCACGCCCACTGTCGAGCCCATGCCGCCGAGCACCACAATGGCGAGGATCAGCGCCGACTCGAAGAAGGTGAACGAGGAAGGGTTAACAAAACCCTGGTAGCTGGCAAAGAACACCCCGGCCAGGCCAGCCGTGGAGGCACCAATGGTGAACGCCGACAGCTTGACCAGCACATGGTTGAGGCCCATGGAACGGCAGGCAATTTCGTCTTCGCGCAGCGCTTCCCAGGCGCGGCCGATCGGCATGCGGGTCAGGCGGTGCTTGATGTACAACACCAGCAGCACCACCAGAAACAGCACGATATAGATAAACAGGAACTTGATATTGGGGTTGTATTCCAGGCCGAAGAACTCATGAAATGGCACCCCGCCATCTTTCGCGCGCCGGCCGAACTCCAGGCCGAAAAAGGTCGGCGATGGCACCGGCATGCCATTTGGCCCGCCGGTAAACGACAGCCAGTTGTTGAGGATCAGACGGATGATTTCACCAAAGCCCAGGGTCACGATGGCCAGGTAGTCACCGTGCATGCGCAACACCGGAAACCCCAGAATGCATCCCGCCATCGCCGCCGCAATGGCCGCCAGCGGCAGCACCGTCCAGAAACCCAGCCCCAGGTATTGATAGCCCAGCGCCAGACCATAAGCGCCGATGGCATAGAACGCCACATACCCCAGGTCGAGCAACCCCGCCAGGCCAACCACGATATTCAGCCCCAGGCCCAGCAGCACGTAAATCAGCCCAAGGATGACCACGGTCAGAATGTATTTATTGGCGAAAAACGGAAACACGATGGCAATCACGATCAGCAACGGCACGATCCAGCGCAGCCGCGACTTGTAGTCCGGTGCCAGCACATGCACGCCCGAGCCTGTGGACTCAAAGCCCTGCAGGATTTTCAGCCCTTTGGCAGTCTGTAAAAACAGGCTCAGGGCAAAGCGCCCGACCATAACGATAGCCACCAGCCAGCCTACCCGGGCCGGTTGCAGGTTGAAGCTGTAACCGTCGAGCACCACCCCTACGATGGGCCCGAACACAATCAATGAAATCAACCCGGCCAGGATCGAGTCGACTACGCTTTTTTTGATATCAATCGGTTTATTAATGGCTACAGACATACTTACACCTTCGCCACGAGAGGACGACCCAGCAGGCCTTGAGGACGGAAAATCAGAATCAGCACCAGCAGTGAGAAACTGAATACATCCTTGTAATCCGAGTTAATCAACCCGGCAAAAAGCGACTCGGAAATACCCAGGATGATCCCGCCGAGCATGGCCCCCGGCAGTGAACCGATGCCGCCGAGCACCGCTGCGGTGAAGGCCTTGATCCCGATGATGAAACCGGCATAGAAGTCGAACGTGCCGTAGTTCATGGTAATCAGCACACCAGCCAGCGCGGCCATGGCGGCACCGATCACGAACACGTAGGAAATCACCCGGTCGGTATTGATCCCCAGGATCGACGCCATCTTGCGATCCTGCTGGGTGGCGCGGCACATGCGGCCCAGCTTGGTGTACTTGATGATGTAAGTAAGCAGGCCCATGCCCACAAAGGCGGCGAGCAGAATAAAGACTTTGGTGTAGGTCAGCTGTACGAAGCCTGAGCCGATATCGACCCGCCACGCCCCGCTAAGTAACGTCGGTACGCCCTGCTGACGTGAGCCTTGGGCGATTTGCACATAGTTCTGCAGGATAAGGGAGATACCAATGGCGCTAATCAGCGGCGCCAACCGTGTGGAATTGCGCAGCGGCTTGTAGGCCACGCGCTCGATCACCCAGCCATACACGCCCGTGACCACCACCGTGAAAATAAGGGTGCCCAACATCAACAACGGGAAGGATTCGATACCGAAGTATGCCAACAGAGCCAGACTGATCGCCGCGAGGTAAGCAGAGATCATGTATACCTCGCCGTGGGCGAAGTTGATCATGCCGATGATGCCGTAGACCATTGTGTAGCCGATGGCGATCAGGCCGTAGACAGACCCGAGGGTCAGGCCGTTCAGCAGTTGCTGTAGGAAAATACCATCCATAACGCAATCTCACGCACTGGAGCCTTTGCGCAGACGCAAGCCATCCACGCCGTCACAGGACAGCTTGGCTGGCAGGGTGTGCGCGACTCCTGGAAAAGAAGACAGGTGGTGCAGATCCATCCCTACCTGATGCCCGCCGAAGCTGGCATCAGGTAGGTGACTCATCTCACTTCTGTTTTTCCAGTTGGTGATATTTACCGTCTTTGTCCCACTGGTACATAACGTAGTCGGAGACTTTAAGGTCACCTTTGCTGTCCCAGGCTTTCTCACCCATCACGGTTTTAACCGGGTTGGCCTTGAGCCACTTGGCAGCATCTTCACCCTTGTTGGATTTGGCGCCGGCAAAGGCGTCAGCCAGGGCCTGGACCGAAGCATAGGCGTACAGGGTGTAGCCCTCTGGTTCGGTGCCAGCCTTACGGAACTCTTCAACCACCACCTTGCTGTCTGGCAACAGGCGCGGGTCGGCACCGAAGGTCATATAAACGCCGTCAACGTACTGCGGGCCGCCTGCGGTGGTAACCAGTTCGTCGGTGACCACACCATCATCGGACATGAACTTCACATCCTTGAGGCCTTGCTCACGCAGTTGGCGTACCAGCGGGCCGGCTTCCGGGTGCAGGCCACCGAAATACACCACGTCGGCCCCGTTGGAGCGGATTTTGGTCACCACGGCACTGAAGTCTTTTTCGCCTCGGGTCAGGCCTTCGTACAACACAGGGGTCACGCCGCGCTTGATCAGTTGCGCCTTGGTAGCGTCCGCCAGGCCCTGGCCATAGGTGTCCTTGTCGTGCAAAACGGCCACTTTCTTGCCTTTGAGCACATCAACAATGTAATCCGCCGCCACAATGCCCTGCTGGTCATCACGACCACACATGCGGAACATCGCGCTCAGGCCACGCTCGGTCACCGCCGGGTTGGTGGAGCCAGGAGTGATCGCAATCACACCGGCATCGGCGTACACCTCAGACGCCGGAATGGTCGATGAAGAACAGAAGTGCCCTACTACACCGGCCACTTTGTCCTGGTCGACCAAACGGTTGGCGACGGCTACGGCCTGTTTCGGCTCGCAGGCATCGTCCCCGGCCACCAGAACGATCTTCTCGCCGTTGACCCCACCGGCGGCGTTGATCTTGTCTGCCGCTGCCTTGGCACCCTTCATGTACTGCTCGCCAAAAGCTGCGTTGGCGCCAGTCATCGGGCCCGCAACACCAATTTTCAGATCAGCCTGAACAAACGAAGAAACGCCCAATGCAGCTGCTACGGCGAGGGCCAGAAAACCTTTCTTGTAGAACGTCTGCGACATGAGGTGGTGCTCCTGAGGTTTTATTAGATGGCACTTCGACTTCACCTAAAGCGCTGAGCAAGCCGCGTGCCATTGGCTTTTTATTCTTAAAAAAGTCGTTCTATTGTTGTTATATCGACTGTTTCGAGCCCATTTTCATTGGGCGTGCAACCGTCTAAACCGAGGAAGGTAAAACCGCTATGTTTCTACAGGCGCCACCTGCCGCAGCCGGTATTGCAACCAGGTTGCCCCGGGTTGCGCAAACGTCCTGTAACCACTTGCGTCACCGAACTGCACACTCTCGGTGCAGGACTGCTACAGGCCGCACCACTTAAGGCTAGCCGCTGCCAGGCAAAACGTCGGGGCGCCCAGGAAAAAACCGCGTCAGATCACAATTCTTAAACATTGGCCGGCGTGATACAGCGAAAAACCGGCTTCGTATAAACAACTGCGCAACCCCGTGCCAGACAGCGGCCGCATCGGTGCAAAGGGGATTGGCAAGGCCTTGGCATCGCCACTGCACAAATAGTCGGCAAAGGCCTTGCCGACCACGCTGCCTGTGGTTACACCGCGACCGTTATAGCCGGTGACTGCCACCAAACCGGGCGCCGGTTCAAATAAGCGCATCAGATGATCGGGCGTAAATGCGATGCAGCCCGTCCAGGTGCACTCCCATTCCACGCCCTTGAGGTACGGGAAATAATGCTGCTGCACGCGGTCGGCCCAGGCCTTGAGAAACCACGCAGGCTTCTGATTGCCGTTGCCCAGGCTGCCGAGCAGTAAACGGCCGTCGGCATCGCGACGGATACTGCTCAATACCTGGCGGGTGTCCCACGACCCTTGGCCGCCTGGCAAGATTCGCGCTGCGCTGGCGTCGGTCAGAGGTTTGGAGGCGACCTGGTAGTAATAACCAGGGAAAAAGTTACGTCGTAAATCAGTCCATTCGCCTTCAGTGTAGGCATTGGACGCCAGCACCACCTGCTCTGCACTTACCGCACCGTGGGCCGTTTGCACTGACCAGCGTGGGCCTTGGCGTTCAAGTCCGGTGACCGGGGAATGATCGAACAGCTGCCCGCCCAGATCACAGGCTGCCTTGGCCAGGCCCGAGGTGTAGGCCATAGGGTTGAGGGTGCCGGCGCGACGGTCGAGCAAGGCGGCGGCGATTTTTGTGGTGCCGGTAGCGGCTTCGCAGGCGGCGCCGGTGAGCAGTTCAACCGGGGCGCCACGGCGCTTCCATTGTTCTTCACGGCTGCGCAAATCGGCTTCGCCACGGGCATTATGGGCCATGTGCAGGGTGCCTTCACGGCGCAACTGGCAGTCGATGCGGTATTTGTCGATCAGGCTGAACACCAGTCCCGGGGCGGCACCGAGCATGCGGTTGAGCTGGCTGCCGACAGCCTCGCCGAAACCGGCTTCGATATCGTCGGGCGGTATCCACATCCCGGCATTAACCAATCCTACGTTGCGGCCTGAGCCGCCATGACCGGTGCGATAGGCTTCGAGCACACAGACACTTTTGCCCTGCTCGAGCAAATGGATGGCGGCGGACAAACCGGTGATGCCGGCACCGATCACACACACATCAACGCTCAACTCGCCCTTGAAGGTTGGCGCTTGGGGGCGTTGGGGGGTAAGGGTTTCCCACAGACATTGTTCTTGTAAAGGCATTGCCAAGCTCCAGAAATGAAACCCAACCAAAATCAAAGCCCCTCACCCTGGCCCTCTCCCGGAGGGAGAGGGGACTAAAGGCAAAAGCAGATCAGCTCCCTCTCCCTCCGGGAGAGGGTTGGGGGTGAGGGCTTGCATCACCTCAATCGAACGTAATCCCTTGCGCCAACGGCAATTCCAGCGAGTAGTTGACGGTATTGGTCTGCCGGCGCATATATCCACGCCATGCATCTGACCCCGACTCGCGACCGCCCCCGGTTTCTTTCTCACCACCAAAGGCACCCCCGATTTCCGCACCGCTGGGCCCGATATTGACGTTGGCAATCCCGCAATCACTGCCAGTGGCCGACATGAATTGCTCGGCCTCGCGCACATCGGTGGTGAAGATGCACGATGACAGCCCCTGCGGCACCGCGTTGTTCAGGCGCAAGGCCTCGGCAAAGTCGCTGTAACCGACCACATACAAAATCGGCGCGAAGGTCTCGCTGCACACCACGTCGCTTTGCTCGGGCATTTCCACAATCGCCGGGGCCACGTAGTAAGCGCCAGGGTACTGGCCCGCCAATTGCCGCTCGCCACCAAATACCCGCCCGCCTTCGCTAAGGGCCTGCTCCAGCGCATCACGCATGTTTTCAAAGCTGCTTTTGTCGATCAGCGGCCCCACCAGATTGCCTTCCAGCGGATGACCGATACGCACTTTGGAATAGGCCGCCTTGAGCCGGGTGACAATTTCTTCCTTGACCGAGTCGTGGGCAATCAGCCGGCGCAGGCTGGTGCAGCGCTGCCCGGCAGTACCGACAGCACTGAACAGGATGGCACGCACGGCCATGTCCAGGTCGGCACTCGGCGCCAAAATCATCGCATTGTTGCCGCCCAGCTCCAGAATACTGCGGGCAAAGCGTGCGGCGATTTTAGGTGCCACTTCGCGGCCCATGCGCGTGCTGCCGGTGGCACTGATCAGCGCGACTCGCGGATCGTCAACCAGGGCTTCGCCCGCTTCACGACCACCAATCACCACCTGGGCCAGGTACTTGGGCGCGCCCTCAAACGAGCTCAACACACGATCAAACAAGGCCTGACAGGCCAGCGCCGTCAGCGGGGTTTTTTCCGATGGTTTCCAGATCACCGCGTTGCCGCATACCAGCGCCAACGCGGTATTCCACGCCCACACGGCCACCGGAAAGTTGAATGCGCTGATCACACCCACCACACCCAGCGGGTGCCAGGTTTCACGCATATGGTGGCCTGGTCGCTCCGAGGCGATGGTCAAGCCGTAGAGCTGACGCGACAGGCCAACTGCAAAGTCGCAGATGTCGATCATTTCCTGCACTTCGCCCAACCCTTCCTGGGTGATCTTGCCCGCTTCCCATGACACCAGCTCGCCCAGATCGGCCTTGTACTCACGCAGCAAATCGCCGAACTGGCGCACCAGTTCCCCACGACGCGGGGCAGGCACCTTGCGCCATGCCTCGAAGGCGTGTTCGGCGCGGGTCACGTGCTGCTCGGCCTCGGCAGCCCCTTCCCAGTGCACCGCACCGATCTGGCTACCGTCAATCGGCGTATACACCGGCTGATTGCCCTGCTGGTACAGCGCGGGGTTCACACCAAGACGATCCAGTAATGCAGCAACCATTGAAGGCACTCCTTGAGCTTTAAAAAATGATTCACAGGCCTTTAGTTGTAGCTGGCTGGCATGGCGGCAACAAACGACCTTTAAGCGAGATATCATTCCGAAAATTCATGCTGCACTGGTAACGTTGCCTGACAACAACAATCAGAGGCCTTCTATGCTCAACAAGCGCCATCTACCTTCGATCACGGCGTTGCAGTGTTTTGAAGCGGTGACCCGTCATCTGAGTTTCACCCGCGCGGCCGAAGAGCTGAATCTGACCCAGAGCGCGGTCAGCAAACAGGTCGCACAGCTCGAGGAGCTGTTGCAGCACTTGCTGTTTCGCCGGGTGCGCCGCCGTTTGCAACTGACGCCTGCAGGGGATTTGTATCTGGTAGAAGTCCGAAAAATCCTGACCCAGGTAGAGATGTCGACCCACACCCTGCGTTCCTATGGCGGCGAAACAGAAGTGCTACGGGTCTCCACCCCTTCCACTTTTGGCGCCCGCTGGCTGGTGCCGCGCCTCAAAGGTTGGGGCATACGCCATCCGCATATTCATCTGGATCTGTGCAATGAGCAGCAAGGCGACGATTTGCTGCAAGGGCGCAGCGATCTGGCGTTTTACTTCGGCCAGGGCTCACGGCCCGGCACCGAGAGCCTGAAGCTGTTCAGTGAAGAACTGGTCGCCGTATGTTCGCCAGCAAGCTTGCCGGGCACGGCACTGACCGACCCGACCCAACTCACAGGTCTGGTGTTGCTGCAGAACGCTTCGCGGCCACAGGCCTGGCACGAGTGGTTTGAGCATCAGGGGTTTCATACCGATCACAGCTACCATGGGCCGCGCTTCGACACCTTCTACATGTGCATCCGCGCAGCCCAGGTTGGCTGTGGCGTGGCACTGCTACCGAGGTTCCTGGTGGAAGAGGAATTGGCCGACGGCAAACTGGTCATCGCCTGGCAGCACTTGATGCCGAGCCGCGATGCCTACTACCTGGCCTATCCTGAACATACGGCAGGCGTACCCAAGGTAAAAGCATTCGTGAGCTGGTTCATGGAGCAGCTGGATGCGCGATAACACCTGTGGGAGCGGGCAGAAACAGGCTACGACCACAAAAACCGCTGGCAAAACCGCCTGCAGATATGCGCCACTAGCGCCATTCATTGAAAAAGCTGGACACCGTGGCTATCAGGCACGGGCAGCATGGAGATTGCCGCTATGAGCGAGAGTGTATTTGCCGATCGCATCGTGCAGAACCTGCTCGACACCGACTTCTACAAATTGACCATGATGCAGGCGGTGCTGCACAACTACCCCAACGTCGAAGTCGAATGGGAATTCCGCTGCCGCAACAGTGAGGATCTGCGCCCATACCTCAACGAAATTCGTCACCAGATCGAACGCCTGTGCGAACTGAGCATGACTCAGGACCAGCTGGGGTTTCTGGAACGCATCACCTTTATGAAGCCCGACTTCATCCGCTTTTTGGGGCTGTTTCGCTTCAATATGCGCTATGTACACACCGGCATCGAAAACGGCGAACTGGTTATCCGCCTGCGCGGGCCGTGGCTGCATGTGATCCTGTTTGAAGTGCCGTTACTGGCGATTGTCAGCGAAGTACGCAACCGTTCGCGCTATGCCGATACCGTGCTGTCACAGGCCCGGGAGCAGCTGTATCGCAAGTTTGACTGGCTGCAGGCCAATGCCAGCGCTGAAGAGTTGTCTGAACTGCAAGTCGCCGATTTCGGCACTCGTCGACGGTTTTCGTACCGCGTGCAAGAAGAAGTCGTCAGTGTGCTCAAGCACGACTTCCCAGGGCGCTTTGTCGGCACCAGCAACGTCAACCTGTCCCGCGAGCTGGACATGAAGCCGCTGGGGACCATGGCCCACGAATGGATCATGGCCCACCAGCAACTGGGCCCACGGCTGATCGACAGCCAGAGTGCCGCGCTCGACTGCTGGGTGCGCGAGTACCGCGGCTTGCTGGGCATCGCGCTGACGGACTGCATTACTACCGATGCCTTCCTGAAAGATTTCGATCTGTACTTTGCCAAGCTGTTCGACGGCCTGCGCCACGACTCCGGCGACCCTGTGGGGTGGGCCGAAAAATGCATAGCTCATTACCACAAGCTGGGCATCGACCCCATGAGCAAGACTCTGGTGTTCTCCGACAGCCTGACCCTGCCCCGGGCGCTGGAGATTTTCCGGTCACTGCGCGGCCGGATCAACGTCAGCTTCGGTATCGGGACTAACCTGACCTGCGACATTCCGGGGGTTGAGCCAATGAGCATCGTGCTTAAAATGAACGCCTGCAATGGCTCGCCGGTGGCCAAGATTTCCGATGAACCGGGCAAAACCCATTGCTCCGACCCCAATTTCGCCGCCTATTTACGCCACGTTTTCCAAGTTCCTGAACATTCTCCCAAGGAGTGAATCATGCAGGCCGTACAGCGTCAGATTGCTGCAGACCTCAAGGTCCAGCCGCCGTTCAAAGACACCGCAGCCCTTGAGGCCGAGATTGCCCGGCGTATCACTTTCATTCAGTGCTGCCTGCACAACGCCAGGCTCAAGACCCTGGTACTGGGCATCAGCGGCGGGGTCGACTCCCTGACCGCAGGCCTGATGGCCCAACGTGCGGTGCAGCAATTGCGCGAACAGACCGGTGACCAGGCTTATCGCTTTATTGCCGTGCGCCTGCCTTACGGTGTGCAGCATGACGAAGCGGACGCCACGGCGGCGGTCGACTTTATCAACCCGGACGAGCGCCAGACCGTGAACATCGGCCCTGCGGTCAAGGCCCTGGCGGCTGAAGTGACCGCGTTTGAAGGCAAGCCTGCCACCACCGTGGACTTTGTACTGGGTAACACCAAGGCGCGTATGCGCATGGTGGCGCAATACACTATTGCCGGGGCGACTGGCGGACTGGTGATCGGTACCGACCATGCCGCCGAGGCGGTAATGGGCTTCTTCACCAAGTTCGGTGATGGTTCCTGTGATCTGGCGCCGCTCAGCGGGCTGGTGAAAAATCAGGTGCGGGCCATTGCGCGGCATTTTGGTGCGCCGGAATCGCTGGTGGAGAAAGTCCCGACTGCCGACCTCGAAGACCTGGAGCCCGGCAAACCGGACGAAGCGTCCCACGGCGTGACCTATGCCGAGATCGATGCCTTTTTGCATGGCGAGCCGGTGAGCGAAGAAGCGTTCAATATCATCTGCAAGACGTACGAAAAGACCCACCACAAGCGTGAGATGCCGTTCGCGCCTTGAGCCCGTGCGTACCTCTCCCGGAGGGAGAGGGAGCAGACCGCACGCGGTTTCAAGAACACCATCAATCCGTCCCCTCTCCCTCCGGGAGAGGGCTAGGGTGAGGGGCTTTTTCCTTCCCGGAAAAAACGGAATGAACCCCGCAATTTTTTTCGCTTGTGGCCGCAACGGCCAAAGGCTTTGATAGACGTCTATTTCGTCGCCAGAGCCCTGCCCCATGCCTGCTTTCGATGCTTTGTTCTCCCTTGTCGATTCCGTGCTCGGCCAACCGGCCACCGCCTGGTTGCGTGAGCATGTCGAAGTGCCTGAAGGGCTGCTGCGCTTCAACTGGCATGAACAGGCACTGCACCGGGTGTGGCTCGCCGAAGCACTGAACCTGTGCCTGCTGCACAAACTGGTGGAAGCCGTGCCTGAAGGCCGACGCTATGTACAGGAACAGGAACAGGCACAGCATGGCCGCAAGGTAGTGTTCGACCATGGCGCCCTCCGTACGGTGGACTGGCCTGCCAACGGCGAACTGCCCCGCGGCCGCCAGGCATTTGCCCGTTTGCTGGAGCCACTGGGCTTTACCGATGTGCGAACCTACCCGCTGACCAAGCTGAACATGACCGGCTGGGGATACCGACAAATGGATCTGCCCGAAGACATCGCCCAGTTCTTTGTCTCGGAACTGCACCCCGGCCGCTTCAGCGAGGCTTTTCAACAGGCCGTCAGCCGCGTGGTCGGTTCCAGCCTTGACCCGCTGCAGGCCCAACACCACAGCATCCTCAAGACCCTGAGCCTCACCCGCCACTGCAGCCTGAGCCAGGCGCAGGCCCTGTTGCCAGGGCTGTATCAAGCATTCGGCCGGCAGCATGGCGTGGTACAGGAAACGGACTACCACTGCCTCCTCGCTGAAAGCGCCGAGATGGCCTGGATCGCAACCGAGGGCAACAGCTTCAACCATCTGACCGATCGCGTGCCGGACCTCGAAGCCTGTGTGGCGCAACAACGTGACTTGCAACGGCCCCTGAAAGACAGCATCGAAGTGTCCGCCTCGGGGCGGGTGATGCAAACCGCCTATCGCGCCAACACGGTCAGCCGCGGCCTGGTCGATGCTGCCGGGGTGTACCGCGAGCACGCAGTGCCGGGGTCATTTGTGGAGTTCATCCAACGCAAGATCGACCCTGATACCGGCCGCATCGATCTGAACTTCGACAGCAGCAACGCCCAGGGCATTTTCAAGATGACCGACTCCAGGGCCTGAACGCAAACAGCCCTGACGGCGCAGGGCACGTCAGGGCTGTTAAGGGCTTGGGTGGTGTTATTTAAGAACCACAGCGCCTTTCATCATCGAGTTGTGGCCCGGGAAGGTGCAGAAGAATTCATATTCTTCGCCCGCTTTCAGCTTGGCCACATCGAAGGTCACGGAATCTTTCTCACCGGCGCCAATCACTTTGGTGTGGGCGATGATGCGCTCATCACCGTCCTTGAGATAGTTTTTGTCCAGGCCAGCGGCAATGCCGTCGGTAGAAACTGCCTGCATGTCTGCCTTTTTGCTCAAGACCCAGTTATGACCCATGACGTTTTTCGGCAGATTGCCGGAGTGCGTCAGGTTAACGGTGAAGGTCTTGCAGGATTTGTCGATGACGATCTCTTTGGTGTTGTAAGACATTTGGTCAGTCGAATCGACAGTTACAGCGCACTCAGCCGCCAGCAAATGGCCGCTGGCCAGAGTCAAAAGGGATACCGCAACAACTTTGGCAAACATGGTGTATCTCCAAGGCAGGGTATGGGGAAGCAAAAATCTGTATACAGATTGCCTGAAAATTGTATCGATTCATATGATCTGCGTCATGGTCTATCGCCACAATCGACACAATCCATCCCAGAATGGACTTCAGGCTTATAACCTTAGGCCATCATTTTGAATTTTGGGGGAATAAGTAACTAGATTTAATCCACAACCGGCTTTTGCGTGGGTGTAGAGTCGTATTTTTAGCGCAATGTGCAACCTTGCAAAAACCCAGCTAACGGCTAAGCACTAATACAGGGCAGAATACGCGCCGCTCAACCTCACCTTCGACCCCAAGAGGATCGCCCATGGCCAAACCAAACTATAACTTCGCTAAGCGTCAAAGAGACTTGGCTAAAGAGCAGAAGAAAGAGGAAAAGGCTGCCCGCAAGAAAGCGGCTGCTGAAGGCGGTACTGTTGATACCGAGCTGGACCACGAAGTCGACAGCGAAAGTGAAGACGCCGCAGAAGATACCGGCGCACCAGAAGACAAAGCTCCAACTGCTTGACCCCCTCGGCCCGGTTATCCACAACCCGGCCCACAGGATCTGTGATCAGGATCAGCAGCCCGCCTGCTGATCCTCGCAGTTAGCCTGAACGCCCTCAGACGCTTCCAACCTCATTCCCTTACTCCGCGACAGCAAACAGCCTACAAACCCGTGGCAGGCCTCTCAGCGCGCAGAAAGCACAACGCCAGCCCTGAGGCTGGCGTTGATTTACTGCAATTTACGCAAAACCGTAGCAGCTGCCGAAGGAACACTGCAACTGTGGGAGCGAGCCTGCTCGCGAAGGTCGTTCGCGAGCAGGCTCGCTCCCACAATAGGGCTTGACCTGCAACAGAGTATCTACAAGGGCAGGCTTAGCGCGGCACTACCGGCTTGCGGGCCGGGCGCTGGCTCTTGCCGCCCTTGGCTGCTTCCTGGCGCTCCTTGGCAGCCTGCTTGTTGCGGGCAAACGCAGCAGCCTTGGCCTGTTCACGCTTGTCCCACGGGTTGCCACCATCACTGGCACGCGGCGGCAGGCCAGTGTGCTGGGTCAGGATCTTGGTGGTCTTCTCACCCGCGACCTTGTGGCTACCGGCAGGCGTCGAGTTTTTGCGACGGGCACTCTGGTAACTGTCGGTCGCCGGCTGATGCAACGGGATCAACTGGTCCTTGCCCGAACCGATCAGGTCGGCACGGCCCATGCGGGTCAGCGCCTCACGCAGCATCGGCCAGCCTTTCGGGTCGTGGTAGCGCAGGAACGCCTTGTGCAGGCGGCGCTGCTCCTCGCTCTTGACGATGGTCACCGAGTCGCTCTTGTACGTGACCTTGCGCAGCGGGTTCTTGCCCGAGTGGTACATCGCGGTGGCGGTAGCCATCGGCGACGGGTAGAACGCCTGCACCTGGTCGGCACGGAAACCGTTGGTCTTGAGCCAGATGGCCAGGTTCATCATGTCTTCGTCTTTAGTGCCGGGGTGAGCGGCAATGAAGTACGGGATCAGGTACTGCTCTTTGCCTGCTTCCTTGGTGTACTTCTCGAACATGCGCTTGAACTTGTCATAGCTGCCAATGCCCGGCTTCATCATCTGGTTGAGCGGACCTTCCTCGGTGTGTTCCGGGGCGATCTTCAGGTAACCACCGACGTGGTGGGTGACCAGTTCCTTCACGTATTCCGGCGACTCGACGGCAAGGTCGTAACGCAGACCGGAAGCGATCAGGATTTTCTTCACACCGGGCAAGGCACGGGCGCTGCGGTACAGCTGAATCAGCGACGAGTGGTCGGTGTTCAGGTTCGGGCAGATGCCCGGGAATACGCATGACGGCTTGCGGCAGGCAGATTCAATTTCCGGCGTTTTGCAGGCGATGCGGTACATGTTCGCGGTCGGGCCGCCAAGGTCGGAAATAACCCCGGTAAAGCCTGGCACCTTGTCGCGGATCTCTTCGATTTCGCGAATGATCGACTCTTCGGAGCGGTTCTGGATGATGCGGCCTTCGTGCTCGGTAATCGAGCAGAAGGTGCAACCACCAAAGCAGCCACGCATGATGTTCACCGAGAAACGGATCATGTCGTAGGCCGGGATTTTTTCCTTGCCGTACGCAGGATGGGGAATACGTGCGTAAGGCATGCCAAACACGTAGTCCATTTCTTCAGTGGTCATCGGGATCGGTGGCGGGTTGAACCATACATCCACTTCGCCGTGCTTTTGCACCAGCGCACGGGCGTTGCCCGGGTTGGTTTCAAGGTGCAGCACGCGGTTGGCGTGGGCATACAGCACCGCATCAGCACGTACTTTCTCGACCGATGGCAGACGGATGACCGTCTTGTCACGGGTCATGCGCGGGCTGGCCAGGATCTGCACGACCTTGGCTTCGTTCGGGTCTTCAACCGGGCCCTTTTCCTGCTCGATGGCGCAGGCCTGGGTGTCCTGGGTGTTGACGTACGGGTTGATGATCTTGTCGATCTTGCCCGGACGGTCAATACGCGTGGAGTCGACTTCATACCAGTCTTTTGGCGTATCGCGACGAATGAACGCGGTGCCGCGCACATCGGTGATGTCTTCGACTTTGTGGCCGTAGGACAGACGCTGGGCCACTTCGACGATGGCGCGCTCGGCGTTGCCGTACAACAGGATATCGGCACAGGCGTCGATCAGGATCGAATTGCGTACGCGGTCCTGCCAGTAGTCGTAATGCGCGATACGGCGCAACGAAGCTTCGATACCGCCGAGTACGATCGGTACGTTTTTGTAGGCTTCCTTGCAGCGCTGGCTGTACACCAGACTGGCGCGATCCGGACGTTTGCCTGCCATGCCACCGGGGGTGTAGGCGTCATCGGAACGGATCTTTTTGTCAGCGGTGTAGCGGTTGATCATCGAGTCCATGTTGCCGGCGGCAACGCCGAAGAACAGGTTCGGCTCGCCCAGCTTCATAAAGTCGTCTTTGGACTGCCAGTTCGGCTGGGCAATGATGCCCACACGGAAACCCTGGGACTCCAACAAGCGACCAATGATGGCCATACCAAATGACGGGTGATCGACATAGGCATCACCCGTCACGATGATGATGTCGCATGAATCCCAGCCAAGCTGATCCATCTCCTCCCTGCTCATGGGCAGGAATGGTGCTGGGCCGAAACATTCGGCCCAGTACTTCGGATAGTCAAATAGAGGCTTGGCTGATTGCATGTCGATGACCGGTGTTGAGTGCAAAAAAGGGGGCGCGGCATTTACTAAGAAATTCGCGGGCGCGGAATATAGCACAAAAAATGACCAATTCCGACGGCAATGGTCGGAATTGATTGGCGCAGGCATATTGTCTGTGGGAGCGAGCTTGCTCGCGATTCAGGCGGCGCGATCTATCTGATTGACCGCGTCGATGCTATCGCTGGCAGGCCAGCTCCCACAGAAGCCGGACAGGTTAATCGTCGTCGAAGTTGTAACTGCCTGGCGCCAGGTTTTCGAAGCGCGTGTATTTGCCGATAAACGCCAGGCGCGTGGTGCCGATCGGGCCGTTACGCTGCTTGCCGATAATGATCTCGGCAATGCCCTTGTGCTCGGTCTCGGGGTGGTACACCTCGTCCCGGTACACGAACATGATGACGTCGGCGTCCTGCTCGATGGCTCCGGATTCACGCAAGTCGGAGTTGATCGGGCGCTTGTTGGGCCGCTGCTCCAGGGAACGGTTGAGCTGTGAGAGCGCGACTACCGGGCAGTTGAATTCCTTGGCCAGCGCCTTGAGGGAGCGGGAAATCTCGGAGATTTCGTTGGTACGGTTGTCACCGCCGGAACCCGGGATCTGCATCAATTGCAGGTAGTCGATCATGATCAAGCCGATATCGCCGTGCTCACGCACCAGTCGCCGGGTACGGGCGCGCATTTCCGATGGGCTGATGCCCGCGGTATCGTCGATAAACAGTTTACGGTCATTGAGCAGGTTGACCGCCGAAGTCAGGCGCGGCCAATCGTCGTCTTCGAGGCGACCGGCCCGGACCTTGGTCTGGTCGATGCGACCCAGCGATGACAGCATACGCATGATCAGCGATTCACCTGGCATCTCGAGAGAGTAAACCAGTACCGCTTTCTCGCTGCGCAATACGGCGTTTTCAACCAGGTTCATCGCAAAGGTGGTTTTACCCATCGATGGACGACCGGCGACGATAATCAAGTCCGCAGGCTGCAAGCCGCTGGTCATGCCATCGAGGTCGGTGTAACCGGTGGACAGGCCGGTGATGGCGTTGTCGGTGTTGAACAGCGTGTCGATACGGTCGATGGCTTTGGTCAACAGATCATTGACGCTCACCGGGCCACCGGTTTTTGGCCGGGCCTCGGCAATGGCAAAGATCTGGCGCTCGGCCTCATCGAGGATTTCTTCGGCGCTGCGCCCTTCCGGGTTGAATGCACTGTCGGCGATTTCGGTGCTGATACCGATAAGCTGACGCAACGTCGCACGCTGACGCACGATCTGGGCGTAGGCCTTGATGTTGGCGACCGACGGCGTATTTTTTGCCAGTTCACCGAGGTAGCCCAGGCCGCCCACCTGCGAAGTCTGACCTTCCTTGTCCAGTTGCTCGGCAAGGGTCACGACGTCAATCGGGGAGTTCTGGTCTGCCAGCTTGGCTATGGCGCGGAAGATCAGGCGGTGGTCATGTCGATAAAAATCACCGTCCGAAACCTGATCCAGCACGCGTTCCCAGGCGTTGTTGTCCAGCATCAAACCACCGAGCACAGCCTGTTCGGCCTCGATGGAATGCGGAGGCACCTTCAGGGCTGCGGTTTGTAGATCGTATTGCTCAGGAGCGGAGATATCGTTCATGGCCACTTGGAATTAGTTTGAAAATCAGGATCTGCAGAAAGACAAAGGGCACGACCTGTAAACAGGATCGTGCCCGATGTTAACCGTCCGGCACACAAGGTGCCAGTCAGTTAAGACTGCTTAAGCAGCTACCACAACAACGCGTACGGTTGCTTCAACTTCGGCGTGCAGGTGCACAGCCACGTCGAATTCGCCAACGTTGCGGATAGTGCCGTTCGGCAGACGAACTTCGCTTTTTGCAACTTCAACGCCGGAGGCGGTCAGTGCATCAGCGATGTCGTGAGTGCCGATCGAGCCGAACAGCTTGCCTTCGTCGCCAGCGGTGGCAGTGATAGTCACTTCCAGCTCAGCCAGTTGGGCAGCGCGTGTTTCAGCCGAAGCTTTTTTATCTGCAGCAGCTTGTTCCAGCTCAGCACGACGCTCTTCAAACGCAGCCAGGTTGGCAGCGGTTGCAGCGGTAGCTTTGCCGTACGGCAGCAGGTAGTTACGACCGTAACCGGCCTTAACATTTACTTTGTCGCCCAGGTTGCCCAGGTTCGCGACTTTTTCCAGAAGGATCAGTTGCATGTGAAAATCCTCTTAACTTTTAACCTTCACCGTCCGCAGAGTCTTTATCGGTGCCTTTCGGCGCCAGACGTCCGCGAAAATCAATCAGGCTGTCGACAATGGCCAAGACCACGAGCAACGGATAGATCAGCTGCATAAACAGCAACAGCGTGACGTACAACCCCACCAGCCAGAACTTGGCCAGTCGCTTTTGCGCCACCAGCCCATGAATCAGGGCCAGCCCGGCGAAGAACAACGCTACGCTGCACAACGGCGTAAGCATGGCCATTTCGGGACCGAAGTTCGGCCCTACAAGCATGCACGCCAGCAATACGAGCGCTGGTCCCAGCGGTAGGCGGATGCTGCGAAATTCGCTGGCAAAACCACCCGGGTTATACAACAACGCCTGCCAATAACGCCCAAGTATCAGGCTCAGCACGCTGACGACCTGCATCAAAGCTGCAATCAAACCGGTGAGGACGGGTGCAATCAGTGCTCCAAGGCGCGCTCGCTCTACGTCAGATAACTTGTCGTAGAGACCATTGAGGACCTGCGGCAGAAGTTTTTCCAACTCCTGCGCCATCGCACCAATGGGTTCGCGGAAAACCGTACCCAGGACCACGCCATACACCACACCCAACGCTACGCTGACCAGCAGCACGCGATTCCAGGACTGACCGGCGCGTAACATCAACGCCAGCCCCAGAGTTCCCAGCAGCACCATAAGGGTGCGGGGCTCTCCGATAAACCACCAGACCAAGGCCGGCAGTAACGCCCATGAGAGAATGCTCAAGGCATCTCTCGGACCGCGCCGCAGAAGCACCAGGCTACCTGCAGCAGCACTCAACCAGAACAAGAACGGCAATGCCGCACATCCGGCCACGATTAACGTGGCCTGCACACGGCCTCGCATGATGAACTCAGCTAAGGCGCGCATGCTTTCAATCCTTTACTACTTGTCGACTGCCCGGTCTCAGCGGCCGTGGCTGTCGGTGTAGGCCAGCAGGGCCAGGAAGCGGGCGCGCTTGATAGCGGTGGCCAGCTGACGCTGATAACGAGCTTTAGTACCGGTGATACGGCTTGGAACAATTTTGCCGGTCTCGGATACGTAAGCTTTCAGAGTGTTGAGATCCTTGTAATCGATCTCTTTCACTTCTTCTGCGGTGAAGCGGCAGAATTTACGACGACGGAAGAAACGTGCCATGTAATTGGCTCCTCAAAAGGTCCGTGGATTACTCGTCAGCGTTATCGCTGGCGTCGCTGTTATCGCTGTCATCGCCATCGGCGCTGTCAGAATGCTCAGGACGGTCACGACGCTCACGGCGCTCACTGCGGTTCTCTTCAGCCTTGAGCATCTCGGACTGGCCAGTTACGGCTTCGTCGCGACGGATGACCAGGTTACGGATCACAGCATCGTTGTAACGGAAGTTGTCTTCCAGCTCAGCCAGGGCTTTGCCAGTGCACTCAACGTTCAGCATCACGTAGTGAGCCTTGTGAACATTGTTGATTGCGTAGGCCAGTTGACGACGGCCCCAATCTTCCAGACGGTGGATTTTGCCGCCGTCTTCTTCGATCAGCTTGGTGTAACGCTCTACCATGCCGCCGACTTGTTCGCTTTGATCCGGGTGGACCAAAAAGATGATTTCGTAATGACGCATGAATGCTCCTTACGGGTTGTAGCCTGCCGCTAACTAAAAAGCGGTCAGACAAGGAGTGAATGACACTTGTGTGTCTTGCCTAGAGAGGCACATATGCGCCCGCCATGACGGCAAGGGGCGCAATTGTAGAGAAGGGACAACAGAGGCGCAAGGCAATTGGTGATTATTTGAACAATCTTTACTTGTATACGCCACAAACCAATGTGGGAGCGGGCTGGCTCGCGATGGCATCGCTGCGGTCATCCAGAGACACCGCGTGATACGCATCGCGAGCAAGCCCGCTCCCACATTTAACAGCCAGCCAGCTTACTTCTTCTTCGAAGAAGTCTTGGCCTTGGCGCCGCGCTGACGCTGGGCTTCGAACAGGCAAACACCTGTCGCCACCGAAACGTTCAGGCTGCTGACGCTGCCGGCCATCGGCAGCTTGACCAGGTAATCACAGTGCTCACGGGTCAGGCGACGCATGCCCTTGCCTTCTGCACCCATGATCAGGATGGTCGGGCCGGTCAGGTCCTGGTCATAGATACTGACTTCAGCCTCACCGGCCGTACCGACAACCCACAAGCCGCACTGCTGGAGCTTCTCCAGGGTACGCGCCAGGTTGGTCACGGCAACCAACGGAATAACTTCCGCTGCACCGCAGGCTACTTTTCGTACCGTCGGCGTCAGCGTTGCAGATTTGTCCTTGGGCACGATAACAGCCAGCGCACCGGCAGCATCCGCCGAGCGCAGGCAAGCACCCAGGTTGTGGGGATCGGTCACGCCGTCCAGTACCAGCAACAACGGGGCACCTTCAGTGCGATCGAGCAGCTCGTCGAGCATGGCTTCGCCCCAGACCTGGCTCGGACTCACATCCGCCACCACACCCTGGTGCACGCCTTCGACCCAGACGTCCATTTCACGACGCTCGGCCTGGCCGACAGCCACACGGTTTTCGTTGGCCAGCTCGATCAGCGTTTGTACACGCGGATCACTGCGACCTTCTGCCAGCCATACCTGCTTGACGCGCTTGGGATGGTGACGCAGCAATGCTTCTACGGCATGCACGCCATAGATTTTTTCCAGACTCATGACTTGGCCTTAGGTTTGCGCGCCCCGCCGCTTTTGGCGGCTGGAGCGGTGCCCGATTTTGGCGGGCCTTTACGATGTTTGCTCGGCTTGGAAGGCTTGCCCGCATCTTTTGCAGGCGCCCCCCTACCCGACTTTCCCGGCTCCGATGTCCGACCGCCGCTTTTCGATTCGGCCAGCAGCGCCTGTTTCAGTTCACGGCTTTTGCGCAGCTCGGCGTTTTTTGCCGCAGCATCGCTTGGGCGATAAGCATCATCCGAGGATTTTTTAGCGGGCTTGGCCGGCGCACTGCGACGTGCAGCCGGGGCTGGCTCAACCGGCTTTTCAGTCGGCTTGGTACCAGCCTTGCCTGCATTCCTGGTTTTAGGCGCATCAGCAGTACGATTTTTACGACCAATCGGCGCACTGAGGGTTTTTTCCGCCATTTCGAAGTCGATCTTGCGCTCGTCGAGATCGACGCGCATGACCCGCACTTCAACGGTATCACCCAAGCGGAAGCTGCGACCGGTGCGCTCGCCCGCCAGGCGGTGATGCACAGGGTCGAAGTGGTAGTAGTCGCCCGGCAAGGCAGTTACGTGAACCAGACCTTCAACATAGATATCGGTCAGTTCCACGAACAGGCCAAAACCGGTCACTGCCGTTACCACGCCAGGGAACGACTCGCCTACGCGATCCTTCATGAACTCGCACTTGAGCCAGTTGGTCACATCGCGGGTGGCCTCGTCGGCACGGCGCTCGCTCATGGAGCACTGCTCGCCGAGCTGCTCCAGGATCGCTTCGTCGTACGGATAGATGCGCGCTTTCGGAATGGTCATCGCACCAGCACGGCGAACGTGCGGGGTATCCATCTTGGAATGGATCACGCTGCGGATCGCACGGTGGGTCAACAGGTCAGGGTAGCGACGAATCGGCGAGGTGAAGTGGGTATAGGCTTCATAATTCAGGCCGAAGTGGCCCTGGTTATCGGAGCTGTATACCGCCTGGCTCAACGAACGCAGCATTACGGTCTGGATCAGGTGGAAATCCGGACGGTCCTTGATGCTGGCCAGCAATGCCTGGTAATCCTTTGGCGACGGACCATCTTTACCTTTGTGCAGGCTCAGGCCCAGCTCACCGAGGAACGCACGCAGTTTTTCCAGACGCTCCGGCGGCGGACCATCGTGGACACGATACAGCGCAGGAATCTCGTGCTTCTTGAGGAACTCGGCGGTGGCCACGTTGGCCGCCAGCATGCACTCTTCAATCAGCTTGTGCGCATCGTTACGGGTGGTCGGGCGAATATCGGCAATTTTGCGATCGGAACCGAAGATGATCCGGGTTTCCTGGGTTTCAAAATCAATCGCGCCACGGGTATGACGAGCTGCCAGCAACACCTTGTACAACGAGTACAACTGCTTGAGGTGCGGCACCACATCAGCGTATTCGCTGCGCAGTTGCTTGGCCTCGCTGGTTTTCGGCTGCTCCAGAATAGTGCTGACCTTGTTGTAGGTCAGACGTGCCTGGGAATGGATCACCGCTTCGTAGAACTGATAGTCGGTCATTTCGCCGGTTTTGGAGATGGTCATCTCGCAAACCATGGCCAAACGGTCGACTTTCGGGTTCAGCGAGCACAGGCCGTTGGACAGCTGCTCAGGCAGCATCGGGATCACGCGCTCAGGGAAGTACACCGAGTTGCCGCGAACCTGGGCTTCGGCATCCAGGGCCGAACCGATTTTCACGTAGCTGGAGACGTCGGCAATTGCCACGTACAACTTCCAGCCGCCGGAGAACAGGCGCAGCTTGCCAGGCTTGGCTTCGCAGAATACGGCGTCATCGAAGTCGCGGGCATCTTCGCCGTCAATGGTGACGAACGGCAGATGACGCAGGTCGATGCGCTTCTCTTTGTCTTTCTCTTCGACTTCCGGCTTCAGGCGGCTTGCTTCCTTAAGCACAGCTTCCGGCCATACGTGAGGAATGTCGTAAGTACGCAGGGCAATATCGATTTCCATGCCCGGAGCCATGTAGTTGCCTACAACCTCCAGTACATCGCCTTGCGGCTGGAAACGCGGCGTAGGCCAGTGAGTAATCTTCACTTCGACGAACTGACCGATTTTTGCGCCAGCGTTGCGACCCGGGGTTACCAGCACTTCTTGCTGGATCTTCGGGTTGTCGGCCACTACGAAGCCAATACCACCTTCTTCAAAGTAGCGACCCACGATGGTTTCGTGAGCACGGGAAACCACTTCGACGATCACGCCTTCACGACGACCACGACGGTCCAGCCCCGAAACACGGGCCAGCGCACGGTCGCCATCGAACACCAGGCGCATTTGCGCAGGGCTCATGAACAGGTCGTCGCTGCCGTCGTCCGGAACCAGGAAGCCGAA
Organism: Pseudomonas bubulae; assembly: GCF_037023725.1. NCBI lineage: Bacteria > Pseudomonadati > Pseudomonadota > Gammaproteobacteria > Pseudomonadales > Pseudomonadaceae > Pseudomonas > Pseudomonas bubulae. The sequence continues at coordinate 170,843 of NZ_CP146077.1, forward strand.
GCCATCGCGGTGGCCACTGATACGGCCGAGAATCAGGTCGAGCTTGTCCACCGGCGCGTAAGTGCCACGGCGGGTGTAAATCAGCTGGGCATCGCGCTCCATCGCACGCAGGCGACGGCGCAAGGCCTCGATTTGGTCTTCTGTGGTCAGACCGAACTCTTCCACCAACTGTTCACGAGCAGCAGGCGAGCCACGCTCGGCCAGGTGCTGAAGGATCAGTTCGCGGCTAGGGATAGGGTTTTCGTATTTTTCCGCTTCACGTGCGGCCTCGGGATCGAGGGTCTGCCAATCGGCCATTAGATAGTTTTCACCTTGTCTATATGCGGGTTAGTTTGGCATACGCGTATTGAAACGGGAAATTTCAGGCACACACTGGGCCTTATTAGTCCTTTCTGACGCGCTTTGCTGCTGTCGACCAACCGTTCGCGAAATATTTTCACTATTTTTAAACACAACGCTTTACAGGTCAAAGGTTCGTCCGTAAGATGCGCGCCATCAACAACGGCAACAGCGTTGAAGATACTGCCCAGATGGTGAAATTGGTAGACACGCCAGCTTCAGGTGCTGGTGATCGCAAGGTCGTGGAAGTTCGAGTCTTCTTCTGGGCACCAATTCGAGATTGCAGAGTAGTACACTCTTCAGCCTCACACAAAAACCCGCGAAAGCGGGTTTTTGCATTCCGGGTCAGCTAAGCCCCTGATTTAATAAAATTAAAACAGGGGTTTACAGATCGAAAAGCTCTACGTATTATGCGCCACATCAACAGCGGCAACGTTGCTGATACTGCCCAGATGGTGAAATTGGTAGACACGCCAGCTTCAGGTGCTGGTGACCGCAAGGTCGTGGAAGTTCGAGTCTTCTTCTGGGCACCAATTCAGGTTTACAGGTTCACCCTGTGCAACCACTCAAAAAGCCCGCGAAAGCGGGCTTTTTAGTTTCCGGGATTCCTTCCTGCCCTCTTCGATACCTTTTATCTGCGGCCTAAAGGTCGTATTTGATAATCTATCTCATCCGCATTAATATCCGGCCAACTTCAGATCCCTGGCTCATCCTCCTGGATACCCGTGCCCGACACCAATGACAGGCTCCAGCTTTACCTGACGCATCGTATCGCCCTGGTCGACTATGCCGCCCCCATCGTGGGCTGCCGGGCCAAGGCAGAAGATGTGGTTCAAGACGCCTGGCTGCGCTTCAGCCAGGGCGCGGACAACCTCGCCCCGCTGACACAACCGGTGGGCTATCTTTACCGTATCGTGCGCAACCTGGCCTTTGACCTCAATCGCCGGGCAACCCTGGAAAACCGCCACACCACCCATAGCGAATCATTGGACGAACACATTTCCAACGCGCCTTCGCCCGAGCAGCAAGCCTTGCATGTGGACGAATTGCGCAAATTGCAACATGCTTTGTCCCGCCTGCCGGAGCGCACGCGCCAGGCATTCGTATTGCATCGCCTGCAAGGCCTGACGTTTCAGCAAATCGGCACGCAACTTGGCATATCCGTGAGCCTGGCCCACCAATTGGTCCGCGACGCCCTGACCTACTGCGCGGAACAACTGAGTGATGACTGAAAAACCGCCCCCGAACCCGATCTGGGAAACCGCACTGGACTGGCTGCTGCTGATCCAGGAGAACCCTCAAGACTCCGAACTGACCGAACGCCTGAACCACTGGCGCGCCAGCGCCCCTGAGCACGACGCGGCTTATCGCAAGGCGCTCAAGGTCTGGAGCCTGAGCGGCGAGGCGCTCACCCTGCCGGCGACAACAGCACCGGCCCCGCCGATGGCACGCCCACCCCAGCGCCTGAGCCGGCGCAAACGCGCACTGGTCGGCGCCGCCGTGGCCGCCAGCGCCCTGCTGATGTGGGGCCCCGACTGGCAGGCGATGCAAGCCGACCACCGCAGCCCCACCGGCGAACACCGCACAGTGGCGCTCAGCGATGGCAGCCAGATGCTTCTCGACAGCAATACGCTTGCCGATGTGCAGTTCAACCCCGATCAGCGAGAAGTCACGCTATTGCGTGGCCAGGCCTTTTTCTCGGTGACCCACGATGCCAACCGCGCCTTCTACGTCAACGCCGGTGACGTGCGGGTTCGGGTGACCGGCACCGCGTTTGCGGTCAACCTGGACGACAACGGTGTCGACGTCAGCGTCGAGAGCGGCACGGTTGCGGTACAAACGCCGCAAGCATCGGTTTCGGCCACGCACCTGCTGGGCCATGGCGACCAACTGCACTTCACTGCAAACGGCCAGCGCACGCGCATCGTGCAATTGCCCCAGGAGCAAATCGCGCCCTGGCGTCGCTGGCAGCTGGTGGCGGTCGATCAATCGATCGATGACGTGATCACCCAGTTGCGCCGCTATCAGCCGGGCCTGATTCTGCTGACGGACAAGGCGCTGGGGCAACGACGCATCACCGCAGCCCTGAACCTGCGCGACCCCAAACGCGCACTGCAAACCGCCATTGCCCCATTGGGCGGACGCCTGCAGGACAGCGTGCCCTACACCCTGATCGTCTCGACCAAGCCCTGAGCCTCCCTGCGGGCGCGGGCTTGCGCTAACGAAACTATTTTCACTTATTTCTGGAAATCCTGAAGGCCCGGGAGTCTTTACCTACGAACGTCACTGATAAAGATTCGCATTAGTGACTATGGCGTTTCATTTCGTAGGTCACCTCATGCCTTCTTCGCGTTTGCGTTGTGTCAGTGTTGCTCGCTATCGATCGTTGTCCCTGGCCCTGTTGCTCGGCCTGCCCGCACTGGCCATCGCTGCCAGCCCGGCAGCCGACACGCCAATCAGCCGTCAACAACTGCACTTCCAGATCCCGGCCCAGCCTTTGGCCAGCGCCCTGATTGCGTTTTCCCAGCAGTCAGGCTGGCAGGTCAGCGCGGAAAGCACCGTGCTCAACGGCCTGACCAGCTCGCCAGTCGATGCCAGCACCAGCCCCGAAAAAGCCCTGGCCCACCTGTTGCGCGGCACGGGCATGCTATGGGAAGTGACCTCGTCTGACAGCGCCTCAATCCTGCCGCCCGCCCAAAGCGATGTGCTGCAAATCAAAAGCACCCCCATCACGGCGATGGAGCCGGTGTTCCAGGGCGAACAGGTGATCGACCGGCAGATGATCGAGGACCTGCCCTCGGGCAACGGTGATATCACCAGCCTGCTGCGCACCAACCCCAACGTGCAGTTCGACAACAGCCAGTTGAGCAGCAAAAACCCGGGGGAAATCGCCCCCGCCGATATCAGCATCAACGGCGCACGGCCCTGGCAGAACCTGTTTATCGTTGACGGCATGAGCATGAACAACGACCTGGACCCGGGCAACAGCAACGACGACTTCGATGAGATACCGGGGCGCAGCCAGGGCCTGGCGCTGGACACCGACCTGCTGGAAAACATCAAGGTCTACGACAGTAACGTGCCGGTAGAATTTGGCGGCTTCAATGGCGGTGTAGTCGAAGCCAATACCCGCGACCCCCGCAAGGAACTGCACGGCAAGGTGTCGGTACAAATGACCCGCTCCGAGTGGACCCGCTATCACCTGAACAAAGACGACCCGGACCTGGAAAATTTCAAGGCCGGCTTTGGCAACAACTACCAGCCCGACTTCGAAAAAGTCATCACCCGCGCCACCCTCGAAGGCCACCTGACCGACAACTTCGGCTTGCTGGGCACCTTCTCGCGTAAAGAATCCACCATGCCGACCCGCCTGTTTTCCGTGGCCAACCAGACCGAAACGGCAATGGAGACCGAAGAACAATCGCGGCGCATCGACAACTACTTCCTCAAGGCCACCTGGCAGATCAACGAAGACTGGAAGCTCGATACCACCCTGACCCACGCGCCGGAAACCGCCCGCACCTACGGCCCCAACTCGCTGGTGTCCGGCCGCGATATGGATGCCGGTGGCGACAGTATCAGTACGCGCCTGGTGTGGAACGCGCCCCTGGCCCGGGTTGAGCAGAACCTGAGCTGGAGCGAGCTGAATACCTCACGCTATTCCGACCGCGACTACATGATCCTCTGGCGAACTTCGGCCAGTCGCGACTGGAGCACCTCGGCATTCGCCACCGAAGGCGGTTTTGGCGATATCGAAGAAACCCAAAAAACCCTGGCCTACAAACTCAAGGCCGACTGGAACAGCTTCAAATGGCTGGGTGTGGATCATTCGCTGCAAACTGGCCTGGAGCTGTCGCAGAACTCGGCCAGCTATGAGCGCGGCACACCCTACAGCAGCTATGCGGTGGACAAGGCCACGTCATGCACCGGCAATGACCCGCTGTGCTCAATGGCACCAACAATCAATGGCTGGCCTGGCCAGTATGCGAACAAGATGACCGTTACCCAGGGCAAAATTGCCTTCGACACGCGTTCATGGGCGCTGTATCTGCAAGACGAAATGCACTACAAGCGCCTCACCGTCAGGCCCGGCATCCGGGTGGACGGCGACAACTATATGAATCAGATCACCTTCGCCCCGCGCCTGGCCACCGAGCTGGACGTGTTTGGCGATGGCAAGACCCGCCTCACTGCCGGCGCCAACCGTTACTACGGACGCAACCTTTACGCCTATCGCCTGCGCGACGGTATTGCCTCGATGAGCACCGAATACACCCGCAAGACGCAGACGTCTGACTGAGAGCTGAGCAAGCACATCGCCAATGACAGCAAATTCAACCAGCTCAAAGTGCCTTACGACGACGAACTGACCCTGGGCCTGAGCCACGTGCAGTGGAACACCGAGTTCGCCGTCAAGTACGTCAACCGTAAGGGGCGCGACCAGATCAGCCGCGCCTGGGGCGCGCAAATCGGCGAACCGTCCGAAGACACCTCGACCCTGGCTGCCAACTACTACACCTACTACAACGGCGGCAAAAGCGACGCCGACATCTACACCCTGAGCATCACCCCCCTGCAACCCTTCAATCTGGGCAGCACCCGCACCACTGCGCAGTTTGCGATGGACTGGAGCAAGATCAACAACACCGGGCTGTCCAGCTACAGCGCCAGCATCGGCGCTATCTACGTAGAAGACCCGACGATCCAGTACGACGGCAAGTTCATGAAGTATTCCGACATGCCCGCCAGCAACTACAACCGCCCCTGGACCGCGCGCCTGACCACCGTGACCGAAGTCGAGCCCCTGCACCTGACCTGGACCAACTTCCTGCGTTACCGCGACGGCTACCGGCGCATTGCCTCCACCAACAAAAAGGTCGAGCACGAAGGCAGCAGTGTCTATGTCTGGGAAGAAACCCCGTTCTCCGGGGCACTGACATGGGACACCCGTGTGGCCTGGGAGATGCCCACCGCCAAGGATCAGGCCGTTTTCGTCAATCTCGACGTCAGCAACCTGCTGGACAAGACCATCGTCAGCTCCACCGACACCAACGGCGTACTCAACTATGAAGTCGGCCGCCAGTTCATGCTGGAAGTGGGGTATAAATTTTGAAGACCCTATTCCTCGGCCTGACCCTCGGCACCCTGACCCTGAACGCAGTCGCCTGCGACGAACAGGCCGCCGACTACAAAACCTGCATCGCCCAACAATACCGCCAGCCCGTCGCCCAATGGCCTTCACCCCTGGTAGATGCCGATGTGCAATGGCAGGAAATGGCCGCCCTGCCCGCCCACGCCCCCGCACCGCCGGATAACCCGTTCAGCGAAGCCAAGGCCGAGTTGGGCAAAAAACTGTTCAACGACCCCAAGCTCTCGCGCTCCGGGCAAATCGCCTGCGCTTCGTGCCATGAAGCCGATATGGCCTTTGCCGATGGCCGCCGCGTCTCGTTCGGGCATGACCGCCAGAGCGGCCGACGCAATGCCCCCAGCCTGGCAATGAGCGGCTACAGCCCGGCGCTGTTCTGGGACGGGCGCGGTGGCACTCTGGAACAGCAAGCCATGCACCCCATCGTCGACCCGGTGGAAATGGCCTTTGATATCCCGCAACTGCTGCAACGGCTCAATACCAATAGCGCTTACCGGGAGGAGTTTGCACAAGTTTTCGGGCCAGGCCCGATCACCCCACAGCAAACCGCCCAGGCCCTGGCCACCTTTCAGCGCACGCTGGTCAGCGCCACGCGCAACACCGCCTTCGAGCAACTGCTGCGCGGGCGCCCGCAACGCATGAGCGATGAGCAGCTCTATGGCCTGCATCTGTTTCGCACCAAGGCACGCTGCATGAACTGCCACTTCGGCCCGGCGCTGAGCGACGAGCAGTTTCATAACGTCGGCCTGAGTTACTACGGGCGTAAATACGAAGACCTCGGGCGCTACGAAGTAACGCGCAAACCAGAAGACGTGGGGGCATTTCGTACGCCGTCATTGCGCCTGGTGATGAAAACCGCACCGTGGATGCACAACGGCCTGTTTGTGAACATGGAAGGCACGCTGGCGTTCTACAACATGGGCATGCCCCGCCCGCGCCCCAACGCGCAACAGGTCAACGACCCGTTGTTCCCACGCACCAGCGACCGGCTCAAGGCGCTGAACATGGACAAGGACGAACTGCGGGCCTTGCGCAGCTTTCTCGACACACTGTAGGCAGCGCCTGACTTTGTGGGAGCGGGCTTGCTCGCGATGCAGGCGACACGGTGTACCGGTAAAACGGCAGCATACCCATCGCGGGTAAGCCCGCTCCCACAAAAGCAGAACAGGCCGGCAGCATCACATTTCGTCGCACTGGTGCAATTGGACGCTGGGTCAAGCGCACTTGAGAAACGATATCGTTTATTATTGTTACAAGTTTTGTAGTACCCAAGCGAGGAAACCAGCGAATGATGCTCCGAAATACCCAGCTTGCGACATTTCTACTGCGCAGTTTGTCCATCGCAACACTTGGCCTGACCCTGCTTGCTCCCGCCGCCTACGCTGCCGATCCTGTGACGCTGACCCTGTACAACGGCCAGCACAAAGAGGTCGGCGACAACCTCGCTGCCGCCTTTGAAGCCAAGACCGGCATTCACGTCAATGTGCGCAAAGGCAGCAGCAACCAACTGGCCAGCCAGATCATGGAAGAAGGCGATCGCTCGCCTGCGGACGTGTTCTACGCCGAAGAGTCGCCGCCTCTGAACAGCCTGGGCGAACAGGGCTTTCTGGCCAAGGCCGATGACAGCACCCTGCAAGCGCTGCCCAAAGAGTACGTGGCCGCCAATGGCACCTGGATCGGCGTGACTGCGCGTACCCGCGTTGTCGCCTTCAACCCGAAAAAGATCAGCGAAGACCAGTTGCCCAAGTCGGTTCTGGATTTCGCTGACCCGCAATGGCAAGGCAAGATCGGCTTTGTACCCACCAGCGGTGCCTTCCAGGAACAGGCCGTAGCAATCATCAAGCTGCACGGGCGCGATGCCGCCGAAGAATGGCTGACCGGTCTGCGTGCGTTCGGCAAGACCTACACCAACAACATGGTGGCACTCAAAGCCGTAGAAAACGGTGAAGTCGCCGCAGTACTGGTCAACAACTACTACTGGTTTGCCCTGCAACGCGAAAAAGGCCAGCTGGATTCCAAACTGCACTACTTCACCGATGGTGATGCGGGCGGTTTGATCACCGTGTCCAGCGCCGGCGTGATCAAGGCCAGCAAACACCCCAAGGAAGCCCAGCAACTGCTGGCTTACATGGCCAGTGAAGAAGGTCAGCGCGTTATCACCAACACCACCGCTGAATACCCGATGCGCAAAGGCATGGTCTCGGAACGCGGCCTCAAACCGTTTGAAGAGCTGCAACCGCCGAAAGTGACGCCTGCCGACCTGGGTAACGCTGAAGAAGCACTGGACCTTGAACGTGATGTAGGCCTGCTCTGATGTTGTCAGCCGCTCAACCTGCACGCTTTACGCCCACTCGCAAAAAGCCTTCGATCTGGCTGTTGTTGCCCGTACTGCTACTGGTGGGCCTGAGCCTGTTGCCGCTGTTGTATGTCGGCACAAAGGCCTGGCAAGCCGGGTGGTCTGAAGCCCTGCACCTGTTGTGGCGGCCTTATGTCTTTGGCCTGATGCGCAACACCTTGCTGCTGATGATCGGCGTCACACTGACCTGCGCGCTGGTCGGCCTGAGCCTGGCCTGGCTGCTGGAGCGCAGCAACCTGGCGGGGCGGCGCCTGTGGGGCGTGATCCTGTGCCTGCCATTTGCCGTGCCGGCGTTTGTCAGCAGCTTTACCTGGGTATCGCTCAGCGCCAGTTTCGAGGGCCTGGGCGGTGCCATTCTGGTGATGAGCCTGTCCAAGTACCCGCTGATCTTTCTGCCGGTGGCGGCGACCCTGCGCAACCTCGACCCAGCCCTTGAAGAGTCGGCTCGAACCCTGGGGCAGAACCGCTGGGGGGTGTTTTTCAAGATCACCCTGCCACTGCTCTGGCCTTCGCTGCTGGCCGGCTCGTTGCTGATTGCCCTGCATATGCTGGTGGAATTCGGCGCGCTGTCGATCATCGGCCTGCAGACCTTTACCACAGCCATTTATCAGCAGTTCGAGCTGGAGTTCAGCAATGCCAATGCGGCGATGCTGTCTGCGGTGCTGCTGGTGATGTGCCTGAGCCTGTTATGGCTGGAACTTAAGGTTCGTGGCAAAGGCCGGCATATTCGTATCGGCCAGGGCGCTGCACGGCATGCGGAACAAGTGAACCTGGGCAAGTGGTCGCTACCGGGGCAACTGTATTGCCTGGCGCTGGCGGTGATTGGCAGCGGCATCCCGCTGGGCATGCTGGCGTACTGGCTGATCAAGGGCAGCTCGGCAGCATTCCCGCTGGCCGAGATTGGCGAGGCTCTGTTCTCGTCGCTGTCACTGGCCCTGGGCGGTGCGGCGCTGTGCCTGGTGCTGGCTGTGCCGGTCGGATTGCTGGTGGTGCGCTACAAAGGCCCGCTGGCCATCTGGGCGGAGCGTTTGCCATATCTGTTACATGCACTGCCCGGGCTGGTGATTGCCTTGGCGCTGGTCTACTTCGCCCTGCATTATGTGCCGGCGCTGTACCAGACTTCGGCATTGCTGCTGATTGCCTATGCGCTGCTGTTTTTGCCACTGGCACAGGCACCCATCCGCACGGCGCTGAACAAGGCGGCTCCGCAACTGGAAGAAGCAGCACGGACCCTGGGCGCCACTTCGTTTACGGCATTTTGCCGGGTGACCCTGCCGATTATCTTCCCCGCGCTGGGGGCGGCCTTTGCCCTGGTGTTTCTGGATGCGATGAAGGAATTGACCGCCACCTTGCTACTGAGTCCGACCGGGCTGAACACCCTGGCAACACAAGTGTGGTCGCATACTTCGAATATCGAGTTTGCGGCAGCGGCGCCTTATGCGGCGTTGTTGATTCTGGTGTCGGGGCTGCCGGTGTACTTGCTCACCACCAGGATGTATTTGAGCCGCTGACAGCGGATCCAGCATACCCCGTGTGGGAGCGGGCTTGCCCGCGATGGCATCGACGGGGGCATGCAGATACACCGCGCTGCCCGCATCGCGAGCAAGCCCGCTCCCACAGGGGCAGCCCCGCTTCTCTACGCCCGGAACTGCCCAAGACTCGCCTTGAGCTGCGCCGCCAACCCGTCCAGCACCTTGCCGCTGGCCGTGGTCTGGGTCACCGCCTCGGCCGCACGCTCGGCCTGGGCATGGATCACTTCCACCCGCCCACGCACCGCATACGCTCCTTGCGCCTGATGCTCGGCAGCTTTGGTCGCATCACCAATCGCGCTATGCACCTGCTCGACCGATACCTGCATGGTCTTTTGCAACTGCACGCTGCCGCGCAGCACCGCCAGGCCCTCATCGGCCTGACGCCCCGCCAGGCCAATGGCCGCCACGGCTTCCCTGGCTCCCTGCTGCAAGGCCACGATATGCGCCTGAATATCACCGGTAGAGCTTTGGGTTTTGCTGGCCAGAGCCCGCACTTCATCGGCTACCACAGCAAAACCACGCCCAGTCTCCCCCGCCCTCGCGGCTTCAATGGCCGCGTTCAAAGCCAGCAGATTGGTTTGCTCGGCGATGCCGTGAATCACCGTCAGCACCACTTCAATCTGCTCACTTTGCTGCGCCAGACGCTCGATCACCTTGGCTCCCTCGCCCACCTGTCCGGCCAGCGCCTCGATCAGCCCCCCGACCTTGGCCGAGGTGCGAGTGTTTTCATCAGTAGCCTGACGAATATCAACCACCTGCCGGAGCGCCGCCTGCATCGCCTGGCTTTCCGACTGGGCTGCATCTGCCATGGTCGACAGTGCATGCAGGCTCTGAGCTACTTCATCGCGCTGTAACTGCGCGGCAGCATCGGCCCCGGCATTGCGCAAGGTCATCACACCGATCTCGACCCCGGTGCGCTGCGCCACATCACCCGCCTCACGCACGATGGGCTGCAGTTTGTCGACAAAGCGGTTAACCGCCGCCGCCATATCGCCGATTTCATCCTTGCTGTTCAGGCCTACACGCTTGGTCAAATCGCCTTCGCCTGCGGCCAGGTCATCCAGCGCGGCAATCAGCAGCAGCAACTTGTTGACCACCCGCCGCCCCAGCACCACCGCCAGTAACAGCAACACACCAAGTCCGACAATCGCCAGCCCCATGCCAATACGCCAGCGCAAGGTGTCCGCCGCCTCGCGCACGGTCTGCGCGGTATTGGCCTGCATCTGCGCCGCCGCTGCCTGCGCCGACTCCAGACGCGCGCCCAGTGCTGCCGAACTGTCGCTGGCAGCACCTTGCAAGCTTTCGCCGACCAGTTGCCCGCTATTGGCTATCAACGTCGAAAAGCGCTGGTCGAGGGCCGCCAGGTCCTGCTCAACCGAGGCGGTGGAAACCCCCATCAGCACTTTGCCGATCTCGACGCCATTGGGGTTGATAGAGGCTTCGAGGTAGTACACCGACGGATCATGGCGGGCCGCATCGAGCACTTTATCCAGCGCCCGCTCGCCATTGCCCTTGGCCAAAAGCGCCTGGTTGATCGGGTTATCACGATTGAGATAGCGGGTCAGATGCTGCCCCGTGGCATCGTCGTACACCACGAATAACACATTAGGATTACGTTGAGCGCGTCGGGCGAAATCGGACAGCGTGGGCACGTCGCTATCCCATATGGCACGCGGCGCTACAGCTGCCAGCAGTTGCGCCATGTCGTTTGCCGAGTCCTGCAGGTTCTTCTCCAGCGATTGCCTGAGCTGCATTTGCTCGTCTTTCAAGCGTGGCTCCAGGCCCGCGGTCAAACGCTGCCGGGTGCTGGCAGACAACGCGTCAAGGCTGCTTTTAACTTCACGCCCGGCCTGCTCCAGTTCCGCGGTGAGCTTTTGGCTGTCTGCCCCCAGACGCGCATCCAGATCAGACTCCAACGCCGTCACCGTGCTCCGTGTCAGTGCAACAGCCACCAAAACCTGCACCAAAAGAGCGATACCTAGGGTAACGAATACAGGCCGCAGCAGACGGCTTTGTAACAGTGAGAGAACGGCAGACACGGAAAACCCTCCACTTAGGTGCCATTATTTTGATAGCACGCTTATTGACGGTTTTCACAGCAAGGGTCGTGCCGCACAACAGGCAGAAACGACAAAAGGCCCCGAAGGGCCTTTTGTTTTACATCAGCAGCGACTTAAGCGAACGGGTGACGCAGAACGATGGTCTCGTTGCGGTCCGGGCCAGTCGAAATGATGTCGATCGGAGCGCCGATCAGCTCTTCTACGCGCGTGATGTAAGCGCGAGCGTTGGCTGGCAGCTCTTCCAGGGTTTTGGCACCCACGGTCGATTCAGTCCAGCCCGGCACTTCTTCGTACACAGGCTGCAGGCCTACGTAGCTGTCAGCGTCGGTCGGTGCAACATCAACACCGTTTGCGTCTTTGTAGCCAACGCAAATGTTGATGGTTTCCAGACCGTCGAGTACGTCCAGCTTGGTCAGGCAGATGCCCGAGATGCTGTTCACATCGATAGCGCGACGCAGGATAACGGCGTCGAACCAGCCGCAACGACGGGCACGGCCGGTGGTAGCACCGAACTCGTGACCTTGCTTGGCCAGGTGAGCGCCAACGTCGTCGAACAGCTCAGTCGGGAACGGGCCCGAACCTACGCGAGTGGTGTAAGCCTTGGTGATGCCCAGGATGTAGTCCAGGAACATCGGGCCAACGCCCGAACCGGTCGCAACGCCGCCAGCGGTGGTGTTGGAGCTGGTCACGTACGGATAGGTACCGTGGTCGATGTCCAGCAACGAACCTTGGGCGCCTTCGAACATGATGTCCTTGCCAGCGCGACGCAGGTCGTGCAGCTCGGCTGTCACGTCCAGCATCAACGGCTTGAGCAGCTCGGCGTATTCCTTGCACTCGGCCAGGGTCTTGTCGAAGTCGATAGCCGGCTCTTTGTAGTAACCAACCAGCATGAAGTTGTGGTAATCCACCAGTTCACGCAGTTTGGCTTCAAAGCGCGGCATGTTCAGCAGGTCGCCAACACGCAGGCCACGACGGGCAACTTTGTCTTCGTAAGCCGGGCCGATACCGCGACCGGTCGTACCGATCTTCAGCTCGCCACGGGCTTTTTCACGGGCCTGGTCCAGCGCCACGTGGAACGACAGGATCAGCGGGCAGGACGGGCTGATACGCAGGCGCTCGCGCACCGGTACGCCTTTCTCTTCCAGCTTGATGATTTCACGCAGCAGGGCGTCGGGAGCAACCACGACACCGTTGCCGATCAGGCATTGCACGCCTTCGCGCAACACGCCCGACGGAATCAGGTGCAATACGGTTTTTTCGCCGTCGATTACCAGCGTGTGGCCAGCGTTGTGGCCACCTTGGTAACGCACTACAGCGGCAGCATGTTCGGTCAGCAGATCAACGATCTTGCCTTTGCCCTCATCACCCCATTGGGTGCCCAGGACTACGACATTCTTACCCATAACACTTGTCCTCATTCGCGCAAACTTGGTGCCGGCAGCCGCCGGCAGGAAAACTCAAGAAACCAGCGGCACTACTTGCCACAGGCCATTCTGCTGAATCAATTGGCGGTCGCAGTCTGCCTCCAGGGCACCAGCCTGCTGTTGCCCAGGCAACGCCTGAACCACACGCTGGCCTTCACTGCGAAGCTGGCAAACCTGCTGCCAGAGTGCCGCATCGGTGCTGTCTGGCATCCAGATACCACCAGACGGCAACTTGACTTCCGCACGCCCCAGGGTCACCAGGGTTTTCAAATCGGTCGAAAAGCCGGTTGCCGGCCGGGCACGCCCGAAAACAGCACCAATGTCGTCATAACGACCGCCTTGGGCGATGGAGTCCCCAACGCCCGGTACAAATACCGCAAACACTACACCTGTGTGGTAGTGATACCCACGCAACTCGCCCAGGTCAAAGTACAACGGCAACTGCGGGAAACGCACAGACAACCCTTCGGCAATCGCCACCAGGTCGTCCAGAGCTGCCAGCACTTGAGCCGGAGCCTTGGCCAGACGCTCGCGCGCAGCAGCCAGAACTTCGTGACCGCCACACAAACCAACCAAGGCCTGCAGCATGCCCGCCAAATCGGCCGGCAAGCCTTGGGTCAAGGCCGTTACTTCGTCGATCGCCTTGCGTTGCAGGGCGTCGAACAATTGTTGTTCCACTTCAACCGACAGGTTGGCCGCACGGGCCAGACCACGGTAAATACCAACATGCCCCAGGTCCATGTGCACATCCGGCACATCGGCCAGTTGCAGCATGGCCAGCATCAGGCTGATCACTTCAACATCGCTGCTCGGGCTTGCATCGCCATACAACTCGGCGCCCAGCTGGATCGGGCTGCGCGAGGATGACAGTGCACGCGGTTGAGCATGCAGCACGCTGCCGGCGTAGCACAGACGGCTCGGGCCTTCACGACGCAGGGTATGCGCATCGATACGCGCCACTTGCGGCGTGATGTCGGCACGAAAACCCATCTGGCGACCCGTTTGCGGGTCAATCACCTTGAAGGTACGCAAGTCGAGGTCCTGGCCAGCCCCTGTCAGCAGGGACTCCAGGTATTCGATATGCGGGGTCACGACGAACTCATAGCCCCAGCTCTGGAACAGATCCAACACCTGACGGCGCGCCACTTCAATGCGGGCAGCTTCAGGTGGAAGTACTTCTTCGATGCCATCTGGCAAAAGCCAGCGGTCTACCGTTGCCATTACGCCATTCCCCTGTGATCCGGGCGGCCAGCCAGCAGGCGAGCCTTGAGTAAAGCAGAACGTGGCTGCGTCTTGAACGCGCACAGCAAAAAAGCCTGAACGACAGGCTCGCACATTCCTCGAAAATTCTGCCGATGCTGTAACAGCCATTCGGACAATCAAACATGCAGACGCAAAAAAGCCGGGAATTTCCCGGCTGCCGCATCATACACCCGTTTTCTAAAAGGATCACCCTGCGAGGCCATTTGACCGCCAAGCGGAGTGAATCAGGGCCTGTGATGAACATGCCAACCCTTCTGAAAACAGTGTGGGAGCGGGCTTGCTCGCGATGGCATCAACTCGATTTAGCAGACAGACCGAGTTGCTTGCATCGCGAGCAAGCCTGCTCCCACAGGCTTGAAGCGCTTTTACTGCTGCGAAGGCTTGGATTTTTCCAGGTAGCGGAAGAAATCGCTGCTTGGGTCCAGAACCAGCACATCGTTCTTGCTCGCGAAGCTTTCGCGGTAAGCGCGCAGGCTGCGATAGAACTTGTAGAACTCCTGATCCTGGCCATAAGCCTTGGAGTAGATCGAAGCTGCCTGGGCATCGCCATCACCGCGTGCTTCTTCGGACTGACGATAAGCTTCAGCCAGCAGAACACGACGTTGACGGTCGGCGTCAGCACGAATGCCTTCTGCCAGTTCGTTACCCTTGGCCCGATGCTCGCGTGCTTCACGCTCACGTTCGGTGCTCATACGTTCGAAAACGCTGCGGTTTACTTCTTTTGGCAGGTCGATGGCCTTGACGCGAACGTCGACCACTTCAATGCCCAGCTCTTTTTCAGCCATTTTGTTCAACGATGCAGTGATGTCAGCCATCAACGCATCACGCTCACCCGACACTACTTCGTGCAGGGTGCGCTTGCCGAACTGGTCACGCAGACCGGATTCCAGACGACGCGACAGACGTTCGTCAGCAATCTGTTTCATGCCCGAAGTTGCGGTGTAGAAGCGCTCGGCATCTTTCACACGCCACTTGGCGAAGGCATCAACCATGACCGCTTTCTTTTCCAGCGTCAGGAAACGCTGAGTCGGCGCGTCCAGCGTCATCAGGCGGGCGTCGAACTTGCGCACCTGGTTGACGTAAGGAATCTTCACATGCAGGCCCGGCTGAACGTCAGCCTGGACCACACGGCCAAAGCGCAGCAGTACAGCACGCTCGGTTTGCGAGACGATGTAGAAGCTGTTCCAGGCAACGATCCCCACGACAACAGCAACAATAAGGGCAACCAGCGATTTATTGCTCATCAGCGGCTCTCCCTGGTGCGCGGTTGTGGCGGCAGATCCGTGCTGACGTGCGAGCCGGAATCAGTATTGCTCGCTGCGGCTGCCGAACCCGTTGCCGGGGTGCTGCCATTACGGCCTTCGATCATTTTGTCCAACGGCAAGTAAAGCAGGTTGCTCTGGCCGTTTTTGTTACCGGTCACGAGTACCTTGCTGGTGTTGCTGAAGACTTCCTGCATGGTGTCCAGATACAGACGGTCGCGGGTCACTTCAGGATTTTTGCGGTACTCGGCAACCAGTTTGGTAAAGCGGTCAGCCTCACCCTTGGCGCGGGAAACCACTTCATCACGGTAGCCGTTGGCATCTTCGATGATGCGCTGGGCCTGACCACGTGCTTCCGGTACAACGCCGTTGGCATAGCTTTCGGCCTGGTTGCGGGCACGCTGCTCGTCTTCTCGGGCACGGATCACGTCATCGAAGGCTTCCTGTACTTCACGCGGTGCGGCTGCGTTCTGTACGTTGACCTGGGTCACGGTGATACCGGTCTTGTAGGTATCGAGGAAACGCTGCAGGCGTTCCTTGATTTCCACGGCCATTTGCTCACGGCCTTCGGTCAGCACCTGATCCATCGACGTGGAACCCACGACGTGACGCAAGGCGCTGTCGGTCGCCTGCTGCAAGCTGACTTCCGGTTGATCAACATTCAGCACGAAGTCGCGCAGGTTGCTGATCTTGTACTGCACGGTCAGCGGCACTTCGACGATGTTTTCGTCTTCAGTCAGCATTTGACCCTGCTTGGTGTACGCACGCTCACGCGTCACGTTCTCCATGTACTTTTTGTCGAACGGCGGGAAGTAGATATTCAGGCCCGGCCCAACGGTGTCGTAGTACTTGCCCAGGCGCAGCACCACGGCTTGCTCCTGCTCATCGACTACATACACGGCGCTGTAAAGCCAGGCAGCCGCCAGCACGACGAGGCCGATGCCGAGCAGACCGTAGCCGGCGCCCTTGCCATTCGAACCACCCTCACTGCCGCTGCCGCCAGTACGTTTTTTCCCACCACCGAACAACCCATTCAGGCTTTCCTGCAGCTTTCGGAAGGCCTCGTCGAGATCTGGTGGCCCCTTGCGGTCGCCATTTTTAGGGCGTTTGCCACCCCAAGGATCTTGATTGTTCGAGTTGCCACCCGGCTCATTCCAAGCCATAGCGCTCTCCATCTGATAAAGCAAAGACGCGCCCACGGCGCGCCGACCAATGCTACAGAATGCCTATCACAGCGGCACGACCGCTTTGCGAGGCTTTTATTGCAAAGTGTGTTCTTCGATGAATTCCAGCGGCTGCATCCCTTCGCGGCTGACCAAGCGATTGAGCTCGGATCGCGGCAGGCGTACGTCCAACAGACTGGAGCCCTCATCGTCATGCTGTTCTTTTTGCACAACCCCCAGTTCGAAGAACTGTGCACGCAGTCGAGCAAAACGTTGCGGCAAGCGCAAGGTGCCCACGAACAAATCATTGCCCAGCAACTCGGCGATGGCCTGCTCAAGCAACTCCAGCCCTTGACCATCACGGGCCGACAACCAGACCCGCTGCGGCTTGCCATCGGCATCACGCTGGATCTGCGGCTCGACACCTTCAAGCAAATCGATTTTGTTGTAGACCTCGAGAATCGGCAAGTCCTGCGCACCGATTTCGCCCAGTACCACCATCACCTGCTCGATCTGCGCCATGCGCTCAGGCTCGTGCGCATCGATCACATGCAGCAGCAGATCGGAATTGCTCGACTCTTCGAGCGTAGACCGGAATGCTTCAACTAGCTTGTGCGGAAGATGACGAATAAAGCCCACGGTGTCGGCCAGCACGATCGGCCCCAGGTCACCCAGATCAAGGCGGCGCAGGGTCGGGTCTAGCGTGGCGAACAACTGGTCGGCGGCAAAGACGTCAGAGCCGGTGACCTTGTTGAACAGCGTGGATTTACCGGCGTTGGTATAGCCCACCAGCGACACTGTAGGAATATCGGCGCGTTGACGCCCTCTACGGGACTGCTCGCGTTGACTGCGGACTTTTTTCAGACGGGCTTTGATCTGGCTGATGCGCACACGCAACAGTCGGCGGTCGGTTTCGAGCTGGGTTTCACCCGGCCCGCGCATGCCAATGCCGCCACCTTGACGCTCAAGGTGAGTCCAGCCGCGTACAAGACGCGTGCTCATGTGGTCAAGCTGAGCCAGTTCGACTTGCAGCTTACCCTCATGGGTACGGGCGCGTTGAGCGAAGATATCGAGAATCAGCCCGGTACGGTCAAGCACGCGACACTCGAAAACACGTTCGAGGTTACGTTCCTGACTGGGCGTGAGTACGTGATTGAAAATCACGATGTCGACCTTCTCGGCCTTGACCAGATCGCGCAACTCCTCGACCTTGCCACTGCCAATCAGGTATTTGGCCGATGGCCGATGACGCGGCACGTTAAAAAACGCGACGGTATCGGCGCCAGCCGACACAGCTAACTCCTGGAACTCCTGCGGATCTTCGCGCGCCTCAGGGTCCTGTCCTTCCAAGTGAACGAGGATCGCTCGCTCACCACCACCGTGGCGCTCAAAGAACAAAGGATGCTCCTATTTAGGCATTACCTGGTTCAGCGTCTGCCAGATCCGATTCGGTTGCGCTAGGCAGACGAATTGGACGTACTGGTACGACTGTCGAAATTGCGTGCTTGTAAACCATTTGGCTGACGGTGTTTTTCAGCAGGATCACGAACTGGTCGAAAGACTCGATGGTCCCCTGCAGCTTGATCCCGTTGACCAGATAGATGGAAACGCCAACCTTCTCTTTACGCAAAGTATTCAAGTAAGGGTCTTGTAGCGAATGCCCTTTTGACATATGCCGCACTCCTGTAAGGATAAAAAATAGAAACAAAAATTAGATGACCGCTGTCGCCACATCCATAGGATAGACGGCATTTGCCAAGACTCAGCTCAATATGGAGACCGATTCCAGGTATTTCAAGGCTCGTGGCAGATTGTCGCAGTCCAGACTGTCAAGCCAATGCAAATCATTCCAGCTGCGCAACCAGGTGAACTGGCGCTTGGCCAACTGGCGCGTGGCTATGATGCCGCGCTCCTGCATCTCGGCCGCTGTCAGCTTGCCGTCGAGGTAGTCCCAGACTTGGCGGTAACCCACTGCACGTATAGACGGCAACCCGGCATGCAGGTCACTTCTGTTGCGCAGGTTTATGACCTCGTCAATGAACCCCTGTTCCAGCATCTGCCCGAATCTTAGTGCAATTCGCTCATGCAGCACCTGACGGTTCGCCGGAGCGATGGCCAGATTCGCGACAGTATAGGGCAATTGGCTGTGCCCAGAAGCCGCTGCTTTAGTCGTTTGTTCAGATTGTTTTTGCCGATGGGCCGTCACGCTCATGCCGCTGACCCGATAAACCTCAAGCGCCCGGGTCAGACGCTGCGGATCATTGGGGTGAATTCGCGCGGCAGACTCCGGATCTATGGCTGCCAACTGATCGTGCAGGGCCTGCCAGCCAAGGCGCTGCGCCTCTTCTTCAAGCTGCGCGCGCACCTCGGGGTCCGCCGGAGGCATGTCGGCCAGGCCGTCAATCAGTGCCTTGTAATAGAGCATGGTGCCGCCCACCAGCAGCGGGATATTGCCTCGCGCCGTGATCTCGGCCATGGCCTTGAGCGCATCGCGACGAAAATCGGCCGCCGAATAGCTCTCGGCCGGGTCGAGAATGTCGATCAACTGATGCGGGTGAGCCGCCAGAATTTCTTTCGACGGCTTGGCAGTGCCGATGTCCATGCCGCGATAGACCAGCGCCGAGTCAACACTGATCAGCTCGCACGGCAGCACCTTGCTCAGCTCGATGGCCAGGTCGGTCTTGCCGGCGGCCGTCGGCCCCATCAGGAAAATAGCCGGGGGTAAAGCGTTGGAACCTGTCATCAGCGACCGCGCAAAAAGAGTTTGTCCAAGTCGTCCAGGCCCATTTGGGTCCAGGTGGGACGACCATGATTGCACTGACCGCTGCGCTCGGTGTTTTCCATGTCACGCAACAGACCGTTCATTTCCGGGATCGCCAAACGGCGATTGGCGCGGATCGCACCGTGGCAGGCCATGGTGCCGAGCAACTCGTTGAGGTGCGCCTGGATCCGGTCACTGGTGCCGTATTCCATCAGGTCGGCCAGTACGTCGTGAACCAGTCGCTGGGCCTCGGCCTGCTTGAGCAGGGCCGGGATCTGGCGGATGGCCAGGGTTTCCGGGCCAAGGCGCTGCAACTCGAAGCCCAGGCGCTGGAACCACTCGGCGTGTTCTTCGGCGCAATCGGCTTCCCGCTGGCTGACCGCAATCGATTCCGGCACCAGCAGCGGCTGACCACTCAGGCCTTCACTGGCCATGGCGATTTTCAGACGCTCATACATGATCCGCTCATGGGCCGCGTGCATATCCACCAGCACCAACCCCTGGGCGTTTTCCGCGAGGATATAAATGCCCTTGAGCTGGGCCAGAGCAAAGCCGAGCGGCGGAATATCACCTTGCCCGTCCGGCAGAGGCGCGGCATTGGCCTCAGGCAATGGTGCGAAAAACTCGCGATAGGCATTGCGCGCTTCTTCAACGGGCACCGGGGGCGCGGAGGACTGCGGACGGTATTGGTACTGATAGCCCGCACCAGCGCCCGAACCTGCCACATGCGGTGACGGGGCCGACTGCGGCTGCTCCAGCACATTGGCCGCCAGACGCATTTCACCCTGCGGGCCGAATTCGCCAGCATCCAGCCCCGTCGGGCGCTCGGCCCCGGGCACCGGCGCTGGTGCGGCCAGTTGGTCTTCGGGACGAACGTCACCCAGAGCACGGTGCAAAGTGCCATAGAGGAAATCATGCACCATGCGCCCGTCACGGAAGCGTACTTCGTGCTTGGTCGGGTGTACGTTGACGTCGACCACCGAGGGGTCGACCTCAAAGAACAGCACAAAGGTCGGGTGGCGACCATTGAACAGCACATCGCGATACGCCTGGCGCACCGCATGGGCCACCAGTTTGTCGCGTACTGCGCGGCCATTGACATAGAAGTACTGCAAGTCCGCCTGACTGCGGGAAAAAGTCGGCAAACCGACCCAGCCCCACAGGTGCAAACCATTGCGTTCAACCTCGATGGGCATTGCCTGTTCCAGGAACGCGGAGCCGCACACGGCCGCCACACGCCGGGCGCGGGCAGTATCGTCGCGGGCTTCGTGCAGGTTGAGGATGGACTTGCCGTTGTGGCGCAAATTGAACGCCACATCAAAACGTGCCAGCGCCAGGCGCTTGATCACTTCCTGCAGGTGATCGAATTCGGTCTTTTCGGTTTTGAGAAATTTGCGCCGTGCCGGGGTGTTGAAAAACAGGTCGCGCACTTCAACCGAGGTGCCCACCGGATGCGCAGCCGGCTGAACCCGGGGCGCCATGTCGCGGCCTTCGGTCTCGACCTGCCAGGCCTGATCGGCACCACGGGTGCGCGAGGTCAGGGTCAGGCGCGCCACGGAACTGATGGAAGCCAGCGCCTCACCGCGAAAGCCCAGGCTCATCACCCGCTCAAGGTCTTCCAGATCACGAATCTTGCTGGTGGCGTGACGGGCCAGCGCCAACGGCAAGTCGTCGCTGGAAATTCCGCTGCCATCGTCACGTACCCGCAGCAGCTTGATCCCGGCCTGCTCCACGTCCACATCAATGCGCTTGGCACCCGAATCGAGGCTGTTTTCCAGCAGTTCCTTGATCACCGAAGCCGGGCGTTCAACTACTTCGCCCGCAGCGATCTGGTTGGCCAGGCGCGGGCTGAGCAATTCAATCCGCGCGCTGCTGCTCAATGCTTCATCACTCATTACTGTGCCGCCAGGGCAGTTGCCGGAATATTCAGGTTCTGGCCGACCTTCAGCTCATCGGTTTTCAGGCTGTTGCTCGAGCGCAATGTCGCCACGCCCACTTGATAGCGTACAGCGATCATCGCCAGGGTTTCGCCGGGGCGAACCGTGTGTTCGCGGGCACCCTGGGCGATTTTGCCGGTGTCACGCAGCCAGGCGATATAAGTGCCCGGCGGCGGATTTTGCTGGAAGAACTGGCGTACGCCGCTGCTGATCGAACGGGCCAGCGCTTGCTGGTGACTGCTCGAAGCCAGCTTGGACGCTTCGTTGGAGTTCGAGATAAACCCGGTCTCGACGAGAATCGACGGAATGTCCGGCGACTTCAGCACCATAAACCCGGCCTGCTCCACGCGCTGCTTGTGCAGCGGGGTGACCCGACCTATGTTGCTCAGCACTTTTTGCCCGACGTTGAGGCTGGAGGTCAGCGACGCGGTCATCGACAGGTCAAGCAATACACCCGCCAGCATGCGGTCCTTGTCATCGAGGCTGACGTTGCCTGCGCCACCGATCAGGTCGGAGCGGTTTTCGCTGTCGGCCAGCCAGCGCGCCGTCTCGGAAGTCGCGCCGCGTTCAGACAGGGCAAACACCGAAGCACCAAAGGCAGCCTTGGACGGTGCAGCATCGGCGTGGATCGAGACAAACAGGTCGGCGCCTTTCTTGCGGGCGATTTCGGTGCGGCCACGCAGCGGGATAAAGTAGTCGCCGGTACGCGTCAGCTCGGCCCTGAAGCCTTTCATGCCGTTGATCTGGCGCTGCAGTTCTTTGGCAATCGCCAACACCACATCTTTTTCACGCTGGCCAGCCGAGCCCGAGGCCCCCGGGTCTTCACCGCCGTGGCCGGCATCGATCACCACCACCACGCTGCGTTTACCGCTCGGGATCGGCGGCAATTTAACGTCGGGTTGCGCGGGCGTCACCGGCACCACCGGCACCGTTGCCACGTTGGTGGCCGGCAGGCTTGGCGCCAGATCGGCGCCCTGGTCATACAGGTCGACCACCAGGCGGTTGCCGTACTGGGCATTGGGCGCCAGAACGAAACTTTTCGGGGTCACGGCCTTTTTCAGGTCGATAACCACGCGCAGGTCGGTGGGGGTACGCTGCGCCGAGCGCATGCTGGTGATTGGCGTATTGGCTGTTTGCACATTCAGCGGCCCGCCCAGGGTCGCGCCATTGATGTCGATGACCAGACGATCAGGTGCGGTCAGCGTAAACACACTGTGCTGCACCGGCCCGGTAAGATCAAAAACCAGTCGAGTGTTATCCGGCGCCCGCCATAGACGCACGCTCTTGACCTGGGTTGCGGCCACAGCATTGAATGCCATGACACTGAGCAACACACCCACCACACTTGCTAACGCGCGAAAGCGCATACCAAACCCCATCATTATTTGTATTCCGGCGCCAATGCGGCACACCAAGACTCGCCACGAGAACCTTGGGGCGTCAGCGTCAGCAAACGCCCGGTGTTATGCGGCCTAATGGTAATGGTCAGGTCAGGCTTTGGCAAAAAGCCTGCACCTTTATCGGGCCACTCGATCAAGCATAGGGCGTCTTCGTCGAAATAATCGCGAATCCCCATATATTCCAGCTCTTCCGGGTCGACCAGCCGATACAGGTCAAAGTGGAAGGCCCGAATATCGCCAATCTCGTAGGGCTCGACCAATGTGAAGGTCGGGCTTTTGACCGAACCCGTGTGACCAAGGCCGCGAATCAGGCCACGTGACAGGGTGGTTTTACCCATACCCAGGTCGCCGTCGAGAAAAATCAGGCCGTGACCTTGAGTGACAGTGGCCAGGCGCGCGCCAAATGCGGTCATGGCCTCTTCGTCGGCCAGTTGTAGTGTTATTTCGTGCACGGTGCGTGTTCCTCCAACAACTGACGAATGACTGGAATCAAATCACTGGCCGCCAGCCCACGGCCCAATTGTCCTTGTTGCTCACCGGCGCGGGCATGCAGCCACACCGCCAGGCATGCGGCGTCATAAGCGCCCAACCCCTGAGCCAGCAGCGCGCCGATCACGCCTGCCAGCACATCCCCAAGACCGGCCGTAGCCATTGCCGGATGGCCGTGACTGCAAATGGCCAATTCACCATTGAGCCCTGCAATCAGACTGCCTGCACCTTTAAGGACGCACACTGCTGAGTATTTTTTAACCAACGCCCTGGCCGCAGCCGGTCGATCGGCCTGTACCTGCCCGGTGCTGATACCCAGCAAGCGTGCGGCTTCACCCGGGTGCGGGGTCATCACCGACCCTGGTGCCAGCGTGATGACTGCGTTGGACAACAAATTAAGCGCATCGGCATCCCACACCTGCGGCATTTTTGCCTGTGCCGCGGCCGACAACAGACTGCGCCCCCAGGGCGCCTGCCCCAAACCCGGTCCCACCACGACCACCGAAGCCTGCGCCAGTACGCCCATCAACTGGTTGGCCGACGATACGCCGAGCACCATCACCTCGGGCACCCGCACCAGCGCAGCAGGCACGTGCTCGGGGCGCGTGGCCAGGGATACCAGGCCAGCGCCACAGCGTAGTGCAGCCTGGGCGCTGAGGGTAATCGAGCCGCCAAATCCACGATCGCCACCCACCAGCAGCACATGCCCGAACTGGCCTTTATGGGCGCTCGGGGCTCGTCGAGGTAGTGGCGCCAGATTATCTGCGCTAAGGGCTTGGGGGTCGGCTAACAGGTGTTTGGTCTGCGGCATGCGTGTTTGGCTCCGATGTCTGGCAGAATTATACGCATCTCAGCTCCGGTTTCTCTTGTCCCATGCCTGCTATTACTGCCGACCTCCCCGCTCTCGCCCGATCCATCAAGGAATGGGGCCGCGAGTTGGGCTTTCAACAAGTCGCCATTGCCGGCCTCGACCTGGGAGAACACGAACACCATCTGCAACGCTGGCTGGAAGCCGGCTACCACGGCGACATGGACTACATGGCCGCCCACGGCAGCAAGCGTTCACACCCGCAAGAGCTGGTGCCCGGCACAGTGCGCGTGATTTCCCTGCGCATGGACTACCTGCCCGGTGACACTCATATGGCGCAGCTGCTGGCCCAACCGGAAAAAGCCTACGTTTCACGTTATGCCCTGGGCCGCGATTATCACAAGCTGATCCGCAAGCGCGTGCAACAACTGGCCGACCGCATCCAGAAGGACATTGGCCCGTTTGGCTTCCGCGCCTTTGTCGACAGCGCCCCGGTACTGGAAAAGGCCATCGCGCAACAGGCGGGTCTGGGCTGGATCGGCAAGAACACCCTGGTGCTCAATCGCAAGGCGGGCAGCTACTTCTTCCTGAGCGAGCTGTTTGTCGATTTGCCGCTACCGGTCGACGCCCCCCACGAAACCGAACACTGCGGGCGCTGCACCGCCTGCCTGGACATCTGCCCCACCAATGCCTTTGTCGGGCCTTATGTGCTGGATGCGCGCAAATGCATTTCGTACCTGACCATCGAGCTGAAAACCGCGATCCCTGAAGAATTGCGCTCGATGATCGGCAACCGGGTATTCGGCTGCGATGACTGCCAGATCGTCTGCCCCTGGAACCGTTTTGCCCGCACCACCGCAGAAGGGGACTTCAAGCCACGGCATAACCTGGACAATGCCGGCTTGGCCGAGCTGTTTATGTGGGATGAAGACACATTCCTGAGCAGCACCGAAGGTTCGCCGCTACGCCGGGCCGGGTACGAGCGCTGGCTGCGCAACCTGGCTGTGGGCCTGGGTAATGCGCCGTCGACGATCCCGGTGCTGGAAGCCCTGAATGCGCGGCGTGACTACCCGTCGGAGCTGGTGCGCGAGCATGTGGAGTGGGCGCTGACACAACACGCCAAGCGGGCCTGAGCCAAGCCCGCTGCCACAGTTGCTTAATGCTCGTCGTTATAAACGAACTTGGGCATTTCCCAGTTAAAGCGGATCGCCAGCAAACGCAGCAGCAGCCCGCCGAACAAGGTGACGAAAATCGCCTGTTCGTTGGGCATTTCCAGATAAGTACACAACAAGAAACACCACGCCGCAGCAAACGAAACGCTGGCATACAGCTCGCGACGGAAGATCAACGGAATGTCGTTGCAGAAGATGTCACGAAGGATGCCGCCAAAGACCCCGGTAATCACTCCGCTCACCGAAGCCACCAGCATGCCCTGGCCCATCTCCAGCGCGGTCATGCAGCCGATCAGGGTAAACGCTACCAGCCCCAGGGCATCAAGCACCAGAAACAGCGAGCGCAGATGACGCATCAAGGGCGCGATAAAGATCGTCACCAATGCAGCGAACGTGGTCAGTACCAGGTATTCCGGGTGTTTGACCCAGGTCAGCGGGTAGTGCCCCAACAGGACGTCACGCACCGAACCGCCGCCTAGCGCGGTGACGCAGGCAATCAGCACCACGCCGAACCAGTCCATGCCCCGACGCCCGGCAGACAGCGCGCCGGTCATGGCTTCGGCAGTAATGGCAACTAAATAAAGCATCAGCAACATGGCAGCGATCCTTGCAAGAAGGCGCGCAGTCTACTCTCAGTTGGCATTGGCACCAAAAGCGGGCAACAAATACTGTTCTTTGTGGGAGCGGGCTTGCTCGCGACGGCTTCGCTGCGGTTCGGTAGATGTACCGAGTCGCTTGCATCGCGAGCAAGCCCGCTGCCACAGGGGGATCAACGGCAGCTTAGAATTTGATGAAATGCTTGCGGTAGTGTTGCAGCTCGGCAATCGACTCGCGAATGTCGTCCAGCGCCAGATGCGTACCCTTTTTCACCAGGCTGTCGCGTACTTCCGGCGCCCAGCGTGCAACCAGTTCCTTGAGCGTCGAAACGTCCAGGTTGCGGTAGTGAAAGTAGCTCTCCAGGGCTTTCATGTGGGTGTACAGGAAGCGGCGGTCCTGGCAGATGCTGTTGCCGCAGATCGGCGATTTGCCTTTGGGTACCCACTGTTCAAGGAACGCGATGGTCTGCGCTTCGGCTTCGGCCATAGTGGTGGTGCTGTCCTTGACCCGCTGGGTCAGGCCGCTGCCGCCGTGGGTGCGGGTATTCCACTCGTCCATGCGCGCCAGCACGGCATCACTATGGTGGATGGCGATGACCGGGCCTTCGGCCAGGGTATTGAGGTTGCTGTCGGTAACGATGGTGGCCATTTCAATAATGACGTCGTTGTCAGGGTCCAGACCGGTCATTTCCAGGTCGATCCAGATCAGGTTCTGCGCGTTTTGCATAATGGCCTCCAGTGCTTAGGTGCGCAGTTTAGCTTAGGCACGCGGCCCTCGTGCTAAACTCCCCGGCGTTTTACCCTTCTTATCGTTTTATCAACACGGAACACCCATGGCCAAACGCCAGCTCAACCGTCGTCAGAATTGGCGCATCGAAAAGATCCAGGGCGAGCGCGCTGCCCGCGCCGCCAAACGCGAATCCAGTGCCGTCGAAGCGCTTGAAGGCGGCGATTTAGGCCCCGAGCAACTTGGCCTGGTGATCGCGCACTTTGGTGTGCAGGTCGAAGTCGAAGCCCAGGAAGGTGAGCTCAAAGGCCAGATGTTCCGTTGCCACCTGCGCGCCAACCTGCCCGCTCTGGTAACCGGTGACACGGTTGTGTGGCGCGCCGGCAATCAGGGCATCGGCGTTATCGTCGCCCAGTTGCCGCGCAAGACCGAGCTGTGCCGCCCTGACAGCCGTGGCCAGCTCAAGCCGGTTGCTGCCAACGTCGACATGATCGTGATTGTGTTCGCGCCCATGCCCGAGCCGCACGCCAACCTGATCGACCGCTATCTCGTCGCTGCCGAGCACGCCGGGATTCGCCCGCTGTTGCTGCTCAACAAGGCTGACCTGATCGACGAGCAGAACGCACCGGCGCTGAATGCGTTGCTGGGGGTTTATCGTCAACTGGGTTATCCGGTGCTGGAAGTGTCGGCCCATCACGGCGATGGCATGCAGCAGTTGCAAGCGCAACTGGACGGCCATATCAGTGTGTTTGTGGGTCAGTCGGGCGTTGGCAAGTCGTCCCTGGTCAACAGCCTGCTGCCTGAGGTCAACCTTCGGGTCGGGCCGCTCTCGGAGATTTCCGGCCAGGGTACGCACACCACGACCACGGCGCGCTTGTTCCACTTCCCGGGCGGCGGCGATCTGATCGACTCCCCGGGTATTCGTGAGTTCGGCCTGGGCCACGTCAGCCGTGCCGATGTCGAGGCGGGGTTCATCGAGTTCAACGACCTGATCGGCCGTTGCCGCTTCCGCGACTGCAAGCATGACCGCGAGCCGGGCTGTGCATTGCTGATGGCCCTGGAAGATGGCCGCGTGCAGCAACAGCGCATGAACAGCTATCGCTCGATCATTGCCAGCTTGCCTGAGTCGAGTTACTGATTCAGGCCAGAAGCCCCCTCACCCCAACCCTCTCCCGGAGGGAGAGGGGGCAAATTGTCAGTGCTCTTGAAGCCGCGTGCGCTCAGTCCCCTCTCCCTCTGGGAGAGGGTTAGGGTGAGGGCGGCGGGTCGTCAAACAGATTCAGCTTCTGCCGTTCTTCATGCATCGGCAGTGGCTGTTTGTCGGCGGGCAGCTTGATCGGGTCAACTGGCGCCTTGGGCAGTTCCTGGGGCTTGACTGACTCCGCACCCTGCTCGCCTTCAATCGCCTGCTGGGCCTTTTTGTTCAGCACCACAATGTCGATACGACGGTTGACCGGATTATTGGGGTTAGCCGTGTCGAACAGCACTGACGAGGCATAACCCACCACCCGCGCAATCTGCCCTTCCGGGTAGCTGCCCGCCACCAGCGCACGCCGCGCAGCATTGGCACGGTTGGCCGACAACTCCCAATTGCCGTAATCACCGCCCCCCGCATAAGGCATGGCATCGGTGTGGCCGCTGATGCTGACCTTGTTGGGTACTGCCTTGATGGTGTCGGCCATGGCCAGCAAAATATCTTCGAAGTACGGTTTGAGCCGTGCACTGCCCACGTCAAACATCGGCCGGTTTGCGGCATCCATGATCTGGATACGCAGGCCGTCCGGGGTGATTTCAAACAGCAACTGATCCTTGAACTTGCGCAGCTGCGGGTTTTCTTCGACCTTGTTCTGCAACTCCTGCAACAGCAGTTCGAGGCGCTCTTTCTCGACCTGCTCGGCCATGCTTTCAACCTGCTCGGCATCTACCTTGATCTTGTCGGGCTGGGGCTGCAGTTTTTCTTCAGGGTTGAGGGTGTTGTCCGGCGCCAAGGCCGGAGTGCCGCCCAGGTCGATGACGTAGGGCGTGCCGCTTTCGCTGAATCCGATCGGATCTTTGAAATAACCACCAATGGCGATCTTTTGCTCGGGCGTGGCCGCCGTCATCAGCCACATCACCAGAAAGAACGCCATCATCGCCGTGGCGAAGTCGGCAAAGGCGATTTTCCAGGCGCCACCGTGATGGCCTGCGGCGTAGCGCTTGACGCGCTTGATGATTATGGGCTGGTTGTTTTCCATAAATCAGCGACCACGAACCACTTGTTCCAGCTCGGAAAAACTGGGCCGGTGCTTGGGGTACAGGACCTTGCGACCAAACTCGACCGCCAGCGACGGCGGCATGCCTGAGGCCGAAGCCACCAGCGAGGCCTTGATCGATTCATACACGTTGAGTTCTTCCTTGGCATCGTGAGCCAAAGACGTCGCCAACGGACCGAAGAAACCATAGGCCGCCAAAATACCGAAGAAGGTACCTACCAGCGCGGCGCCAACGTGCATGCCGATGGCCGCCTGATCACCTTCGCCCAGCGAGGCCATGGTCACCACAATACCCAGTACCGCGGCGACGATACCGAAACCCGGCATGCCGTCGGCGATACCGGTAACGGCGTGGGAAGGATGCTCCAGCTCTTCCTTGAGGTTATACAGCTCCATGTCAAACAACCCCTCAAGCTCGTGGGGGGCCATGTTGCCCGAGGACATGATGCGCAGGTAATCGCAGATAAACGCGGTCATGCGCTCATCTTTAAGGACAGTGGGGTATTTGGCGAAGATAGGGCTGGCGGCCGCGTCTTCAATGTCGCTCTCGATGGCCATCATGCCTTCGCGACGACTTTTGTTGAGAATCTCGTAAACCAGGCCCAACACTTCAAGATAAAAAGCGTGGGAGAAACGCGAACCGAACATGCCCAGTGATTTTTTGATCACATGCATGGTCATGTAACCGGGGTTGGCTTGCAGGAACGCACCGAAGGCCGCACCGCCGATGATCAAAACCTCGAACGGCTGGATCAGCGCCCCGATTTTGCCGTGGGAAAGTACGTATCCGCCGAGCACACTCGCGAACACGACGATGATGCCGATAATTTTAGCCATAGATATAAAAGTACTTCTTGGGTCGGTTCAAGGTCATATTCCAGCGTAGCTAAAACTCTTCTTCTCCTTATCGGCGAATCTGCGCCAGACTATAGCCGGTAGAGCCGAAAAGCCATTCGACCCCCAGATTGGATGATCATCGCGTCCTCATTATGGCCAACGAAACCCGCGCACCGATATCAACACCCACCACCCTGGATGCCTGGGTTGCACACCTGGACGCCGTCGATCTGCCGATCCCGCAAACCAGCCATGCGCGGGTCTTCAAGACCCTCAACGACAGTCGCCGCTCGTTACGCGAAATTGCCGAGGTTATGCAGGACAGCCCGGCGCTGGCCCTCAGACTGATCCGCGAGGCCAACCAGCAAGCCCAAAGCAGCCTGAGCGAGCCGGCCGAGAGCCTTGAAGTGGCGATCAACCGCCTGGGCCTCAAACGCACCCAGATGCTGCTTGAACATGTGCCGGCGCTGGCGATCGAGGATATCCCGCTGGCCTACCGACAAATCCAGCTGATCAGCCAGCACGCCGCACAACAGGCCATTGGCCTGTTCGGCAATCGCCTGGCGCGGCTCTGGCAGGAAATCTACTGGAGCAGCCTGCTGTTTCTGTCACCGCTATGGGCCCTGGCACTGACCCACCCACTGCTGCTCGAAACCTGGGAACGGCGGGTGGTCGGGCACAATGAGTGCGCCAGTAAAGTCGAGCGCCAGCTTTTTGGTGTGCCACTGTTTGATATCTGCCGCAGCCTGGCCGAGCTGTGGCGTCTGCCGGGGTGGGTGATGCAAGGTTATACGGTGATCACCGAAGAGCGCCGCACCCTGGTCAGGGTGCTGCATATCGCCCGCGACACCCATCACCCCCTGCGTCAGCAACAACTGCTGGACGCCGACCCGGCCCTGCGGCGCTGGCTCAACCAGCCTGCCAACAGTGTGTTGCTGGCCAACTGCCTGGCGCTGTCAGCCCAGCAGGGCTGGGACACACCGCACAACCTGCGCTGGCAGTACGTCACCAGCCTTTACCTGCAAATGCCCCTGGACGAAGTTCAGCAGCAGGCACACCAGCAGGCCGCGAGCAGCGCGCGCTATCACTCCAGCCCCGACCTTTGGCATCCGGCCCAGGCATTGCTCTGGCCGTGGGACTCACGCCGCAACGGGGACAATTCGCAGGCAGCCCCGCCTCCCTCGGCCGAGGCACTCGTCGCCTGGCGCAAACATTGCGGGCAGCTGCTGGAGCAACCCAGCGCATTCAGCAACCCGATGCATCTGAGCACCTGTGCCCGCGAAGCCTTGCAGGCGTGCGGCATGCGCCGGGTGATGATACTCACCCCCGACAAGACCTCGACCAGCCTGAGCGTCAACCAGATTGCCGGCCTGGGCAGAACCGCCTTCGACCTGACCGTCAACATCAGTGACAGCACCGCGCTGCAACGCCTGATGATGCAACCTGCACAAGTGCGCCTGACGCCCGAAAACAACGCGGTGATCTCCGCAGTCTTGCCCTACAGCCTGCGCAGCCTGTTCCCCGGCGAGCATCTGCTGCTACGCTCGCTGAGCAATAACGGTCGCGTGGTCATGCTCATACTGGCAGACCAGGGCGGCGGGCCATTTTCCGAAACCAGCGTGCAAGCCTTTGGCAAAACGGCCCAATGCATCGAGAAAGCCTTGAATACCTTTAGTAGTCGCGGGCGCTAGCGCTACAATCCCCCCTTTTTGCTCTGGAGGCTTCCTATGCCTGGCTTCTCTGGCTTGCCATTAGTGATCGAGCCCGGCGACCTGCTCGCCCGGCTCGACGCACCCGAACTGATCCTGGTTGACCTGACCAGTGTTGCACGCTACGAGGCCGGGCATATTCCGGGCGCCCGTTTTGTCGACCCGAAACGCACGCAACTGGGCTTGCCACCGGCACCCGGCCTGCTGCCGTCGCAAGCGTCACTCGAAACCCTGTTCGGCGAGCTGGGGCACAATCCCGACGCGGTCTATGTGGTCTATGACGACGAAGGCGGCGGCTGGGCCGGGCGGTTTATCTGGCTGCTTGATGTAATCGGGCACAAGGCATACCACTATCTGGACGGGGGCATTCACGCCTGGATTGGCGAAGGCTATGCCCTCAGTCAGGACGTGCCTGCCGCCGTCAATGGCCCGGTGGCGCTGACCTTGCACGATGAACCTACTGCCACCCGCGAGTACCTGCAAAGCCGCCTGGGCGCCGCCGACCTGGCGATCTGGGATGCACGCAGTGCCGCCGAATACAGCGGCGAAAAAGTGCTGGCGGCCAAGGGCGGGCATATCCCCGGGGCCAAGCATCTTGAGTGGACCACCGGCATGGATAAAACCCGTAACCTGCGTATCCGCCCGGACATGGCGCAGATCCTCAAGGATCTGGGCATCACGCCAGACAAAGAAGTGATTACCCACTGCCAGACCCACCACCGTTCCGGCTTTACCTATCTCGTCGCCAAGGCGCTCGGTTACCCGCGCGTCAAAGGCTACGCCGGCTCCTGGGGCGAATGGGGCAACCACCCCGACACCCCCGTCGAGCTACCTGTAAAAAATTAAGGACCTTGAATGAAAAAGCGTTTGTTCCTCCTCAGTCAGTACCTGTTGCCGCATCACCTGCTGTCACGCCTGGCCGGCTGTATTGCCGAATGCCGCGTACGCTGGTTCAAGAATGCGTTCACCAGCTGGTTCGCCAAGCGTTATCAGGTAGACATGTCCCAGGCCCTGGTTGAAGACGTGACCGCCTACGAGCACTTCAACGCCTTCTTTACCCGCGCCCTGAAAGACGGCGCCCGCCCGCTGGATCAAACTCCGGGTGCGGTGCTAAGCCCTGCCGATGGCGCGGTCAGCCAGCTGGGCCCGATCGAACACGGCCGCGTGTTCCAGGCCAAGGGCCACAGCTACAGCGTGCTGGAGCTGGTGGGTGGCGATGCTGCAGTAGCAGCCCAGTTTATGGGCGGCGAATTTGCCACCATCTACCTGTCGCCCAAGGACTACCACCGCGTGCACATGCCACTGGCGGGCACCCTGCGTGAAATGATCTACGTGCCGGGGCGCCTGTTCTCGGTCAACCAGACCACCGCCGAAAACGTGCCGGAGCTGTTTGCCCGCAACGAGCGTGCGGTGTGCATTTTTGACACCGAGCGCGGCCCGATGGCCGTGGTATTGGTCGGTGCCATGATCGTGGCATCCATTGAAACCGTGTTTGCCGGTCTGGTTACCCCGCCGAAACGCGAGCTGAAAACCTTCCGTTACGACGAAGCTGCCCGTGCGCCGATCCACCTGGAAAAAGGTGCCGAGCTGGGTCGTTTCAAACTGGGTTCGACGGCGATCGTGCTGTTTGGCGCGGATCAGGTGAAATGGGCCGAAGGCCTGACGGCAGGAACGCCGGTGATGATGGGTCAGAAAATGGGTGCATCGGCGCACGCCGAATAACCCATAACCCTGTGGGAGCGGGCTTGCTCGCGATGCTGGCAACTCGGTGCATCTGATTCACCGAGGTGATGCAATCGCGGGCAAGCTCGCTCCCACAGGTCATTTACAGGGGGGCTCAGCCCTGGCTGTTACGGTCACGCTGACCGAGCAGGTACAGCACGCCATCCAGGCCCAAAGTCGAAATTGCGTGCTTGGCCGATTTCTTGACCAGCGGCTTGGCACGGAATGCCACACCCAGCCCGGCAATCGCCAGCATCGGCAAATCATTGGCGCCATCACCGACCGCAATGGTCTGCTCCAGGCTCAAGCCTTCCTTTTGTGCCAGTTCGCGCAGCAAATCTGCCTTGCGCTGGGCATCAACAATCGGTTCGACCGCAACACCGGTCACCTTGCCGTCCACCACTTCCAGTTCGTTGGCAAAGACATAGTCGATGCCCAGCCTGGCCTGCACTTGTTTGGCAAAGTAGGTGAAACCGCCTGACAGGATCGCAGTTTTGTAACCCAGACGCTTGAGCTCGGCGAACAGCACTTCAGCGCCCTCGGTCAGGCGCAACGAAGCACCGATGGCATCCAGCACGCCCACGTCCAGGCCCTTGAGCAGCGCCATGCGCTCCTTGAAACTGGCCTTGAAATCCAGTTCGCCAGCCATCGCGCGCTCGGTGATGGCCGCCACTTGATCCCCCACGCCTGCCGCCTTGGCCAGCTCGTCGATCACTTCAGCTTCGATCAGCGTCGAGTCCATGTCGAACACCGCCAGGCGGCGATTGCGACGGAACAGGGTGTCTTCCTGCAGGGCGATATCCACGCCCAGCTCCTGGGCCAGGTTGAAGAAATCGGCACGCAGCGCGTCAACATCCACAGGCTCGCCACACACACGCAGCTCGATGCAGCTTTTGCTCGACTCGGTCGACGCATCCAGCGGCACGCGACCGGACAGGCGATCCGTCTGCTCAATGTTCAAACCGTGCTGGCTGATCACCGATGTCACGCGCTGCAGCTCATGGGCGGTCACCTGGCGGCTCATCAGCGTGACCACATGCCGGGTCTGGCTTTGTTCGTGGACCCAGCGCTGGTAATGCTCTTCGCTGATCGGGTCGAAACGCAGCTGCAAACCTTCCTTCGCGATTAAGGGCTGCAGGTCCTTGAGCACTGCCGAAACCAGCTCGGCTTGTGGAATTTCGACCAGAAAACCCAATGACAAAACGCCATGGATGGCGGCCTGACCGATGTCGAGAATATTCACACCATTGCTGGCCAGTACACCGGTAATGGCCGCAGTGAGACCCGGACGGTCCTCACCTGTGATGTTTATCAGGACGATTTCGCGCAAGGCACACCCCCATTCGCTAAAAAAAACGCATTCTACCCACTTTCAGTGACCATCGGGCACCGCCAAGGCTTTGCCGCCCTCAGGCCGCTCGCTATACTGCGCACCAACTTAACGGACTAAGAGCCGCGCTCAGTGAACCGGCCATCGCCTGTCAAAACCGATAACTTCTTCCTGCTGATCTTCCGGGCCCTGCGCGATCGCCGCGTTCCGCTTGCTCTGCGTATCGCCAGCCATAACGTGATCCTGGTCGCCCTGGCACTGGTCATCTATGCCGTGGTCATGGGCCTGCAATTCAAGCAGGCCATGCACGAACAGGCCGACGCCCTGGGGCAGAGCCTGACCACGCAAACCGCCACCTCGGCGACCGAGCTGCTGGTGTCAAACGACATCCTCAGCCTCAACGTGCTGCTCAACAACCTGACCAAAAACCCGCTGGTGGCCCACGCGGCCATTTATAGCGTGGATAACCGTATCCTCGCCGAAGCCGGGCAACGTCCCAAAAATGGCCTGCTGGGCGAAACCGAGGGTGTGTATCAAACCAAGATCACCTTTCAGGATGTGACCGCTGGGCATCTGCGCATCAGCCTGGACATGCACCAGTTCGAGCAGCCGATGACCATCAGCCTGCAAAGCATGGGCATTTTGAGTGCCATCCTGCTGGCCCTTGCCCTGGCCTTAAGCTTGCGTCTGGGCCGTCATATCACCACGCCCCTGCTGCAACTGCGGGTATGGCTGCGCGAACCCGATCCTTACACCCCGGCCATCCAGCGCCAGGATGAGATCGGCGACCTGGCTCGTCAGCTCCACACCCGCCTGGCCCCTCCGGCACCAGAGCCTGAGCCAGAACCAGAAGAAGACGACTACGACGACAGCGACTACGAAGAGGCCGAAGACAACGAGCCGAGCTTTGAAGTGCGCAACCTGAGTGACCCGACGTTCGATGAGACTGCAGCGGCACCTGCGCCCAAGGCTGCACCTCGACAGTTGGTGAGCACCGAAGAAGACGAGAACGACGACGAAGACCCGTTTGCCGACCTGCGCGACACCAGCACGGCGAGTGCCGCGCCGGTTGCCCTGGCCAAACCAAAACCGGTCGCATCTGCGGCGCCGCAACCGAGTGCCGTACTCGCGGTGCAACTGGGGGCACAGGAGCAATTGCGCCGCCTGCCCCGCGCCCGATTGATGGAACTGCTGGAACGCTATCGTGATTGTCTGAACCAGGCAGCCTCGCTATACCAAAGCGAACTGCATACGCTGAACGATGGCAGCACACTGATGCTGTTCCACAGTGAAGACAGCGGCGACGACTACCTGACCAACGCCATTTGCTGCGGCGAGCTGCTGCGTGCATTGGGTCACGCCCTGCAAATCGAAGTGGCAGACAGCGGCATTACCCTGCAATTGCAACTGGGCCTGGTGCTGGGTGAAGGCCTGAGCGGCATGAGTCAGATTGACCTGCTGCTGACCGAAACGGCGCAGGATGCACTGGCCTTGTCGCAACACAGCCGCAACCTGTTGCTGGTAGAGCGCAAGATCAGCGATGACCCGCTGATCCGCCAGCGCGCCCGAATCCGCCCGATTGCCAGCCCGGAAGGCGCCTGCTGCGTAGAGCGCCTGATGGAGCCTTATCCTTCGATGCTGGAGCGCCAGCTGGCGCGGATGCATGAGAGTCGCGGGTAGCCAAAGCCAAGAGCACCCTCACCCTCTCCCGGAGGGAGAGGGAACTGATTGGGGGATGCTTGTGCTCTATTGCAGCCTGACTGATGGGCAGTGAATCCAAAAACCACATGATCAGTCCCCCCTCCCTACGGGAGAGGCGTGGTGAGGGGCTTTTGACCTGCCATAAAAAATCCCGCACATGTGCGGGATTTTTTTGTTTCTGGCCACAGCCTCAGAAGCGGAAGATTTCCATATCCGTGCGTATCGGTGAGGCCATCGGGATACGAGGTTTATCCGCACCCTGCTTGGGGGCTGCCTTGGACGGCGCCTTGGGCGCTTCCACCAGAGGCGGCTGGTTGGCCAGAGGCTTGAGTGCCACCGCCAATTGCTCGCTCAACTGTTGCAACAACTTGCCCTGAGCCTTGACCTGGTCCGCCGTACTGCCCCCGTGCGGCTGCTCCAGGTGCACGATGCGGTTGTCACGCACTTGCCCGCGACGGTCAATCAAGCGCCATTGTGCGTCCAGCACTGCAGGCAGATCCTTGCCCGAGTCCAGCCGAGTGATCGACAACAACACTTGCACATCCGGGCTGAAGCCCGCAGGTGCCGGGGCCTGGACCACACGCTGGCTGTCCAGGCGCCATGCCAGTTGGCGCACCAGCAGCTGGTCGATATCTGCCGACAGGCTACCCGCCCATCGTCCGTCAGTCGCAGCGCTCAAACTGCCATCAGGCTGGCGTTGCAGCAAGGTTTCGCGTTGCAGGTAGTCGGCCACGCTGATCGGGCCAAGTACCACAGCCATGCCGGCGCTTTGCGCGGGCTGGCCGGGGCTGCCGCTGTCCAGCTGGTACAAGGCCGCTGGCTGGTGCGTGCTGCACCCCGCCAGACCCAACACACCGGTCAGCAACGCAATTAAAGGAAGGCGTAGAACGTTCATCATTCCATCCAGGTGGCCGCCTCAGGGCGAGCCGCAGTGTAATTCTCGAAAGGCTCGCAAAGCACATTGCCATAAGCCGTGCCGCTAACGCGGCATATCATCCGCGAATATTGGGCATGACTCCAGCGCTGTCGCGCCGATCTGCGCTTAAAAACGCAGGCCGGGCGCACTAAACAGGCTTAATTGGGGGTTTCTACCAACAAGGCATCCACACGCTGGAACCCACGAGGCAGTTTGTTGCCACGACGGCCACGCTCACCTTTGTAGTGTTCCAGGTCATCCGCCTTGAGCGTCAAGGTACGCTTGCCCGCCTGCAATACCAATGCGGCATTGTCTGGAAGTACCGCGATGTCGGTCACGTACTCTTCGCGACTGGCCACGCGGTCGCCGGGTATGCCGATGATCTTGTTGCCCTTGCCCTTACCCAGCTGCGGCAGGTCGCTGACTTTGAAGATCAACAGGCGCCCTTCAGTGGTTACCGCCGCCAGCCAGTTGTGCTCGCGATCGGACACCGGCCGCGGCTGCATCACCTGCGCGCCTTTGGGCAGACTGAGCAGCGCTTTACCGGCCTTGTTCTTGGCTTGCAGGTCTTCACCCTTAACCACAAAACCATAACCGGCATCGGAGGCGATCACGTACAACGCGTCGTCTTCCGGCAACAGCACGCACTCGAATGTCGCGCCCGGAGGCGGGGTCAGACGACCGGTCAGCGGTTCGCCCTGACCACGGGCCGACGGCAAGGTGTGCGCAGCCACTGAGTAGCTGCGCCCCGTGGAGTCGATAAACACCGCAAACTGGTTGGAGCGCCCGGCAGCGGCGGTTTTGTAACCATCCCCCGCTTTATAGGACAGGCCGGTAGCGTCCAGATCGTGGCCTTTACCGCAACGTACCCAGCCTTTCTCCGAGAGCACCACCGTGACCGCTTCAGTCGGCACCAGCTCGTTTTCCGACAGGGCCTTGGCTTCTGCGCGGGCCACGATTGGCGAACGACGATCATCGCCGTAGGTTTTGGCGTCTTCCAGCAGTTCAGTGCGCACCAGCTTTTTCAGCTTGGCTTCGCTGCCCAGCAGGGCTTGCAGCTTGGCTTGCTCTTTACGCAGCGCATCCTGCTCGTCGCGCAGCTTCATCTCTTCCAGACGGGCCAGTTGGCGCAGGCGCGTATCAAGGATGTAATCAGCCTGGGTTTCACTCAGGGCAAAGCGTGCAATCAGCTCGGCCTTGGGGTGTTCCTCGGTGCGAATGATATGGATCACTTCATCGAGGTTCAGGTAAGCGGTGAGCAAACCGTCCAGCAGGTGCAGGCGGCGCTCGACTTTATCGAGGCGGAACTGCAGGCGGCGGCGCACGGTGTTGACGCGGAACTCCAGCCATTCAACCAGCAGGGCGCGCAGGTTTTTCAGCTGCGGCTTGCCGTCCAGGCCGATGATATTGATGTTGACCCGGAACGTGGACTCAAGCTCGGTGACAGCGAACAAGTGCTGCATCAGCTCGTCGAGATCGACCTTGTTGTTGCGCGGAATGATGACGATACGGCACGGGTTTTCATGATCGGACTCATCGCGCAGGTCGGTTACCATCGCCAGCTTGGTCGGCTTGGCCTGCATCAGCGCGGCGATCTGCTCCAACACCTTGGCACCCGACACCTGATGCGGCAGTGCAGTGACCACGATGTCGCCGTCTTCGATGTGATACACCGCACGCATGCGCACCGAACCACGGCCGGTCTGATAGATCTTCAGCAGGTCGGCGCGCGGGGTGATGATTTCAGCTTCGGTCGGGTAGTCCGGGCCTTGAATGTGTTCGCACAATTGCTCAACCGTGGCTTTCGGCTCGTCGAGCAAACGCACGCACGCCGCCGCCACTTCACGCAGGTTGTGCGGCGGCACATCGGTGGCCATGCCGACGGCGATGCCGGTGGTGCCATTGAGCAGGATATTGGGCAAACGTGCCGGTAAAACCGCAGGTTCGTCGAGGGTACCGTCAAAGTTCGGTACCCAGTCCGCCGTGCCCTGGCCCAATTCGCTGAGCAGGACCTCGGAGTAACGCGACAGGCGAGCTTCGGTGTAACGCATGGCGGCGAACGACTTGGGATCGTCCGGCGCACCCCAGTTGCCCTGGCCGTCGACCAGGGTGTAGCGATAGCTGAACGGCTGTGCCATCAGCACCATCGCTTCGTAGCAGGCCGAGTCCCCGTGAGGGTGGAATTTACCGAGCACGTCACCGACGGTACGCGCCGATTTCTTGTGCTTGGAGTCAGCGTCCAGGCCCAACTCGCTCATGGCGTAAACAATACGCCGCTGTACGGGCTTGAGGCCGTCGCCGATATGCGGCAAGGCCCGATCCATGATGACGTACATGGAGTAGTTGAGGTAGGCCTGTTCGGTGAAGTCGGCCAGTGACCGGCGTTCTACACCGTCCAGGCTGAGATCAAGGGAGTCGCTCATGCGGACCTCATTCAGTTCGTTGTCTGGCGCAGCAGCATGGTGCCGCCGCGCTGGGTAAATTCAAGTTTGTTCAGCGCACTCATGCCCAGCAGCACCTGCTCGCCGTCCAGCCCGGGGGCCGCTACAGCTCGCACATCGCGCAGCACAATGGCGCCCAGCTGCAGGCGATCGATGCGGGTCTGGTAGCCCTGGGTGCGGCCATTGGCGGTGCTCAGGGTCACCGGGAGGCCCTTGGGCAGTGCCAGTTGCCTGGCCAGATCCAGCGGTACTGCCACATCGGTGGCACCGGTATCGAGTAAAAATTCCACCGGCACGTTGTTGATCCGGCCACTGGCTACGAAATGGCCCTGCACGTTGCCGAGCAGTTTGACTTCGATATAACCCTCGCCTTGCTGCGAGGTCACTTCGGTATTGGGGTTTTGCTGACGCTGTTCCCAGCGCCCGAAAAACTGCGTGGCCAGGTACAGGCCCGCGCACCAGGCCACGATCATGAAGATACGCCCCACGCCTTTGCCCGGTGCTTGCTGGCTCATTGTTTGGCACTCCAGCCACCTTGCGGTGCAGCAAAGCGCCAGACGATGGGACGTTTTTCGCCATCGGCGCGTCTATGGCTGCCGTTGTCGACCCCGACCCAGGCGCCCTTGGCATCCAGGCTCAGGGCCTCGGTGTTGCCATAGCCGGTGTTGTAACGCCGGGCATCGGTTAGGGCATCATTGGCAAACGACCAACAGCGTTCGATCTCGCCCGTATTCGGGGTACGCCGGCAAATACGATAGGCCATGCGCTCAAGGGTAAACAGCTTGTCCTCAAACAGCGCCAGGTCGGCAAAGTCCTTTGCCTGGGCCTTGGCGTTGAGTTGCGTCGGCGGCTGTTCAAGACCGCCTTCGCTCATCAGCACGCAACCGTTTTCGCAGTCCCATACACTCTGTTTTTTGCGAATAGTCAGCAAGCCACGGCGCTCACGCTCGGCCGCCAGCCATATCTGATTACCCTGCGGGTTGACGGCAATCCCCTCAAACAGCGCATTGAAATGCAGCAACATGCCGCTGGCACGGGCCTGACGCACCAGCGCCGGGTCGATTTTAAGCCATGAAGGCGCCCCGGCCTGAGGGATTTGCAGTACCGCTGCATGGGACTCACTGACCACGAACCGGTTGCCCGCCTCATCGCAACTGATCCCTTCAAAGTCCAGCTCGCCGCCGCGCAACGGGCTGATGGCCTTGCCCATCATGCGCACGCCCCACGGCAAGCCGCTTTCCGGCGCTGGCGGCACATCGACAGGCAAGGCTTCGGCCTGCCACAGAGACTCGCGGGTATCGAGGCGATAAATCTGATCATCATCACGATCAGACACCGCCCACAGCTCACCCGAACATAATGCCAGCCCGGACAGATTGCCACCGCGCATGCCTTCAACCGGATGCTCTGACTGCAACGCCAGTTCTGGCCAGGTATCGGCCATGACCGGCGCAGCACCCAAACAGAACAAGCCCAGCAAGGCACTGCGCATCAGGCCAGCACCTGCGCCAGGTTGCCTTTGGATTCGAGCCAGGACTTGCGGTCACCGGCGCGTTTCTTGGCCAGCAGCATGTCCATCATTTCTGACGTGGCGGCGAAGTCTTCAAGAGTGAGTTGCACCAGGCGACGGGTGTTCGGATCCATCGTGGTTTCGCGCAGCTGTGGCGGGTTCATCTCACCCAGCCCCTTGAATCGTGTGACTTGCGGCTTGCCGCGTTTTTTCTCGGCGACAAGACGGTCAAGAATGCCGTCGCGCTCGGCTTCGTCCAGGGCGTAGAAGATCTCCTTGCCCAGGTCGATGCGGTACAGCGGCGGCATCGCCACATAGACGTGACCGGCATCCACCAGCGGGCGGAAGTGCTGCACAAACAATGCACAGAGCAAGGTAGCAATGTGCAGGCCGTCGGAGTCGGCGTCGGCAAGGATGCAGATCTTGCCGTAACGCAACTGGCTCATATCGGCCGCGCCCGGATCGACACCGATGGCCACAGCGATATTGTGCACTTCCTGGCTCGCCAGCACTTCGCTGCCGTCGACTTCCCAGGTGTTGAGGATCTTGCCGCGCAACGGCAGGATCGCCTGGAACTCCTTGTCCCGCGCCTGCTTGGCCGAGCCGCCTGCAGAATCACCTTCCACCAGGAACAGCTCGGAGCGCATCGGGTCTTGCCCGGCGCAGTCCGCCAGCTTGCCCGGCAAGGCCGGCCCCTGGGTAATGCGCTTGCGTTCGACCTTTTTACTGGCCTTGAGCCTGCGCCCGGCGTTGTTGATCGCCAGTTCGGCCAGTTGCATGCCCAACTCGGGGTTGGCGTTGAGCCACAGGCTGAAGGAGTCCTTGATCACGCCCGAGACAAATGCCGCCGCCTCACGGGATGAAAGACGCTCTTTGGTCTGACCCGAGAACTGGGGTTCCTGCATTTTCATCGACAGCACGAACGCAATGCGCTCCCACACATCTTCAGGCGCCAGCTTGACACCCCGCGGCAGCAGGCTGCGGAACTCGCAGAACTCGCGCATGGCATCGAGCAAGCCCTGGCGCAGGCCGTTGACGTGGGTACCGCCCTGGGCCGTAGGGATCAGGTTGACGTAGCTTTCCTGCACGCTGTCGCCGCCCTCGGGCAGCCACAGCAAGGCCCAGTCGATGGCTTCCTTGTTACCGGCCAGGCTGCCGCAGAACGGCTCGTCGGGCAGGCGTTCAAATTCGCTGACTGCATCGACCAGATACGAGCGCAGGCCGTCTTCGTAATGCCACTCGACCTTTTCGTTGGTGTTTTTGTCTTCGAACGTAACCAGCAGCCCCGGGCATAGCACGGCCTTGGCCTTGAGCACGTGCTTGAGGCGGCTGACGGAAAACTTGGGTGAATCGAAGTATTTCGGGTCCGGCGCGAAGTACACGCTGGTGCCGGTGTTGCGTTTGCCCACGGTGCCGATAATTTCCAGATCGGTGGCTTTATAGCCATCGGCAAAGGTCATCTGGTACTCGTTGCCGTCACGCTTGACCTTGACCCGCACCAGCGTCGACAGCGCGTTGACCACCGAGATGCCCACACCGTGCAGGCCACCGGAGAACTGGTAGTTCTTGTTGGAGAACTTGCCGCCCGCGTGGAGCTTGGTGAGGATCAGCTCGACGCCCGGCACACCCTCTTCAGGGTGGATGTCCACCGGCATGCCGCGCCCGTCATCGCTAACTTCCAGCGAATGATCGGCGTGCAGGATGACGTTGACCGACTTGGCGTGACCGGCCAGGGCCTCGTCGACGCTGTTGTCGATGACTTCCTGGGCCAGGTGGTTGGGCCGGCTGGTGTCGGTATACATGCCGGGGCGTTTGCGCACCGGGTCGAGGCCCGAGAGGACTTCGATGGCGTCGGCGTTATAAGAGCTAGCGCTGGGAGTGGCCATAGGGTCTCGTCGTTAGTCGTAAGTGAAAAAAAGGGCCATTCGACGGGCGCCTTAAAGGGCCGCGAAGTCGATGGTTTCAAACTGTTCGGCGCCGATCCCTGCAAAGTTCAGCAAGTCGGGCAGCTGCTGGGCAAAGCCCTGATAACTGTGATCACCGCCCGCCTCAATACGCAACGTACATGCCGCGTAGTACTGTTCAGCGTAGCGGTAGTCCAGGGTTTCATCGCCTGTCTGCAACCACACCTGACAACGCTGCGCGTCCTGAGGGGCTGGCACTTCAAGTTCTGCCAGCGCCTGCACGTGATCGAGGGTCAGTTCCCAGGTTTCGCCGCTGTAGTGATTGGTTTGCGTGCCCAGATAGCCGTCGAACATCCGGTGCGGGCTGACGGCCGGATTGATCAGCAAGGCCTTGAGGCCGTATTGGCGGGCCAGCCATGTCGCATAGTAGCCGCCGAGCGAGCTGCCGACCAGCAATGGGCTGCCAAGCTCACTGATTACGCCCTGCAATTGGGCAATGGCCTGGCGCGGATGATGGTGCAGGGCAGGCACCCGCAGTTGCCCGCCAAGGCCCATGCCGTGCATAGCCGACGTCAACTGCATGGCTTTCTTGGACTCGGGGGCACTGTTGAACCCGTGGATATACAAGATGGAACCTGACATGCGATGACCCCCGAAGACCCGTTAAGCTGAACACAGCAACAATAAAGGCGCGCAGTTTAGCCTGACTCAGGGGCAATGACTCGCTTCAAGATAATTCAGTAATTGTTGGCGCTGTAATCCGGCTCAAAGGTGAAATCCGCCAGGCGCGACACGCCGGTTTGCAGAGTGCCGTCCGGTTGCAAGCGCAGCCAGCGATAGCCCGGTGCCTCGCCGCTGACCTTGAAGTCTGGGCTGCCCACCGCGAACTGGATGCAGGTAGAGGGCGTGGCCAGCAATCGAACGTCGTTGCGCTGCTGGTCGAACGCCTGATGAACATGCCCCCACAGTACCGCCCGGGCCTGGGGATAACGGTCCATGACCGACCAGAATTCTTTGGCATT
Source organism: Pseudomonas bubulae (assembly GCF_037023725.1). NCBI lineage: Bacteria > Pseudomonadati > Pseudomonadota > Gammaproteobacteria > Pseudomonadales > Pseudomonadaceae > Pseudomonas > Pseudomonas bubulae. Next base: position 214,622 of record NZ_CP146077.1, read on the forward strand.
GCGCAGACCGATCGGCTCCAGCCACGGGCAGCCCACCGACACCGGGTGGTGATGCAGGCACACCAGGTGATGGCGATCGGGGGCTTCGCTCAAGGACTGGGCCAGCAATTGCAACTGATCGTCCTCCAGGTAACCGGGGGTGGAGTGGGGAACAGCCGAGTTGAGCAGCGTAATGCGCCAATTGCCAATATCGACCACCGGCTCCAGAAGACGGCTTTGCACGGCCGCTTCACGCATCTGCGCAACTTGATCGTGGTTGCCGGGGATCCAGCGGCCAAAGGGTGCCAACGGCGCGGTCAGTGTGCGAAAGCGTTGATAAGCCTCGACACTGCCGTCCTGGGTCAGATCACCAGTGGCCAGCAGGCCGTCAATATGCGGCTGCTCGGCCTGCACCAGATCAATCACTTGCTGCAGGCTTTGCGCGGTCTTGAGCCCCAGCAGCGAGCCATCCGCTTCTGCAAACAGGTGGCTGTCAGAGAGCTGCACCAGCAGCACCGGGTCTTCGGTGGTCAGCGTGGATACATTCGGCAAGGTGGCTCTCCCGGGGAGGGTCAGTGAATGGCGCGATTATGCCATTGAGTATGGCCATTATGGGAGTAAGCGCCTTGATCCAGAGGCCAGTTTTTTGGTGCGCTTGCCAGGATTTCAGCGCACATCTGCGTACTCATGGCCACAGGCCAGGCAATGACTTAGCCACTCACCCAAAAACACATTGAGCTGGGCCTTTTCGTCGGGCTGGTGCATGGCGATATTGGGGTAGGGATAAATGCTGCGAAAACGCCGCGCATGCTCGGCCGCGATCACTTCGGCCATGCGCGCATCGTGATACACCTGCACCTGCAATTGAGGCACCGGCAACCACGGCAAGCTGTGCTCCTGGCTGACACGCAAGGTGCTGGTGTACGGGCAATCGAGGATCACCTCCAGCGTCAGCACGCCCAGCATCTGATCGCCCTGGGTCACGGCAATCTGGCGCGGGCCGGGTTGCTCGCGCATTTCGGGCAACAAACGCATCAGACGCGCATAGTTGGCCTCGCAAGCGGCCTGCAGCCCGATCAGATCGACCCGATAACGATCGCGAACCCCATTTACGACCATAACCCCCTCACTTCAGCGCGATTAAGCGCCAGCCATTGCAGGGCAATAATGCTCGCTGCATTGGAAATACGCCCATCACGTACTGCTTGCAGCGCATCTTCGTACGCCCATACCGTTACACGAATATCTTCTGCCTCTTCCTCCAGACCATGCAAGCCCCCGACGCCCTCAGTGCTGCAACGCCCGAGATAGAGATGAACAAACTCGGTGCTGCCCCCCGGCGACGGGAAGTAGCGAGTGATCGGCCACAACGACGAGAACGTCAGCCCGGCCTCTTCCTCACCTTCACGGTGAGCCACTTCCTCGGGCACTTCAGCCTTGTCGATCAGCCCGGCAACCAGCTCGATCAGCCAGGGCGTGTCAGTCTTGCCCAGGGCGCCGACGCGGAACTGTTCGATCAGTACCACTTCATCACGCTGCGGGTCGTAGGGCAGCACACAGACTGCATCATGTCGTACAAACACCTCACGACTGATCTCGCGACTCATGCCTCCGGCAAAGAGTTCGTGTCGCAGATGCACCCGATCAAGCTTGTAAAAACCCTGATAACCGTTCTCGCGCTTTACGATCTCGACGGTGCTTGGCCTGGCCTTGGTGATGTCAGTCATTACAAACCCCTTGCTGGCGAATTTCACCGTGGGCGGACCCTCGGCATCGCGCATCCTAACGCGCCAGAGACTGCGGATGCAGCCTCTTTTCTAACACGGGGATAGACGGATCGCCTGCAAAACAACTCTAATTGGCTCTACATAAGCTTAGTGGCGAACCGATGCCCATGCTGGCAGTCGAACCACCATCACTCCCCCACTCTTCCGACGATGAAGGACGACCATGTCGCTTTTAAAGTTTGCTTCCATGACTTGCATCGCCCTGACCCTGGGCGCTTGCCAAAGCGTGTTCCAGCCTGCGGTGCAAAAGCCGTTGGCGTTTGCCAATGACGCTTCTGAGCAAGTCAAGGCAGGCTGCACCGGCCAGGAATGCCCGCTGGTGAACATCGATACACTGCATTTTCCCGACGCCCCCAAGCTCGATGCGCTGATCGAAAATCGCCTGTTGCGAATGACCGTCAATTCGCCTGAGGACAAACTGGCGCCCTCGCTCAACGCCTATCGCGAACACTTCCTGCGTACGGCCGACAGCCGTAACAGCACTTATTTGCAGGCCAAGGTACGCGAGCAGCATGACGGTCTGGTGATTGTCGAGCTTTCCAGCTACCTGGATACCGGGGGCGCCCATGGCATGCCGGGCCGCGGCTTTATCAACTACTCGCGCTCACAGCAAAAGGACGTGACCCTGCAGGACATGCTGCTGCCGGGCCAGGAACAGGCTTTCTGGGGTGCAGCCAAAGTGGCTCACAACAACTGGCTGATCAGCAGCCATTACGGCAGCGATCCGGAGTTCGTGAAAAACTGGCCGTTCGAGAAAACCCCGCATGTGGCGCTGCTCAAAGACAACGTAGTGCTCAAGTACGACGTGTACAGCATTGCGCCGTACTCTGAGGGCCATGTTGAGTTGAAGATTCCGTACTCGCGTTTGAACGGGATTTTAAAGCCAGAGTGGTTTCCGGGTCGCGGGTAACGCCAACCGCCCCTGTGGCAGCGGGCTAGCTCGCGATGGGATCGATACGGTTTCACTGGAAAACCGCGTCGCCAGCATCGCGAGCAAGCCCGCTCCCACAGTGTGCTAGGCCGTTTTTGACCCGCGCCCCAACAGCCACTGCAACCCGCCGGCCAGCAACAACGCGGGCAATGTTGCGCCTACATCCGGCAGCACGTTCGCCAGCAGGTGATAAGTCAGCACCCCGCCCAGCCAGGCCAGCAGCGTCGGCCAGCGCCACAACTCAGGCGCAACCCGGGCACTGCGCTGGCGCAGGATAAAGTGATCCACCAGCACCACGCCGAACAATGGCGCGAACACCGAACCAATCAGCAACAGAAAGTTCTGGTACTGCGCCAGCGGCGCAAAGCAGGCGATCAAGGTGCAGACCACGCCGATGGCCAGGGCCAGATGCTCGACTTTCAAACGCAACAGAATTCCGCCTGACACCGCCGCCGAGTGAATATCGGCAAATGCGTTTTCCGACTCATCGAGCAAAATCAGCAGCAGCGGAATCCCCAGCCCGGCCCCTGCCAGCGCCAACAGCAGCGCATTCACTTCACCACTCGGGGCGAATGCCAGGGTGTAAGCCACACCCAGGCTCATCAGCCAGAAGTTACCGATAAAGAAGCCCAAGGCCGTGCCGCCGAACACGTTTTGTGCACGCTTGCCGAAGCGTGAGTAATCCGCAATCAGCGGCAACCACGACAGCGGCATGGCAATGGCAATGTCAAAACCCACTGCGAACGGCAGCGAACCATCGCCTTTTTGCGCCCACAGCGCTGGCAGGTCAGCTTTGGCAAACAGGTTCCAGGTCAGCCATAGACAGGCCGCCAGCAGTAACCAGATACCCCATTTGCGCAGAATCTTGCGCACAAAGGTCAATGGCCCGCTCACCGCAAGCAAGGTGGCCAAGGCGCCGAACAACAGCGTCAGCAACAGGGGGTTGCTCAACAGGCTGCCTTCGCCAAAAGCCCGGACGCCAAGCAGGCTGGCCGCGTCGCGCATCACGATGATTTCAAACGAGCCCCAGCCGATCAATTGCAACACGTTGAGCATGGCCGGGAGCATGGCACCGCGACTGCCCAGGCTGAGCTTGAGCGCAGCCATGGACGAAAGGCCGGTATCGCTGCCAATCACACCGACCGAAGCCAATAGCGACACGCCTACCAGCGTGCCGAGAAAAATCGCCAGCAATGCCCCTGACAGTCCCAGCCCCGGCGCAAGCAACGCGCCGGTCTGCAACACCATCAGGCCAATGCCGAGGGAGAACCACAGGGAGAACAAATCGCGACCACCGAATGCACGCCGGTCCAAAGGAACAGCAAGGTCGGGAGAGTAAGTACCGGGTGTGTTCAAGGAATGAATCCCACAAAGAGAAAACCGCCTAAAACCTGTGGGAGCGGGCTTGCTCGCGATGCAATCAACTCGGTGCATCTGAATCACCGAGGTGCTGCAATCGCGAGCAAGCCCGCTCCCACAAGGGGACTGCTTACATCACACTTTTTTGTACAGCTGACTGCCTTCCTGCTTGAAGCGCTCGGCCTGTTCGGCCAGGCCTTTGGCCACATCCACGTCGATGGCATCTATGCGCTGGTTGGCGGCGTAGATACGAACTTCCTGGGTGATTTTCATCGAGCAGAACTTCGGCCCGCACATGGAGCAGAAATGTGCGACCTTGGCCGAATCCTTGGGCAAGGTTTCGTCGTGATAGGAGCGCGCCGTGTCCGGATCCAGGCCGAGGTTGAACTGATCTTCCCAACGGAACTCAAAACGCGCCTTGCTCAGGGCGTTGTCGCGGATCTGAGCGCCTGGATGACCCTTGGCAAGGTCGGCAGCATGGGCCGCGATCTTGTAGGTGATGATCCCGGTCTTCACATCATCCTTGTTCGGCAGGCCCAAGTGTTCCTTGGGCGTCACGTAGCAAAGCATGGCGCAACCGAACCAGCCGATCATCGCCGCACCAATGCCCGAGGTGATGTGGTCGTAACCCGGCGCAATGTCGGTGGTCAGCGGGCCGAGGGTGTAGAACGGCGCCTCGTCACAGCACTCCAGCTGCTTGTCCATGTTCTCCTTGATCAACTGCATCGGCACGTGGCCAGGGCCTTCGATCATGCACTGCACGTCGTGCTTCCAGGCGATCTTGGTCAGCTCGCCAAGGGTTTCCAGCTCGCCGAACTGCGCCGCGTCATTGGCGTCGGCAATCGATCCCGGACGCAAGCCATCGCCCAGCGAGAAGCTGACGTCGTAGGCTTTCATGATTTCGCAGATTTCGTCGAAGTGGGTGTAAAGGAAGTTTTCTTTGTGGTGCGCCAGGCACCACTTGGCCATGATCGAACCACCACGGGACACAATCCCGGTCACGCGCTTGGCGGTCAGCGGCACATAACGCAGCAGCACACCTGCGTGGATGGTGAAGTAGTCCACGCCCTGCTCGGCTTGCTCGATCAGGGTGTCGCGGAACAGCTCCCAGGTCAGGTCTTCGGCCACGCCGTTGACCTTTTCCAGCGCCTGGTAAATCGGCACCGTACCGATCGGCACCGGCGAGTTGCGGATGATCCACTCACGGGTTTCGTGAATGTGCTTGCCGGTGGACAGGTCCATGACCGTGTCCGATCCCCAGCGAATGCCCCAGGTCAGCTTGGCCACTTCTTCTTCAATTGAAGAGCCCAGCGCACTGTTGCCGATATTGCCGTTGATCTTCACCAGGAAGTTGCGACCGATGATCATCGGTTCCAGCTCAACGTGGTTGATGTTGGCCGGGATGATGGCGCGGCCGCGGGCGATTTCATCACGCACGAATTCGGCGGTGATTTCTTTCGGGATGCTGGCGCCAAAGCTGTGGCCCGGATGCTGCTGGTCAAGCAAACCGGCGGCGCGGGCTTCCTGCAGCTTCATGTTTTCGCGGATGGCGACGTATTCCATCTCGGCGGTGATGATGCCCTGACGCGCATAGTGCATCTGGCTGACGTTAGCACCGGCCTTGGCCCGACGCGGGTTCTTCACGTGGGCGAAGCGCAGTTTGGTCAACTCTGCATCTTCAAGGCGCATCTGCCCAAAGTTGGAGCTCAGGCCCGGCAGGCGCTCGGTGTCGTCACGGTCGTCAATCCACGCCGAGCGCACATCGCCCAGACCTTTGCGCACATCAATTTGCACCGACGGGTCGGTATACGGGCCCGAAGTGTCGTAGATCAATACCGGGGCGTTCACTTCACCGCCAAAATCGGTAGGTGTGACATCCAGGCTAACTTCACGCATCGGCACCAGAATGTCCGGGCGCGAACCCTGTACGTAGACTTTTTGCGAGCGGGTAAACGGCTTGACCGACTGCTCATCGACCTTGGCCGAATCACTGAGATTGATCGCGTTTTTTGGTTTTGTACTCATCACGGCTCTCCAGACTGCATCCAGGCGGATTGTCGGAGGGAGAACCTGAAAAATGTACGGATGCACCCAAGGACTGGGTGCTGAGTGACGGCCTCGAATGATTGATCATTTTTTGACCAATCAATCCCGGACAGCACTCAAGAGGACTCGCCGGGAGACGAGAAATCTTGTTCCCTACGCAGGCGTTAACCTGATCAGGTTCAACGGGATCCGAAATTATTCGATCTCAGCCTCATAGCAAGGCACCCCGACAAGAACGCGCCCAGTCTAGAGAAGAGTGAGGCAGAACGCCAACCCCTCAATCAATGGCGTGATAAAAGGCGCAAGAACGGCATTGTTGCAAGGTGCCACCACTACTACACTCGCTACTTCTTGAAACCGCGAGTCGGACTCGGGCTTTCATTTTTCGCATTCTTGAACTAGGGATCGCTCATGCTGCGCAAACTATCACTGGCTATCGCCGTGTCTTGGGCGTCCAGCGCAATGGCGCTGGAAACCACCGCCCCATTGTCCAGCCAAAACGGCCTGGTCAGCGTTTACCACGAAGCGGTCGACAACAACGCCGACCTGGCGGCGGCCCGCGCCGGTTACGAGGCGCAAAAGGAAGTGGTGCCCCAGGCCCGTGCTGGCTTGCTGCCCAACCTGTCAGGGGGGGCCGAGTCGAGCAACGTGCGCACGGCCATCGACCAGCCATCGCTGACCACCACCCGCAGCGCCGTGGTCTATCAGGCCACGCTGGCACAGCCGATTTTCCGGATTGACCGCTGGTTCCAGTTGAAAGCCGCCGAATCGATCAACGAACAGGCTGCACTGCAACTCTCGGCCACCGAGCAAAACCTGATTCTGCAAAGCGCCAATGCCTACTTCTCGGTACTGCGCGCCCAGGACACACTGGCGGCGACCAAGGCCGAAGAGGCCGCGTTCAAGCGCCAGCTGGACCAGTCCCGCGAGCGTTTTGACGTGGGTCTGTCGGACAAGACTGACGTGCTGCAATCCCAGGCCAGCTACGATACGGCGCGGGCCAACCGGATGCTGGCCCAGCGTCAGGTCGAAGACGCTTTTGAATCGCTGATCACCCTGACCAACCGCCAGTACAATGCGATTGAAGGCATGCGTCACACCTTGCCGATCCTGCCGCCGATGCCCAATGACGCCAAGTCATGGGTAGACACCGCCGCGCAGCAGAACCTCAACCTGCTGGCCAGCAATTACGCAGTAAACGCCGCCGAAGAAACCCTCAAGCAGCGCAAGGCTGGCCATGCGCCAACCCTCGATGCCGTGGCACAGTACAAAACCGGCGACAACGACGCTTTCGGTTTGAGCAACCCCAACGCCCTGAACCAGCGTTACGGCGGCGACGTGTCCCAGCGCAGCATCGGCGTGCAGTTGAATATCCCGATCTATAGCGGCGGGCTGACCAGCTCCCAGGTGCGCGAGTCGTACTCGCGCCTGGACCAGACCGAACAACAGCGTGAAGCCTTGCGCCGCCAGGTGGTGGAAAACACCCGCAACCTGCACCGTGCGGTCAATACCGACGTTGAACAGGTGCAGGCACGCAAACAGTCGATCATCTCCAACCAGAGCGCACTGGAAGCCACGGAAATCGGCTACCAGGTGGGCACACGCAATATCGTCGACGTGCTCGACGCCCAGCGCCAGCTGTACAACTCGGTACGTGATTACAACAACAGTCGCTACGACTACATCCTCGACAACCTGCGCCTCAAGCAGGCTGCAGGAACGTTGAACCCGGGGGATCTGGAAGCGCTGTCACATTATTTGAAAGCCGACTACAACCCGGACAAGGACTTTCTGCCACCGGACCTGGCCAAGGCCGCCGAAGCCAATCTGCGCTCGCCGGGCAACTGACTTTCGCGCAATTTGATTGGCTGACATATCCAGCTAACACCGTTCCTTGAACGCTCCAGAAGTTAATACGGCATCGGTCGTATGACCTTCTGGAACGCAACACAGGAACGCTCATGCCTACAGTCCCCTCGCCCTCCCTCGCCCTGCCCGAAAATGCCGTACGGGCACAGTTCGCCAACCCGCCCCCACTCACAACGGTCGCCCGGCAAATGCTCGCAGCGGCCATTGCACAGCGCTATCCCTCACTGCGAATCAGCCTCGAACGCACCCGCCTGGCCGTGCCCAGGCCCGGTGGAGGCTGGTCGCTGGAGCCGTTCATGCCCCGGGTGCTGGATTACCTGGGTAGCGGTGTCACGCTGGATTTAAGCCCCGTCAACACACAACCCTACTACCTGACCGATAACGCCCCCGACTGGCTCAAGCCCGATGACGGTGAGCTGGATATGCAGGTTATCGAAAGCCTGGTCAAGGAGCTCCCCTGGCGCCTGCCCGTCGGACTGCAGAATGCACTGCACCAGTGGTGGACAAAAAAAACCGATACCGGCACCAGCCGCTGGCGGTGGCTCAGCGATGTGATGCGGGACACCCTGACAATTGGTGCAATTCGGCAAACCGGTCTGAACCCGGCCGCCCTTGCTGCCATCAACCAGGTCATCACCACGCCTGACCTCGAAGAGCGTATCCGCCTGTATGGCGAGAACGCTGTGCGCGCCTATTGGCTCGAAGCCACCCTGCTGAATCCTGAGGTGGTTTACTCCGGGCTCAATACAAGGATTGCTCTGGTCACCCGAAACCAGGTGCTGATGTGCAAAGCTGACGGCGACACCCTCACCTTTAAAAGCATGGCCACACTGGGTCAGGCCTGGGCCAGGAAAATCATCAGCTCGTACACCGTAAAAGAAATTCGCATGAAGCAATTTGAGCTGGAGGGTAATTTTTTCGATGCCAGCGCCGCCGCCATTCTGAACCGGCAACTTGAACGCACAGCCACGCTAAAAGTGCCGTCCAGTATCGGCTGGCAGGCACTGCAAAGGGTTTACAGGTCCATCACGGATACCTCGGCATACTTTGCCGACGCGCCCAAAGCCACCTTGCAGAGCCTTACAACGGTCAAAAACCACTTGCCCGAATGGCTGAATAACGCGTCAGCGGCCAGCATCGCACGCTATCGCCATTACAGCCTTGCCCTGTATGCCGCCAAACAGGCCAGCGAAGGCAAGACCTACCTGTATGGCATCAGCGACATCCACACCTATGCCGCCGACGCGTTGCACTGGCAAATGCGCGCCGACCAGCGACAATTCGAGCAAGATATCCCCATGCAAGAGCGCATGGATCAGTTTGCACCCAATGATATCGAGCTGACTTTTCTGTCCGCCACCGGCCTGCCCGGGACCATCGGCATCGTGGAGAGCACCACCATGAGCCTGACCGAGCTGTCCCTGAAAAATCTGATCGGTCGGCCCGAAGGTGCACTCAGCCTGCGCCATCGCCTGGGGGAGCCACTGCCAGGATGGTTGACGCCCGACTACATCACCCGACGCGGCGGGCTGATCGAAAAGGTCGATATCGGCAGGGTGTACCCCAAGTATCTTGAAAACGCACTGTTGAGCAACACACCCGACGCCCTGGTGCGCGAAAGGTTTTTCGCCACTCAAACCAGCGTGCAACTGCCGATGGAAGCGCTGGAACTGAGCCTGAAAAAACAAAATGGCCTGACCCCGCTGGGCGCCCGCCATGTGGCCGCAGTGGTACACACCTGCGCCGCTGAGCAACAGGTCGAAGGACTGGCAGTGGTCATTCGTCATTTGGCCCTGCTACGCCACCCCGAAGCCCTGCCCGACATTGTGGGCAACATGTTTATCATCGAGCCGGCCAACGTCGAGTATGGGCCACATGTGCTGTACCGGCCTTTTTACTCGCCATCACTGCTGGAGTTCAGCACCCGCGACGCACTGCTGGACGCCATTGTCGAGCCCTCGCCTCTGCAAACCAGCGTACTGACCTGGTTGAGTGACATTGCCCGTCCGATCTACGACAACGGCGGCTTCAAGGAGCCACATTACCTGCGCTTCGGTTTGGGCAGTGAGTTCGCTCCGATTGAACGGCCGGGTCCTGCCAGGCTGGCCACCAACGGCAGCGACGAGTTACTGCAATTTCTACAGAACGGCCAGTTGATGCAGTACCTCTTTGGCTGTAATGCCAGGGCGCTGGTGGAGCAGGCGAACACAGATTCGGTGTCCAATACGGAAAGCCGCTGGGGGGTGCTACTGGAAGGTGGCAGCCTGATTTTCAACAGCCTGTTGCTGCTGCCGGGCTTGCCACCCCCCATCATGCTGACCGGCGGTTTGCTGAGTGTCGCGAAACTGGCCAGCCAGGACATCCCCGCTCTTGCCAGCAGTGACGCCGCGACTCGCGAGCTGGCAGCCGCCGATGTATTGCTTAACCTGGGCATGTTGCTGTTCCACCAGTCCCAGACGGCTCTGCAGAAACTCACACCACTTCCAGAAGGGTTAATGAGCAAGGCCTTGCGAGCGCAGGCGCCGGCCCGTATCGCCGAAATCTGGCCGGAGCCGGAGCCGCCCAAAATTGTCACGGGCATCGTGGCCCTGCCCGGCGAGTTGCCTGGTGCCCGCAGCACCGAGCTGGACTTGGGCATCGCCAGCGCCAGCGATCGCCTGACTGCCAGCAGACGCGAGCTGTTGGCCAGTTTCAAGGTGGCGCGACCCGAAACTTTACCGCCTCCGATACCCGACGGCCTGTTCAAGGGGCTTTATTTAATTGATCAGAAGTGGCACGCCTTGCTCGGTGAAGGGCTGTACCCCGTGCACATCGACAGCGAAGATAATGTCGCCATCTCTTCAAGCACCGATATCAATCGCATTGGCCCGAACCTGAGAACGGATGGTAAAGGTAATTGGTTTGTAGACACCCGCCTGCGTTTACAGGCTGGGGGCCTCTCCAGACGCATAGCGTCCCTGCAAGCGCAAAAAGCCCGGCGTAAAAGTGAACTGCAAACACAGCTGACTGACTTTTACCCCCTTGAAGCTCCGCGGCAGAAGGCCGTTGATATCACCCACAGCGCCCTGAGAAGTGCAATGGCAGACCCACGCTTCACTGCCGAGCAGCTCGCCGCTTTACGCGAGAGGCTCAAAACCGCACTGCACGCGGAGTTGAGCGGTTACCAGGCATTGCTGGCCACTGCTGAGGAACGCAGCAAGCTTGATATCCCCTTTCACGAAACGATCGTGATTTCCATGCTGGAGAAGTCCTTCGACAACCGGATCATCTCCCTGGTTGTCTCGGCAAACGAACAAAGAGCCCTGATCAACAAGTGGCCGCAGTTCAATGCAGAGGACGCTGATATCGAGGCCGCGGTACAGGCAGACCCCCAGGGGTATGCACAGTCAAACCGCGAGCAGGTGGCAATCAACGAGATCACGATAGAACGTATCGAGCAAAGAGACGGCTATCTGGAGCAGTTGTACAACTTCGGCGAAGCGGGCATCGCTGCCGCTACCGAACTGGCCCGTTCAATACCTGCGGCTGGACATACCAGCCTGACCCTCAAGGGTTTTCAGCTCGACTGCCTGAAACAGGCCAGCTCCACCCCCTCCGCAAGCAGTCTCACAGAAGAAAGCCTTGATAGCGCCATTGACCCGCTCAATGAGCACACCCACACCCATAACCAGCTCAATACTCTGGAAATCGACGCTGACAAACGCCTGGAGGTACTGGACAGCCTGGTGGAGAACTACGGCCAGGCGCTGGATGCCCTGGAAGGCATTGGCTTGATGTATGCCGATGAACTGGATCCCGAGTACTTCAAAAAACTTCGTCTGTTGCTGACAGAGCTCTATCAGGATGTCACCCGCCAACTGGCGGCCGAGATCAAGCCGCCCCCGCAGCCCCCCGCACAAAGACCTGGAAAGCGCACACCACCTGCCGCTGGCAGTCGCTCCAAAAAAGTGATTCATGTCCGTGGCAAGGGCAAATTGATCGGCGAACTCCGGCCCGCAGACAACGAATGGCTGAGTGATGTCATTGAAATCCGCTCAGACTATGACGAGCAATTACTGTCGACTTATTTGCAGCACGAGGACGAATGGATCGAGATTAAAACCGTGCGTACTGAATCACCGCGCACACGGGCACTGAATATCATCAAGGGTGATGCGCGCAAACTTTACGCCTTGTCCGAGTGGCATCTGCACAAGGCCACAGTGCACAGCATGAGTACCCGCTACCCGCAGGAAGTCGAGGAAGAACTCATTCGCGAAGCCAATAAGCTCGACAAGCTGGCCACTGAACTGCACTTGGCCCTGCAGACCCAAGCCGAGGATTCAAGGTCCCAGGACGATCAGACCCTGATCGACAGCATGCGCAGTGCTGCCCAAAAAATGATCAGGGAAGGCAGGGAGATGCGCATCAAGTTGAGCTTCGAACTGCCGCCGACCCATGGCAACCTGCAGTACCTGATTGATGAGAAACAGGTCCAGATAGCGGGGCTAGGCAAGCGCATCCCGTTAACCGGTGAGCGGCAGGATTACATGCAGGAGTACGCCGTCAACGACCGCCAGGGCAGCCCGCTGTGGTATGCCCATTTTCACTATGACGAGGCCCATACCCCGAAAGCGAACTACACGGCCGCTCACTTGAAGACAAAAGAGCAGCGAAAATTCAGCTACATCGTCCAGCTGGACAAGGCTAAAACTGCCCCTGCCATCGTAAACGTGCATCGCGGCCAGATTGGTAAAGACCTGGCCGAACGCTGGTTTCTGCCACTGGCCGACTAGCGCGACATCAACCGTCCCAGGCCATCGAGCAACCGCTGCAAGGCGCCCTGATTGCGCTGCATGACTTTAAGGCCCGCCTGGCCCATGCGCCGGGCGTCTTGCGGCAACTCGAACAAGCGCTGTACCGCCAGCGCCAGCCCTTGGGCGTCGTCCACTTCTTCCAGTGCTCCGGCGTCGCGCAGCATCGCGCTGATTTCCAGAAAGTTGAACAGATGTGGCCCGCTCAACACCGGTTTGGCCAGCGCCGCCGGTTCCAGCAGGTTGTGCCCGCCATTGGGAACCAGACTGCCCCCCACAAAAGCGGTGTCTGCCAGCGCGTACAAAAACAGCAATTCACCCATGGTATCACCCAGCATGACCTGGGTACTTGCGGTGACCGGCTCGCCACTGGAACGGCGCACCGTGGCAAACCCTTCGCGCTGGCACAGCTCGAATACCTGATTGAAGCGCTCCGGGTGCCGAGGCACCAGCATCAGCAACGCATTGGGGTAATGGCCAAGCAATTGCCGATGGGCCGCGAGCACAATCTCGTCCTCCCCCTCGTGGGTGCTGGCTGCAATCCATACCGGGCGAGCCAGAGCCTGCCACTGCTCACGCAGCTCCCGGGCATCGACCAGCAGCTGGGGGTCGATGGTCAGGTCAAACTTGATCGAGCCGGTGACCTCAACGCACTCAGGTCGTGCACCCAATTGACGAAAGCGCTCGGCTTCGGTTTCGGTCTGCACCGCAATCAGGCTCATTTCTTCCAGCATGGGCCGGGTCAGGCGGGCGAAGCGGCCATAGCCCTTGGCCGAGCGTGCCGACAAGCGGGCATTGGCGAGCGCCACCGGTATGCCGCGCTTGGCACACTGATGGATATGATTGGGCCACAACTCGGTTTCCATGATGACCGCGAGTTTGGGTTGCACGCGATTCAAAAAGCGCGCGGCCGCCCACGGCAAGTCGTAAGGCAGGTAGCAATGCTGAATACGCGGCTCATTCGCGAACAGCGCCTGGATCCGCTCGGACCCGGTGGGTGTCATACACGTCACTGTGATTGGCAGCTGTGGGTAACGTTTTAGCAGCTCACGAATCATCGGCGCGGCAGCGATGCTCTCGCCCACCGAGACCGCATGCACCCAGATCCCCCCCGGCTGCAGGGTCGGCAGATTCAAGGCGAAACGCTCACCAATACGCCGGGCATAAGCGGGCGCCTTGCGCGCCCGCAGCCACAATCGAATCGCCACCAGTGGCAGCCCCAGATGAAACAGCAAGGTGTAGAGAGTTCTATTCATGGGTGCGGAGTTTACTTGAAAAAGTATTCACGATGATGGCACCGAATACTCCCTACCCTGTCGCAACCAGAACGCACTACACACTTTCACAACTACTAGAATGCCTTGCTGCTAAATTGCCCCGCTCCACACTCAGGACTCCACCATGAACGCCTACTATTACCTGGCCATTGCCATTTGCGCCGAAGTCATCGCCACCGTCTCCATGAAAGCGATCAAGGGTTTCAGCACACCGCTGCCGCTGATCCTGGTGATTGCCGGTTACGCCACGGCATTCTGGATGCTGACCCTGGTGGTGCGAACCATTCCCGTGGGCGTGGCTTACGCGGTGTGGGCGGGTATGGGCATTGTGATGGTGAGTGTCGCAGCGCTGTTTATCTACGGGCAAAAACTCGACATCCCGGCCATGCTCGGCATGGGCCTGATTGTGCTGGGGGTGGTGGTGATTCAACTGTTCTCGAAAACAGCGGGGCATTGAATCCAGCAACGAAAACACCACACCTCGTTCCTTCGGCAGCTGCTACGCAGGTTTACAGGCTCAGGCCAGGTTGTGGATCAGGCTGTATACTTGCGGTCTTTGTCTTTAAACGCCGAGGTCGCCCATGCCATCTGTTATTTCCACCGACGTGCTGATTGTCGGCGCTGGGGTTGCCGGCCTTTGGCTCAATGCCCGCCTGCGTCGCCAGGGCTTCTCCACGATTGTGATCGAGCGTGAAAGCCTGGGGGGCGGGCAGAGTGTGAAATCTCAAGGCATCATTCATGGCGGCGCCAAATATGCGCTGCACGGTGCCCTGACCGGGGCGTCCGAAGCCATCGCCGATATGCCGCGCCGCTGGCGCGAAGCCCTGGCCGGCGACGGCGAACTCGACCTGAGTGGTGTGCGCCTTCTTTCCGAAGCCCATTACCTGTGGTCGCCGGGCACCCTCGCGGGCAACCTCACCAGCTTTTTTGCCAGCAAGGCCGTGCGTGGCCGGGTCGATCAGGTCAAGGGCGACCAGTTGCCCCCGGCCCTGCAAGATCCACGTTTCAAAGGCAAGGTGTATCGCCTGGCGGAGCTGGTAGTCGACGTCCCGAGCCTGATCGAGCGTCTGGCGGAGTTGGCGGGGGATGGCCTGCTGGCCGGGAAGGTGATTGAACCGCTGTTTGACAACGACGAACTGATTGGCCTGCGGGTCGACGGTCTGGAGATTCACGCCCAGCGTATTGTGTTCAGTGCAGGTGGCGGCAATGCCGAGCTGCTGGCCAGTGTCGGCATCAGCGTTCCGGCCCAGCAACTGCGCCCGCTGCATATGGTGCTGGTCAAGGGGCCCAGCCTCAAGCCGCTGTACGCCCACTGCCTGGGCGGTGGGCCCAAGCCACGCATTACGGTAACCACTCACCCCGCGGCCAATGGCGAGTGGGTGTGGTATCTGGGCGGTGATATCGCCGAAGCCGATGGCGTGGCCCGCGAACCTGCCGAGCAAATCGCCGTGGCGAAAAAAGAGCTGGGCAACCTGCTGCCCTGGGTTGACCTGAGCCAGGCGCAGTGGGCCACGTTGCGGGTCAACCGTGCCGAGCCTGCGCAGTCGGGGCTGGTACGCCCGGACAACGCTTTTCTCTCGGACCAGGGCCGTCTGCTGGTCGGCTGGCCGACCAAGCTGGCACTGGCACCGGACTTCTCTGACCGGGTGCTGCAAGCGCTGGAGCACGACGGAATCAAACCGGGCAATGCACCGGCCCTCCCTCCGCTGCCACGTCCACCCCTGGGAAAAACCGCGTGGGAGCAACTGTTGCCATGAGCCAGCCAACCCTGCACGACTTCCATCGCCCGCTGGGCAGTACCGGCCTGCTGGTTTCGCCACTGGGGCTGGGCACCGTCAAGCTGGGTCGCGACCAGGGGGTCAAGTACCCCAGCGGCTTCAAGATTCCGGATGATAACGAAGCGCAGATGCTGCTCAAGCTCAGCCGCGATCTGGGCATCAACCTGATCGACACCGCCCCCGCCTATGGCCGCAGTGAAGAACGCCTTGGCCCGCTATTGCGTGGTCAGCGCCAGGACTGGGTGATCGTCAGCAAGGTCGGCGAAGAGTTTGTCGACGGCCAGTCGAGTCATGATTTCAGCGCCGCACATACCCGGCGCTCGGTGGAACGCAGCCTGCAACGTCTTGAAACGGACTTTATCGATCTGGTGCTGGTGCACTCTGACGGCAATGACCTTGCGGTTCTCAATGAGTGCGAGGCCTACGAGACCCTGGCCGAACTCAAACGCGAGGGCAAGATTCGCGGTTTCGGCTTGTCGGGCAAAACCGTTGAAGGAGGGCTCAAGGCCTTGGAAACCGGTGATTGCGCGATGGTCACCTACAACCTCAATGAACAGGCCGAGCGGCCGGTGATCGATTACGCCGCGGCCCACGGCAAGGCCATTCTGGTTAAAAAGGCGCTGGCCAGCGGGCATGTGTGCTTGAGCCCTGGGGTCGATCCGGTGCGCGCCAGCTTCGAACTGGTGTTTGGCCATCACGGGGTTGCCAGTGCTATTGTCGGCACCATCAATCCGCTGCACTTGGCCCATAACGTGGCGACCGTTGCGCAGGTTCTGCGTAAAACCTGAAGCCGCCGACGCGGCCGACCCCGACGCAAGGAGGAGCCGACATGCCGCGCATGCTGATCCGCAAGAACCCCAGCGACTTCAAAACCCTGCCGTTATTTGTCGAAGCCACGCCAGAGGGCTTGAGCTATCAAAGCATCGGCATGCCGTTGAACTTCGCGCAGACCCTGCTAAAGCGCCGCCCGGTCAAGGTTGCCGATAATGAGCGTTTTTCGCTGGAGCTGGCCAACCTTGGCGTATCCGTGCGACTGACCATGAGTTGGCAAGGTCGCGACTACTGGGTGCTGGTACGTCAGCGTCGTCAGGATCGGGGCGATGTGGTGCTCAAGCTGATCTCTGGTTACGTGCCAGCCCACGAGGTCAGCCTGCCCCTGCACACAGCCATCCAGGAGATTGCCGAAGAGTGCCTGCTGGAAACCCCCGAAGGCTGGCTGAGCGGGCGGTTCAATGAAACATGGCTGCCTGCGCCCTACGCCGCCGCGCTGCATTACCGCGAGGCCATGCCCTTTCGCCTGACCCCCCTGTCCGGTGCGACACGGCCTGTAAGCTGTGGCAGCCAGCCCTTGCTGGAGCGGCCACGGACCTACGTGCACTTGCCGACAGCATCGCTGCAACTGATTTACGACCTGCGTCTGGAAGTGCCCAAAGAGGCCAAGTCCCTGAGCCTTTTCCATGTCGAAGAGCGGCTTGAAGGGGATCAACTGGTAGCGCGGCTGGACCGCAAGCGCCCGGATCTGTACCTGATCCCGCTCACGGAAGGCCGGCCCTGCGCCGAGTTATACACCCTGAGCAAAGACCGCCTGCAACCTGCCAGTACCCGTGGCGTGCGGCTGGCCGAGAGCTTTGCACCGCAGGACGGCTGGGTGGTCCATGACGAGCGGATTCGCTGGAAGGATTGGGTTCGGCAACAGGGTTTGACCCCGCCCAAACCCGAGTCACGGTTCAAGCGCCTGACCGGCAAGGCGCGGCAGATATTCAGGAAGGTGGTGAAAAAGTCTTAGATACAAATGTGGGAGCGGGCTTGCTCGCGATTCAGACAACTCGGTTTTTCAGTTAGACCAAGTCGACCCGATCGCGAGCAAGCCCGCTCCCACAGGGGGTGTGCGGTCGATCACTGACCGCGAATTTTCTCGACAATGGCTGTGGTCGAGCTGTTTTCAACCAGCCCCAACACTTTAACCGTACCGCCATAGGCGGCCACGATATCGGCGCCAACCACCTGATCGATGCCGTAATCACCGCCTTTGACCAGCACGTCAGGCTTGACCTGAGCCAGCAGATTTTCCGGCGTGGCTTCAGGAAAGCTGATCACCCAGTCCACGGCGCCCAGACCGGCCAGTACCGCCATGCGACGGTCCACACTGTTGATCGGACGACCCGGGCCTTTGAGGCGGCTCACCGAAGCATCATCGTTGACTGCAACGATCAAACGATCGCCCTGGGCCCGCGCTTGCTCCAGATAGGTCACATGCCCGGCATGCAAAATATCGAAACAACCATTGGTGAAGACGATTTTTTCGTTGTGCGCCCGCGCATCTTCGATGGCCAGCAACAGCTGATCGAGGCTCAGCACACCACGCTCCGACCCTTCTGAGCGCTGGATCGCCCGACGCAGTTCCGGCGCACTTATGGCTGCCGTACCCAGCTTGCCGACCACAATACCCGCCGCCAGATTGGCCAGGGCCACGGCGTGGGGCAGTTCCTCACCGGCAGCAATGGCTGCGGCCAGGGTTGAGATGACGGTATCGCCAGCCCCTGTTACGTCAAACACTTCTCGGGCACGGGCCGGCAGGTGCATGGCGGCAAAGCCCGGACGCAACAGGGTCATGCCATGTTCGCCACGGGTCACCAGCAAGGCACCCAGGTCCAGATCTGCCATCAGCTTGGCGCCCTTGGCCACCAGGTCGGCCTCGTCGGTGCAACCACCGACGATGGTTTCAAACTCACTGAGATTTGGCGTAATCAGGCTGGCGCCACGGTAGATCGAGAAATCCTTGCCCTTGGGATCGGCCAGCACCGGAATGCCCCTGGCACGTGCGGCCTGGATCAGCACCTGATGGTTTTTCAGGGCACCCTTGCCGTAGTCGGACAGCACCAGCACCTTGATGCCTTCAAGCAGGTTTTCAACTTCAGCGCCCAACGCCAGGGCGTCGGTGGCAAACGGTTCTTCGAAATCGATACGCAGCAATTGCTGGTGACGGCTCATGACCCGCAGCTTGACGATGGTCGGCTGGTGCGCAATACGCTGGAACAGTGCACGAACACCCGCACCCTTGAGCCGGTTGGCCAGGCTGTCGGCGGCTTCGTCGTCGCCGGTCACCCCCACCAGCGAGGCAGGCGCGCCCAGTGCAGCGATGTTGAGCGCAACGTTGGCAGCGCCGCCCGGGCGGTCTTCGATTTGCTCGACCTTGACCACCGGCACCGGCGCCTCAGGGGAAATCCGTGAGGTCCCGCCATGCCAATAACGGTCGAGCATGACATCGCCTACCACCAAGACAGGGGCTTGATCGAATCGCGGCATGGACAACTTCATGGACAACCCACATACAAAATGAACAGGGGCGCGATATTAACACAGGGTGAACGCAGGTCAGTTCACGGTATTAATCGCAGCGAATGAGAATCAGACATGAGCTACAAGACTCAAGATGAAGATTCCCCGTGGAGGCAGGCCTGCCTCCACAGGTATCAGTATAGGCCTCAGGCGATATCGCCGGAGACCTCAGGCGCATCAAGCCCCATCGAGTGCAAGCGTGCGTAGTAACCGTTTTGCGCCATCAGCTCGGCATGGGTACCGCGCTCGACAATCTGGCCCTGATCCATCACCAGAATCAGATCGGCTTTCTCGATGGTGGTCAGCCGGTGAGCGATCACCAGCGTGGTGCGACCTTTCATGACGTGGTCGAGTGCCGCCTGGATATGGCGCTCGGACTCGGTATCCAGCGCCGAGGTGGCCTCATCCAGGATCAGCAGCGGTGCGTTTTTGAGTAACGCCCGGGCAATTGCCAGACGCTGACGCTGACCGCCGGAAAGCAGCACGCCGTTCTCACCGACCTGGGTGTCCAGGCCTTGTGGCAATTGCTCGATAAAGTCCATCGCGTAAGCATCACGCGCGGCTTTTTCGATGTCGGCACGCGGGGCACCCGCCAGGTCACCGTAGGCAATATTGTTGGCCACGGTATCGCTGAACAGGGTCACATGCTGGGTTACCTGGGCAATATGACGGCGCAGGTTGAGCAGACGGTAATCTTCGATTTCAACACCATCGAGCAGAATTTCGCCCGCTGTGTGGTGATAGAAACGCGGAATCAGGTTCGCCAATGTCGACTTGCCACTGCCGGAACGCCCCACCAATGCCACCATTTGCCCCGGTTCGGCCGAAAAGCTCACGTCCCTGAGCACCTGACGGTCGGTGTCCGGGTAGGTGAAGCTCAGATTGCGCACTTCCAGACGGCCAGTGACGTGGTCGCGCTCAACAGTGCCGGTATCGACCTCCGGTTTCTCATCCAGCTGTTCAAAGATGCTTTCGGCACCCGCTACACCCTTCTGGATCGTCGAGCTGACTTCAGACAGCTGACGAATCGGCTTGGGTAACAGGCCGGCCAGGGTGATGTAGGCGATCATGTCGCCAGGCGACGAGTCACCACGAAGGTAAAGCACCAGGAACATCAGGATGCCCATAGCTACATAGATGACCAGTTGCAGCATCGGGGTATAGATAGCCCCGGTGCGGGTCATGCGCAGTTGCTTGTCGGTGTTGCTCTGGCTCGCCTGCAGGAAGCGCTTGCGCTCATACGCCTCACCGCCAAAGCTGCGCACAACGCGGTAGCCCTGGATGGTTTCCGAGGCAACGTGGGTTACGTCACCCATCGCAACCTGAATCTTCTTGCTTTGCTTGCGGAATTTTTTGCTGGCTGTGCTCACCATGACCGCAATCAGTGGCAAGATCGCGACCATAACCAGCGTCAGGCGCCAGTTCATCCACAGCAACGAGCCAAACAGGAACACGACTGTCATGCCTTCACGGATCACCACCTTGATCGCATCGGTGGCAGCACCGGTGACCATGGTCACGTTGAAGGTAATACGGGAGATCAGATGGCCCGAGTTGTGCTTGTCGAAATAGCGGTTGGGCAAGACCAGCAGGTTGTTGAACAGCTGAACCCGCAAGTCGTGTACCAGGCCCAGGGAGACCTTGGCCAGGAAGTAGTTGCCCAGGAAGGACCCCAGGCCCTGCCATGCGGCGATCAACACAATCAGGATCGGCACGACCTGCAACAGGCGCAGATCACGCAAATAGGGAACGGAAGGAAACAGCACTGCGTCCGGATTGGACAGGCCATCGACGAAATACTTGAGGATGTAACCAAGCATTGGCTGGGTCGAAGCGAAAATAAGAAACCCGACGATACTCAGCAGGAACAGGCCGACATAAGGCCGGACATAGCTGAGCAGGCGCAGATATATCTTCAAGCTCGATTCGCTTGTGCTGGGGCTGGATTCGGTCATATCACGCGGCGGTTAGTAAAAAAGGAAGCTGACTTTATCACAGCTTCTCTGGTGTACTGACTGCCGCTTGTAGCCCGGCCTCGTGGGGCAGTAAAAACGACACTACAGGGCCAGTGCGCTAGTATGGCCGTCCAAAATCTGGAACGAACCTTTCAGCATGCAATTGAGCTACTTAAATTATTCAAAACAACGGGTGTTTGATTTCATTTGCCTATGGCTGCTGCCTGTCGGCCTTTTATTACTTTTATCCGACCTTTATTTTCTGCCTGGACGAAGCCTGCATCACAAACTGTATTACGGGCTGTTCAGCATTCCGACCCTGATTGCCCTTGTCTTGCGGCCCAAAGAACTCCGGGACATCTTGCGTGAACCGTTGATCGCAGGCTTCCTGCTGTTTGCTGCCTGGGCCATGGTCAGCCTGATCTGGAGCAACACCGAGGAGAGCATTCTCGGCCTGTTCAAACCCCCGCTGCACCTGTTCATGCTGTTCGCGGGCGGTACATTGCTGGTCAAATACCGCAGTGACAGCCTGCAGCCGGTCATTTTTGGTGCCGCAGTCATTGCCCTGGTCGCGACCCTGTACAACCTGTACATGTTCTACCCCAACCATGATCCGCAACTGCGGATGATCGGAGCCGGTGCGTTCGACAATCCGCTGCTCAGCTCCCACGCATTCGGGTTCTTTTGCATCTACTGGCTAACCCTGGGCATGACCTGCAAGCGCCCGCCAGCCCTGTTTGTGGCCATTCCCGCCTTTGTCATCATGTTCGTCGCGCTGATCGCCACCGGTTCCAGAACTCCACTGGTGGCCATCGTGATGGCTATGGTCTGGCTCAGCTTCATCTGCTGGAACCGGCGCTCGCTGGCCCTAATAAGTATGCTGGCCATCGGCAGCGTGGTGGTGGCGGCACTGTTCTGGGACATGCTCGTCGGCCGTGGCAGCTCGTTCCGCTTTGAACTGTGGCAAATGGCGCTGGACTTGATCGCGCAAAACCCGTGGATCGGCCATGGCTATGACGCGCACTTGTCCCTGACGCTGTCCGAGCACCCCGAGTACCCCCTGAGCGAGCCCCATAATTTTTTCCTGGGGGTACTTTTCTACGTCGGTTTGCTCGGCCTGCTGCCCTGGTTGTTCATGCAGGCCTGGGGCCTGTACAGCAGCTGGCGTCACCGCGTGCAGCCGTTGTTCATCCTGGCCTCCGCCTGGCTGGTATACGGTATCGGTGCCGGCCTGACCGAGGGTGGAGGGATCATCTCGCGCCCCAAGGAACACTGGTATCTGCTGTGGATCCCGCTGGCCCTGATCGCCGCACTGAATATCGGCCTGCGCCTCAAGACCCTGCGCGACAGGCCGGTTCACCGCCTGTCCGATGCCGCCTTCAATACCCTTGCCAGCCATGCCCAGGTGATTGAAGAAGATGGCTTGGGCCCCAAGGTGCTGCGCCTGCAAAACGGCAACTTCCTCAAGTTGTTCCGCGCACGCCGCTGCTATACCTCGGGCAGCTTCAACCCTTATTCGGAACGTTTTGCCGTCAACAGTGAGCGCTTGCAGGCGATGGGCATTCCCGCGCCGAAAATCCTCGACCTGTTTCAGTTGCGCAATGGCAGCACTGCCGTGCTGTACCAACCACTGCCCGGCCAGACCCTGCGCCAGGTCATGCAGTCGATGGGTTCGCCGGCCATGCGCCAGGCCCTGGTCGAGCGCTTCGGCAAGTTCCTGGCGATCCTGCATGACAAGGGCGTTTACTTCCGCTCACTGCACTTGGGCAATGTGTTGTTGATGGACGATGGCGAGTTCGCCCTGATCGATATCGCCGACATGCATCTTTATCCTTCGGCACTGCGCATAGCCCTGCGCCAGCGCAACTTGCGGCATATGCAACGCTACCCCGAAGACCGTCGCTGGCTGTTCGAAGAGCAACTGCCCGAACTGCTGCAAGGTTATGCCACCCTGGCTCCCGCCCCTGCCGTTACAAGCCTGCGCAACCAGGTTATGGCACTTGCTCAAACCAACGCACCTTGAGCCTGGACAGCAGTAACCCCTTGTGGGCGGTGCTGGCCTATGGCCTGGCGATCATGACGTCAGCATTGCTGCTGCGGTGGTCGCCGACCATCCAGCGCAATCTGGAGCACTCAGCTCAAGGCCGCTATAGCAGTGTTGATGGCTTGCGCGGCTATTTGGCCTTTGGTGTGTTCATTCACCATACCGCCATTACCTGGGTGTTCCTGCATACCGGGGCATTTGAAATGCCCTCGACCCGGTTCTACGCCCAGATCGGCCTGGCCAGCGTGGCCTTGTTTTTCATGATCACGGCCTTTCTGTTCTGGGGGCGTTTGCTCGAGAAAGGCCGTGAATACGACTGGCTGGCCTTCGCCGTGTCCCGGGTTTTCCGCCTGTACCCGCTATATTTGCCGCTGATGCTGCTGGTGATTGTCAGCGTGTTCTACATCCAGGACTGGACACTCAAGGACACCCCGCTGGAGATTGCCGGCCAGATACTGGCCTGGCTGTTTTTTGATCGCCCGGACATCAATCAATTCCCGCAAACCGGCGGGCTGATTGCCAACGTCACCTGGACCCTGAGCTACGAAGTGTTCTTCTATATGGCGTTGCCGCTGTTCGGGATGGTGTTTCTGTACCGCAGCGACTGGCGACAGACTGCACTGTGCCTGATCGCCATCTATGCGCTGTATCAGGTGGTAGGTTGGGAGCACTCGCTGAAAAAGCACATTCTGATGAGCTTTCTCGGTGGCGTGGCCGCGGCGTACTGGGTACGCACGCCCAGGCTGCTGGCCTGGAGCCGGACGCCCGTTGCAGGGGTCATTGCATTGGTTGTGCTGATGGCCGTGCTGACCCTGTTCCGCAAGAGCTTTGCGTTCTTCCCGCTGCTGTTGCTTACCCTGGCGTTCTCGATCATCGCCTCCGGGCATACGCTGTTTGGCGCATTGGCCAAGCGCAGCATTCGCTGGATGGGTGAAATCAGCTACAGCACCTACCTGTTACACGGCTTCCTGATCTGGCTGATGTTGCAACGCCTGCCACTGGGGCTGCCACTGGATACCAGAGAGCCGCTGGTGTTCCTGCTGCTGGCGGCCCTGAGCAGCTGCCTGCTGATTGTGCTCAGCAGCCTGAGCTTCCTCTACATCGAGAAGCCGGGCATGGCCGCAGGCAAAAGGGTTGTGCGCCGACTGCGCCGGCGTACCCGGACAACCTCACAGGTCGAGCCGGAATAACCCCTCGCACGCCGTCAGTCTTTTTCCAGGGGTGAGAAATACAGCCGCCCCAGCCCACGCCAGGTTTTGCCCGTCCAGCGCTTGAACGGAATCTGCGCCAACAGCTCGCGAGCCAGGGCACGATTGCGGTTGGCCGTTTTCAGGAACATGGAATTGAGGAACTTGTAGCGCACCTCGTCGTACAGCGGGTGATCGCTGAACTGGGCATAAATGCGCAGAATGCTGTCGATCATGAACCGGTGGTTCTTGTACGAGTTGGTCGCGTGCTTGCGATAGCGCGCCATCACCACGTTCAGGCCGTCGATAAAGTACCCTGCATGGGTAATCTTCAGCTCGATATACAAGTCTTCCAGGCGAATGCTCGGGTCAAACCCCCCTACCTTGTCCAGTGCTTCACGGCGGATCATCAGGGTCGGCGCAGGCGGATACGGTTTGCGCTCCAGGAACATGTCATCGAAGTCCAGGCGCCGGAACGGTACATCACGGCGCTGGCGTTTTTCCGGGAACAGGTTGCCATTGGCATCGATCAACTCGATATTGCCCGCGCAAATACCTACTTCCGGCTTGCCATCCATGTAGGCAACCTGCACCGCGATACGGTCCGGCATCATGATGTCATCGGAACCGAAGGGCACGATCAGGCTGCCCTTGGCCCGGGCAATCGCACCATTGAGGGTATTGGTCAGGCCCTGGTTCTGTTGCACTCGAAAGTCGAAACCATGTACCGCCTGCAAACGCTGGATACGCTCCACGCTGTCATCAGGCGAGCCGTCATCGATCACCAGCAATTCGATATTGGGATAAGTCTGATCCAGAACGCTCTGGATGCTTTGTTCTATGTAGGGCCCGTGGTTGTAGGAGGCGATGATCACCGTCACCAGGGGTTGCAAGTCAGTCATGGGTGTTCCTTACGGGCCTGGCGCAGGCCCGAGTCGATCAGGTCCAGATACTCCTGGCGGAATACCTCAATGTCGTGGTTTTGCTGCAAGTAGCGGAACGCCTGCTCGCCCTTGGCTCGCAAAGCGTCGTCCGACAGGGCCAGGTACTCGTCCAGCGCTGCGGTGAGCGTTGCCACGTCGCTGGGCTTCACCGCCAGGCCACCCGCCCCTTCAATCAGCGGCAGCATGGCCGGCACATTGCTGGCGATCACCGGCAAGTGCCCACTCATGCCTTCGAGCAGCGCCAGCCCCAGGCCTTCGGCCAGTGAAGGCATGGTCCAGATATCAAAAGCACGCACGTACTGCAGGGCGTTCTCCTGGAAGCCCAACAAATGCGCACGACCATCGAGCCCCAGTTGCCCGATCTGCTCGCGCAAACGCGACTCCTCGCGGCCGGCACCAATAATGGCCAATTGCGCGTTCGGGTATTTGTCTTTCAATGCCGCGAAGGCTTGCAGCAAAAAGCGGTGGCCCTTGATAGGCACCAGACGTCCCAGCGCGCCGATCATCCGCGCATCCTGATCGAGGCCGAGCTTTTCACGCGCCTGCTGGCGTGGCAGCTGCAGGGCTTCGGCCTGCTCGATATCGATGGCGTTGGTGATCGCGTAAGTATTGGCGACGGTGAAACCGCACTGGCAGTCCAGCAGGTACTGTTTGACCGCAGGCGACACGCCGACAAAGCGCCAGTGCTTGTCGATCAGGCGCTTGGCCTGGCTGCGCCGGTAAAAACGGTCGTACTCGCCAAACCCGTGGGAAATACCCACGCACAGCGGGATTTTCAGCCAGCGGTTGAGCTGCAGCATCATGTTCACCGGCTTGAAGCGGTTGCAGATCACCACATCAAACTGCTCTTTGCGGCAGAACTTGTACAACGCCCACATGGCGCGCAACCGCATGCCCTTGAGCGACTTGTCGCTGAACTCGAAATACACCGAGTGGTCGGCCTTGCTCACTGGCTCGCCCGGCCCCGGGCGCCCACGCAAAAAGGCCGCCGTGATCTCGTAATGCTCACGGGGCAATGCGCGTACGATCTGCTCGGCGAGGTCGGCAAAGTCATGGGACTTGACGTTGTAGTCGGGCTGCAATTGCAAAACCTTGGAACGCTTCATAACTCTCCCCGGTGAAATCCGGTGGCATCAATAACCCAGGCAGGCTCTGCCGCCAGACGCTGGATTGCAACTGGATCGGGAGCAGGCAGCTTGGCCCACTCGTTACGCTTCCAACACACGAAGTGAAAGTAAGGAAAGGTGTGATCGCCGTCACGATCGTTTTTCAATATGCCGTTTTTCCAGAACCACTTGCCCGGGAAATTTTCCGTGCCGTCATGCCACTTAATGCAGCCGCCGGGGGTACTGAAGGCCTCGGTAAACTCACTGGTGCGACGCAGCGGGTTGAACTTGCCCACCAGCTCGAACAGCGGTTTGGGCAGGTTCTTGCGCCACAGGAAGATCCGGCTGAAGGCACCTTCATCCAGCGCATGATGCTGATTGTCAGTAAAGCGCTGCTGCCAGTCCTTTATCCGCATGAACAGCTCGCGCTTGCATGACGTATTGCGCATCAGGCACAAATGCCCCGCGACCCGGCGTTCGTGGGTTGAAAACAGGTCATAGCGGGCCAGCCGCTCGGCGGTGAAATAACTGCGCAGGTCTCCGTACACCAGATCAATATCGCCGAAGGCCCAGAAATCATAGCCCTGCAGACGATCTTCGTGGATATAGCCCAACGCCGGCTTGATATCGCACAGTTTATAAGCCTCTTTGGGTGCGAAATTGATCTTCAGGCGCTCAGAAACCTTACGGCAATAGTCGGTAAAGCTGATCGATTCAACGGTCACATTGGCCGGCAGATTTTCAGGTACCCCACAGTCGCTGAAAAATAGCCAGTTAATATCGGGATTGTGCCGACAGCTTTCTAGGAAAAACGGCATCCAGAACGGCCAGCGGCCGAAGTACGGGATCACAAATAAAATACGCGGTGATGGTTTTATCACAGGGAACTCAATGTAAAGGTCGAGATTAGGGTCAATGCTATGACCGCTTTTTATATGTGCTTATTATTTTAGTTGCCAAAACAGCTCATGACGCCTGACGGCCTTGCGGAAAAACTCATTCTCGCCATAAGGCGATGGCTTTCTGCCTGCCAGGAGTTGCTGTATCGATCGTCTAATCCTGCGCTTGAGCGCAGCCCGTGGCTGCAGGTCATGCATCATCCCCAGCGCCATGGCCTTGTCGCGTTGCTGTGCAAGGCTCAACGGCAGGCTGCAAGGGCGCAGGCTGAGCGTGGCATCGAACACCGGCGGCAAGGCAATGCCGTCACCGCTGTTACCCATCGGCCAGCGATCGTTGTCATGCAGGTGGTTGGCGTAGCCGAGCACCGTGGTCGGCTGCCACTCCAGGCCTTCAAGGGCCTCGATGACAGCGTCATGGGCACAGATATGGTCCGGGTGCGGGTCGATTGACGGGTGCGGAAGCACGATCACTTCAGGGCGCGCGCGCAGAATCAATGCACGCAAGTCGGCCAGCAGGTTATGCCAGGTCGGCGCGCCGTCCTGATCGGCGGGCAACGGGAACAGGTTGAATTGGCGGAATACGCGAATGTCGCTCAAATCGGCCTCGCGCGAGGCCATCGGCTGATCGGGAGCGCCCTGCATGGCGGGCAATTGCAGGCAAAAATAACCCAATTGCGCGCAATGGGCTTCAGGCACCCCGGCCCAGCGCGGTACGACCATGCTGTCCCAGGCGCGCAAACGGCCCTTGAGGCGGGCGGCCTCTGCCCGTGGCAGGCCCATTTGCTGATAATGCCCGGCTTCGATTTCGCCAGCGGTCAGGGTCACGATCCAGGCTTCTTTGGCCTGGCTGTACAGGCCAAACGCGGCCAGCTCAGCATCATCGGCGTGGGGTGCGACAACCATGATCCGCTGCTGGCGATAATCGGGTTGACGGAAAATCCGCAGTTCAGGTTGGCCCAAAACGCGGCAGTAGCGCCCGCGCACACGCAACTGCCCCGCGACCAGCGCCTGCGCACAACCACTCACGTTCAGGTAGCGCTGGCCATTCACGCCACGCTCGAAAGTTTGCCGGTCCGCCGACTCGCCACCCGACAGTTGCACATACGGGTCAACAAAGCGTCCCAGCCAGCCACTTTTAACCTTGACCTCCAGGATCAGGGTTTCATCTCCTGCCAGTTGCAGCGGGTGCTCCGCTACCAGCTTGTCGCCCTCAAGGCGCACCGCCGGCTGCTCGCTGCCGGCCGGGAAGCTGTACTGGTAATCGTCCTTGGGCGAATAGAACAGATGATCGGCAAACCATGCTTCATGGGCCACCCAGCCCAGCACCGCCAACACCGGCGGCAACCACCAGGCCAGCAACACGCCACTGGCAATCAGCACCAGCAGGCCGATCAGCAGGCCAATACGCTTGTTGCGCCGATGACGCTTGAGAAGTTGCTGTTTGCGCGAGGCGGGTTGGCTCATGGCTAGGCTCTTGTGATTGATCTCTCGTGGGAGCGAACCTGTTCGCGATGCAGGCACTGCGGGATGTTAAAAAACGCAGTGATACCATCGCGAGCAAGTCCGCACCTACAAGATTTGTGTTTCAGACTTTGAACACGGGCACCGGGTTGCACCAACGCTCTTTGTATTCACGGTCGGCGCGGCCGAACGAGAAGCGCAAAGGCTTGTTGAGACTGCGGGCCTGCTCCCAGGCAGATTGGGTATTGATAAAACTCAACACGCTGCCAGGGCTGAATTCACGGGTCTGAGGGTCAACACCGCCATTGACGTACTCGACACTGATCCACTCGGGCGACTCAGCGCGGTACACCAATTGAATCGCTATCGGCGCATCGTTGAGGAAAATCACCGAGCCGATCAACAGCTCGCGCAACAGTTCGATGACCTCGGCCATCCGCTCGGCCCCTGTGGCAACAAAGCCCCAGCGGCGCAAAAACAGATCGCAATAAATGCTTGCCAGCTCAACGCTGGAAAACTCCGAAACCGGGCGCACTACCCCACCCGCCTCCTCCAGCAAACGCAGTTCGCGGCGCTGGTTGTAGCGGAATTTTTTCGACAGTTCTTCCGGCGTGCGAGCCATCGCCAACTGCTCGGCTTGCGGCAGCAGATTGCTGAAACGGCCCTCATTGAGCTGCGACAGGTAGCGTGCTCGATGACGCAAAGGCGCCGCTGCATCCGCAGCTGCGGGCAGGATCAGCTCGGCGTTGCCCAGATCGAACAGACCTTTTTTGCCATGACGCTTGAGCACATCCTTGGACAAGGCCAGATCGCGCCCCCAGGTCGGGATCGCCGCCTTCAGCTTGCCGTCCTGCTCCCAGGCAAGATAACGCACAGGAATACCGGCCAACTGCGCCAGACGTTCAACGACCATCGGGTGGGTAGCGACGCTGCCGCCAAAACGCTGCCAGGCATCGGCATAAGTGCCGGAATCCACAACGCTCCAGCCGCGCTCACGCCAGCCTTGAAATCGATTGAGCATCAGGACTCCGCAATCAGGTCGGTGACTTGCGCCAAGTGCCAGAAGGTATTGCGCACCGCCCGATCACTAAAACGTTCGTGCAAACGCTCAAGCATCAGTTCGGCGCAAGCCATGCGCTGCTCATCATCGAGTTGAGCCAGGTGCTGCAGGCCCTGGGCCAGATGCTCGGCATCGCCCAGCGGGAACAAAATCCCCACGCCCTCGACCACTTCTTTGGCACCGCCACAGGCCGTTGCCAGCAACGGCACACCGGCAGCCATAGCCTCAAGCAGCACCATGCCAAACGGTTCGTGATCAGAGCTCAACGCAAACACGTCAAAGGCCCTGAAATAGCGGCGTGCATCAGGCACCTGGCCCAAAAACAGCACCTGATCGCCGATCCCCAGCTCATTGCTCAGCTCTTTGAGATCCTCCTCCAGACGCCCCTTGCCCATAATGACCAGTTGGCTGTCAGTCGGCAGATTGGGCAACGCCAGGGCAAAACCGCGAATCAGCGTGGCCTGGTCCTTGTCCGGATGCAGGCGACCGACGTTGCCGACAATAAAGCCATCCACCGACAGCCCCAACGCTTCGCGCGCCGGGGTGCCAGACAATTGCCCGGCCTGGACCGCATCGATATCGATACGGTTATAGAGCGTGTTGATACGCCCGGCTGGCCACTTGGGCAGGCACTTGCGCATGTCGTCACGCACCGCGTCGGAAACACCGAGCAGGCTCAGGCGCTTGCGAAACAGGTGGGCAAACAGCTTGCGGCTGCGACGCTGATAATCGCCAAACGCATGATGCACGCCGATCACCGGCAAGCCGGTGGCCAACAAGGCGATATAAATCGGCTTGAAGCGGTGGGCGATGCAAAAACTGAAATTGCGCGAGGCTGCGATCTTGCGCAGCCTGGCGATGGCACCCAGCTTCAGGCCACGAATGGCCCTGGAGCTGAATTCCATAAAGATCACTTCATCAGACGCACAGCCTGCTGCCACTTCAGGGTCGGTTGCCCCGGTCAGGAAGACCGTGGTGACCTTGTACCCGGTACCGGCAAACAGGCTCGCGTACTGGCGCGCACAGTCCAGGAACGGCCCGTCATAGCCGTGGCAGAACTGCAGCACATGACGCTCAGTCGAGCGATTCATAAGTCTCAGCGCCGTCTTTAACCACCAGGATGTCTTCCATGATCAGGTACTGCAGATCGGAACCGAAGAACATGTTCAGCGCGTCAGTCGGCGAGCAAACCATAGGCTCGCCACGACGGTTAAGCGAAGTGTTCAGCGAAACGCCGTTACCGGTCAGCACTTCCAGCGCCTTCATCATGTCGTAATAACGCGGGTTGTATTCGCGCTTGAGCACCTGGGCGCGGGAAGTGCCATCTTCATGGACAACCTCCGGCACGCGGGTTTTCCACTCTTCAGCCACTTCGAAAGTGAAGGTCATGAAGGGTGCCGGGTGATCGACCTTGATCATCTGCGGGCCTACGGTGTCGAGCATCGACGGGCAGAAAGGCCTCCAGCGCTCGCGGAACTTGATCTGTTCGTTGATGCGGTCTGCCACGCCTTCGCTGCTCGGGCAACCGATGATCGAGCGACCGCCCAATGCACGCGGACCGAACTCCATGCGCCCCTGGAACCACGCTACCGGGTTGCCATCGACCATGATCTTGGCGATGCGCTCCGGGGTGTTTTCGATGCGGCGGTAGGCAGGTTTGCCAGGGTGACGGGCACAGGCCGCGATCACGTCTTCGTTGCTGTACGCAGGGCCGAGGTAGACGTGTTCCATCTTCTCGACCGGCACGCCGCGAGCGTGGGATACATACGCCGCTGCACCGACTGCGGTACCGGCATCACCGGACGCAGGCTGTACGAACAGTTCTTTGACTTCCGGGCGAGCAATGATTTTCTGGTTCAGCTTCACGTTCAACGCGCAGCCGCCCGCAAAGGCAATCTTGCCGGTTTCCTTGAGGATATCGCCCAGGTAGTAGTCGATCATCTGCAGCGACAGTTTTTCAAACAGCGCCTGCATGCTGGCCGCGTAGTGGATGTACGGCTCGTCGGCGATATCGCCTTCGCGCTTGGGCCCCAGCCACTCGATCAGTTTTGGCGAGAAGTAGAAGCCCTTTCCGTTCTCTTTGTAGCGACGCAGACCGATCACGTTGGCGTATTCGGTGTTGATCACCAGTTCGCCGTTTTCGAACGAGGCCAGACGCGAGAAGTCGTACTTGCTGGCGTCGCCGTACGGCGCCATGCCCATGACCTTGAATTCGCCATCGAGCATCTCGAAACCGAGGAACTCGGTGATTGCACCGTACAGGCCACCCAGGGAGTCCGGGTCGAAGAACTCCTTGATCTTGGTGATCTTGCCGTTTTCGCCGTAGCCGAAGAAGGTCGTGGCGTACTCGCCCTTGCCATCGATGCCCAGGATCGCGGTTTTCTCTTTGAAACCCGAGCAGTGGTAGGCGCTGGATGCGTGAGCCTGGTGGTGCTCGACCGGTTCGATCTTGATTTTCTTCGGGTCGAAGCCCAGTTGCTCAAGACAGAACACGATCTTGTTGCGGTAGCGCTTGTAGCGCCGGTTGCCCATCAGGATCGCGTCAAGGGCGCGGTCCGGGGCGTACCAGTAGCGCTTGGCGTAGTGCCAGCGAGCCTTGCCGAACAAGCTGATCGGAGCGAACGGGATCGCCACCACGTCAACGTCGGAAGGTTTGATACCCGCTTGTTCAAGACAGAATTTTGCGGACTCGTAGGGCATGCGGTTCTTTGCATGCTTATCGCGTACGAAGCGCTCTTCTTCAGCCGCCGCTACCAGCTTGCCGTCGATATAGAGGGCTGCGGAGGGATCATGGCTAAGGGCGCCGGACAGGCCAAGAATCGTCAATGCCACTGGATTAGCCTCTTTTGAATGCAGGCAGGCGGCGGGCGCCTGAAAAAATGATGCGTTCCTCGCAGTTCGAGAAACAGCTAAAGAGCGGGATTATAGCGTAAAGACGCCCGCAGTGACCCTGCACGATTTGCCACGCCCTATTGCGCGCCCTCATCTGCAAAAAAATCGCCGGGCCACATATATGTAGCCCTAACACCCGAACGTTTTGGGATTTCCTGTGGATACACCGACGTACGCGTCAATAGACAGGAACGACCCCATGCCCAGTGCACTCGCTAACCTCAAAGACGCAGAGCGCGAACTGCTCGTGCTGCGCAATGCCTTGCCCAACCTTGATCTGTCGCTGGATCACTGCCTGCGGGTATTTTTTCCGCGGTTGCCCGCTGACACCTGCACCGACTTTCTTTTCATCAATGAAGAGATCGCAGCCCAGCCTGGCCAAAACCCCACTATCACCAGCCAGTCGGTGACTGCCCTGATAGACCAGTGCTACCTGACCGGCCAGATCCCGACCTTCGTACAGGGTGCCACCCGCGTCTACAACTACGCCTATAGCCTTGACGAGGAGGATCGAACGGCCGGGGTATCCGCCCCTGAACTCGAAAAATACCTTGAGTTTGTCGTCCGCTCCCCGCAGTTGTGTGTGAGGGATGCCCTTAACGACTTCTGGCGCACACCCCACAAGGACCTCAATGGGCAAGCGCCCAAAGACTGGCTGTCGCAATTTGCCCACAGGCTGATCCGCGCAGAAGCCTCCGTGCGCCACGAGGACAGCACCTTCAGCCCCACCGCCCTGGACATGATCAATCAGGTACTCCCTGATGCCAGCCCATCTCCCGCGCCAAAAACGCCCGGCCCCTACGGCTTTTACACGCTGGCACTCAGCAGTCGTCTCATGCAAAGGACTGCAGTGCTGCACGGCGCCTTCGTGATTACCACGAAACACCTGCCCCTGATCTCAGCCAGCGTGCAGGACAAGCGCACTGCCCTGGATCCCACCCCGCGGCCTTCAGTGCTTTACCTGCCGAACACTGGCCTGGAAGTGTTCGATTCACTCGCCGCCCTCAGCCAGGAACTGACGACCCGGCTCAACGATCCTTACCAGCGTGAAACACTGCTCACGTGCGTACTCACCGAAGATCGGGAGCGCGCCCTGGCCCATGAGCAAGTCGACTACAGCCCGGTTGCAGACAGCGCCATAGCTACCGTCTTCAGCGATCAATTGATCAACAAACAAAAAAGCGACATGCACCATGCCTGGTCGGTGGCACGCAATCTCAAGCAAGACACATCCCTCGATCAGCTATCCGACTGCGTCGACCAATCCCTGGCTGCAAGCCTGCCCCTCAATCCCGCCAACATACTGCGCGGGCGCTATACCCGATTGCTGGAAAGCCAATTGCCCGACTGGTTGAAGACTGCTTCAGACAGCCAAAAAACCCAGTGGCGGCTTGCCGTTGAGCGCCTTAATCACGAGCGCCTGGCGGCAGAATCCGACGACGCCCAACCCCTCAGCGAAATCGGCCGCAAACATACACTGCTGGGTTATGCCCGCCTTCAGTTACAGCAACAGATCAAAAAAGACCACGGCATAGACGTCGACCCGGACGAGATCTTCATCTCGACCACTGAAGCCCTGCGCACCGGCCCCTTGATCAACCCTGTCAGTGGTTCCGGGTTTCCTGCAGGCATGAGCCTGGGCAGAACCGGGCCGATCATCAGTTACCACACCACACGCCGTAGCCTGAGTGAGATGGCGCTGTCCAATGTCGGTATCTGGGACGTCACTTTCGCCCTCACTGCACAAGTCAAGGATGGAGCGGGCCAGAAACATGCCGTGCTGACCAGCAGCTATCTGAAAACGCTGGTGCGCCAGCTGGATATTGGCGAGCGCTACAAAAAAAATCTCAAGGAGCTACTGGTCAACTCCAGCCAGGCCCAATGGCGCAAGGAGCGCTATGTCGCTTTTAAGCAGGCACAACTGAACCTGGACTTGCTTGAAGCCACGCTGGCGGGTGCGCTGACCACCCAACAGGTGTCATGGGTCAGGGCTGCGCTTGAGCAGCCCGTAGAGAGCAACCGTGCACAAATCAACGGTGAGCAGGTCAAAGTCCATCTGCTGATGTTGCGCTATAAACCACTACCGGGTTTGCTGGTGTTCAGCGCCACCGGCTCCGGGCAACTGCTGTGCTACACCCCCGGCGGGCCTGAGAGCCGCTGGTTCCTGGTTGCCAACTCACGCAACGAGCTGGGCCAGATCCTGTCACGGCCTATTTGGCGAGCCTATGTGATGCGCCACGTGACACCGGCGCAACAGCCGTATATCAAGCCGCTGCTGGAGCGGGGACTGAGCGAGGCCAATCTGCAACTGCAGGGCATCAGCCATGACCTGCTCGAAGCGTCCTACGACACCGAGGCCTTGCACGCCATCCGCGATGCTGACGAGCAGTCGACTTCTACCTGGGAAAGCAACGTAAACACTGCCAAAGAGGCCGTACTGACGGCAATCGACATCCTGTCTTTCGCATTGCCCACCCGAGTGCTGCTGCCCATCGTACTGGCGCGATTTATCGCTCAGATCATCAGAGGCCTTGATGCCCTGCAGCGCGACGAAAAACACGAAGCTCTGCTGCACTTTATGGAGTCCATCACCTACCTGACTGACGGCGCCTCGGACTTTACCGGCTCAGCCGTATTCGGCAATTCGATACGTCAACGCGCAAAACAGCCCGTACCCTCGTTGAGTCCTGCAGCTGCCAGCCATTATCCCGGTGCCAGGCTCAGGCTGCGCACGGGGGATGAATACGGTGCAGGTGTGTATGAAGCGCCCACTGCCAATGGTCAGACCGCCTGCTACACCAAAAACACAAACGGCAGGTTCTATCGCAGCCAGTACGACAACCTGGACAACACCTGGCGCGCACTGGATGAGCGCAAACCCAACGCACCGTACAGCATCCCCTTGCGTGAACTCTCGGCCGGGCAATGGGATGTCGATCCAACAACCCCTTTGCTCAAACAAAAGCCCGGCATTGAAAGGGTAATCGACAACGCGCGCGTCAGAGGCGTCGATCTCAGCCGTTACACCCCTGACGAGCAGGGCATCTATCGCATAGACAACATGCGATATATCAAGCAGGACAGCGACGTGTTCGAAGTCTACAGCGGCTGGCTGGGCCGCAACTGGTACTTGCAACCGCAATCGAGTTCAAGCGCTGGCGCAAGCGCCAGCTTCAAGGTCCGGCGCACCGCAGGCCGCTGGCAAATCAAGCACAGGCTGGCGGACAACAGCAAACGCTGGGTGCCTCTGACGGGGCATCTCACCGAGTTGACTGGCGATGTACCCCACCTCAAATACAGTGACTACGACATGCCCGCCGAGTACCAGGAAGCACTTCGGGACATCACCGAGAACCATCGTTCAGTACTCGATGGCATCACTGACTTTATGGATTTTGCGTCCGAGCGCAGCCTTGCCCACCGGGCATTCAAGGAGCTGCGGATCAAGCTGCTCGCGGATGCCAAGGCCTACTTCCTGACAAAACCTGCAAAACCCCGGGCCACCCGCCCGCAATTACCTGGCAACGTGCAGGAACAAGCGTTGATCAACCACCTGTTCGAGCAGTCAGATGGCATCGTGTGGGGTGAAACCCACTCTCACCAATCGAGTAAAAAGATCCTGATCGACAACATGGCCGAGTTTGCCAGACACGACGTAAAGGTCCTCTACATGGAGCACCTGCAAAGCGACCTGCACCAAAGCCTTCTGGATGACTACTTCCAAAGCGGAAAAATGCCGCTCAGGTTGAACAAATACCTTGAGGATCAGGATTTTGGTCATCAGATCAACCCCTCCAGCCGCCATACCTTCAGCCAACTGGTGCGCGAGGCCAGACGGCATGGCATCAGGGTTATCGCGGTTGACTGCTCGGCCAGTTACTACCCGAAAAGCACACCGAGCGAAACGCCCTGGCTAAACCGTTATGAAATGTTCAGCTACTTTGCCTCCCGTACGATTCGCGCTCATCAGGCCCAAAACCCAGGAGGCAAATGGATAGCCCTGACGGGCAACTCACATGCCAACACCTTTGAGGGCATATCGGGGCTGGCCGAACTTGAAGGGGCGATATCCGTGCGAGTATCGGATTCAGCCCCGGGCACCAGCCGCGGCTTGCGTCAGGACATCGGTGAAATCATCCCCGCGGATAACAAACATGCTAACTACCGCTTTTTGAAAAACGATTACTGGCTGCAAATCGACATTCCAGGCACAAAGCCCCATTTACCAGCCCTCTCCCCATCGCAAACCAATAACAGGCTACCGGCTCCGGGGTTCTTCCGCCTGGACAGCGCATCCCCTCAAGGCGCCCAGTTGATACATCGCTCAAATAACCACGAAATTGTGCATACCCCTTTGAGAACCGACGCCAATGGTCAGATTTTTATCGAACGTGAAAGCTGGCCAACCATCCACCAAAAACGCTACGACACCCTCAAAGACCTGATCCATGGCTTACAAGACATCAACATGACCCAAGTGCAATAACCCCGCGCCCGACGCTCATCACGTTCAAGACAGGGACGGCTCAGCGCGTCCTTGTCACTTGTTTTGCTGGATATCCGCACCTCAGCCGCTAAACTGCGCGCCCTCTGCTAGCCTCCCCCCGTCGCCCTGGACGGGTCGCGTCACACGGAACCCGATTTGCCCATGAAATATTTCACACCTGCTCACCTTGCCCTGTTACTGCCAGGCCTGTGCCTGGCACCTGTCGTCTGCGCCGAAACCCTGGAGCTGGATCCCAGTGTCATCACCGGCTCGCGCAGCGCCAGCCCGAGTTTTGACCTGCCGTACTCGGTGGACAGTATCAATCAGGAGCAAATCCAGGATGGCCAACTGGGCATCAATGCATCCGAGGTGCTGTCCCGTGTACCGGGGCTGGTGGTGCAAAACCGTCAGAACTATGCCCAGGACCTGCAAATATCTTCCCGTGGCTTTGGTGCCCGCTCGGCGTTTGGGGTGCGCGGCATCAAGCTGATTGCCGACGGCATACCGGCCAGCACCCCCGACGGCCAGGGCCAGGCTGCAACCTTCAACCTCGATACCGCCGAGCGCATTGAAGTGCTGCGCGGCCCGGCGGCAACCCTGTATGGCAGTAACGCCGGTGGCGTGATTCAAATGTTCTCCCGCGACGGCGAGGGCCCGCCGCGCATTGGCGCCGAGACTCTGGTCGGCAGCGACGGCATGAGCAAGAACCACCTGACCGCCGAGGGCGCCACCGACGACGTCGGCTTTGTGCTTGATGCCTCACGCATGGACACCGACGGCTACCGCGACCACAGCGCCGCACGCCGGGACCAGACCTTCGCCAAGCTCAACCTCAAGCCCGACGAAGACAGCAAGCTGGCGCTGATCTACAGCAGCCTTGAGCAAAACGGCACACAGGATCCGCTGGGCCAAAGCTGGGAAGCCTACAAGGCCGACCCGCGCTCGGTAACGCCCAATGCCATTACCTACAACACCCGTAAGAGCATCGACCATCAGCAACTGGGCCTGAACTACGAGCGCTATATCGGTGACGCTACCCTGCAGGTCAATGCCTATACCGGTACGCGCAGCGTTATTCAGTATCTGGCGATTCCGCCCACAGCAGCCAGCAATAAACAGGGCGGCGGTGTCGTGCAATTCGATCGCAAGTTCTACGGCGGCAGCCTGCGCTGGATGCAACCGGTCTACGGTGTACCGGGCGATCTGACCCTGATTGGCGGCCTGGACTTCGATCAGAGCCAGGACAGCCGCCACGGTTATCAAAACTTTATCGGCAGTGAGCTGGGGGTCAAAGGCGCACTGGTGCGTGATGAGGTAGATACCGCCCGCAGTCTCGACCCGTATGTACAGGCCAACTGGGCGTTGGACAACTGGACGGTACAGGCCGGCTTGCGCTACAGCACCATGGAGATGGACGTCGATGATCAATTTTTGAGCAACGGCGACGCCAGTGGCACCAAGCGTTACGAAAAGGCCACGCCATCCGTCAGCGTGATGTATGCCTTTACCCCCGAGCTGCATGGTTATATCAGTGCAGGCAAAGGCTTTGAAACGCCGACTCAGGCCGAACTGGCATACTCGCCCAGCGGCCAGGGCTTCAATTTCGGCCTCAAACCTTCCGAGAGCACCCAATATGAAATGGGCCTCAAGGCGCAGCTCAACAATACGCGGATCAATGCGGCCATATTCCAGATCACCACAGAAGATGAACTGGTGGTGCTGAGTAATACCGGTGGCCGTACGACCTACCAGAACGCCGGCCGCACCTTGCGCCGGGGCTTTGAACTGGGTGTAGAGAGCCAGCTCGCAGAACACTGGACCTCAACCCTCGCTTACACTCGCCTGCAAGCCACCTACGACAGCGACTTCGCCAGCACCAGCGGTACCGTAGACAAAGGCAACTACCTGCCGGGCGTACCGCAGACCACGCTGTTTGCCGAGGTGAACTGGAAGCCGGCCGACTGGGTCAGTACGGCTATTGAAGGCATGTACCGCAGCAAGGTATATGTGGAAGACACCAACACCGCCAAGGC
The DNA here is from genome assembly GCF_037023725.1 of Pseudomonas bubulae. Taxonomy (NCBI): domain Bacteria; kingdom Pseudomonadati; phylum Pseudomonadota; class Gammaproteobacteria; order Pseudomonadales; family Pseudomonadaceae; genus Pseudomonas; species Pseudomonas bubulae. Next base: position 253,847 of record NZ_CP146077.1, read on the forward strand.
AGCACCTGCTTATACCGTATTCAACTGGCGGGCGAAGTTTGAACAGAAGATCGAGCACTGGACCTTCCACCAGTCCTTGCGTCTGGACAACCTGCTGGACCGTCAGTATGTGGGTTCGGTGATTGTCGGCGACTCCAACAGCCGCTACTACGAAGCTGCGCCGGGCCGCTCGTGGTATGCCGGAGCCGGGGCGCAGTACAGCTTCTGACAGCACGGGCACGCCCCTGTGGGAGCGGGCTTGCTCGCGAAGAGCATTCGCGAGCAGGCTCGCTCCCACAGAAAGTCCTGGCTAGGCTTCAGTCAGGGTTTGTCGGCAATCGCCCGTCAATCACCTGATACAACGCACTGCCCACCGGCCAGTTGCGCATAAAGCGTGCACGATCGCGGGCGTACGCTGAAGCGAAGCTGCTCGATGAGCGATGCTGGCACATCGAATCCAGATCAATCAGCGCCCAGCGCCCGTCATCCCAGAACACGTTATGGCCCTTGAGGTCACCGTGGCTGATACGCTCGCGGATCAAGTCGGCAAACAGCTGCTCCAGTGCCACCAGCTCGGCTTCGGGCGCATTACCGTGCTCAACATAGGGCGCAAAGCGCTCGATGATGTCCGGCCCTGGCAAGTACTCGGTCACCAGGTACGCCTTGCCCCGCAACCACAAAAACCGAGTTTCCAGCAGCGCCAATGGCTTGGGCGTGGCAATCCCCAAAAACGCCAGACGATTGCCTTCACACCATGAATGCCAGGCCCGGCTCGGGCGCCAGAAACGTTTGAGCCAGTGGGCAAAGCCCTTGATGTTATAGCGCTTGACCACCAGCATGCGGCCCGCCACTTCAACCTTGCCGACACTCGCCGCGCCACCGGTCTTGTACAGATGCCCCTGATCAAGCAACGCATCAGCCCTGGCCAAAACGGGCAACATCGCCGGCTCTTCTTCGCGCAGGACGGCACGCAAGGCAAACGCCCCGCGGTGCACGCTGAACAATGAGCAATCACGGCCAACCTTGTTTAAAAAGTCATTCAGGCGCCAGGCACGGACTTTCTCGACCTGCTTGAGCAGCGCTTCAAGCGGCAAGGCATGCTCGCCGTTGCTCAGCAGGTAGTGCACGAGTAATTCTTCGATAAACGGCTCAAGGCTTTTGGGCAACTGGGCAAAAAACACGCCGAGGTTTTCCAGCACTTTTTGCCGCGACAGCGGTTTGCCTGCCTCTTCGACACAGATGCCTGCACCATCGATCAAATACAGCTTGCCGTCCTGACGCAACAGGTTGTCCAGATGCAGGTCTTCCTGCCACAGACCCTTGCGGTGCATCTGCCCGATGGCAGTCAAAGCCTCGGCAAGTACGGCCACTTGTTCATCAGCCAGCACCGGCAACGACGCGACTGCATCCCAGGCATCGCCCAAGCTCTGAGCGCCCTCCAGGTACTCGAACAGCAACCAGCCCCCCTCACCTTCCTGCAAGCCATCGGCCAGCAGTTGCGGCGTGGTCAAGCCTTGTTCAGCCAGCAGACGCACCCCGGTCAGCTCGCGCTGAAAGTTGCGCGCAGCCTTGTTGCCGACCATCATCTTGGCCAGCACGGTACGCCCGCGCCACACCCCGGCACCGACATAACGCTGGCCCGGCAATACCCGCAGCAAGGTCAGCAGTTGCAATTGCGCAGGCCCTGCTGCGTCGGCCAGTTCGATACTCAGCGGCAAGCCTGGCGCACGGCCAGCCTTCAGCAGTTCGGACAAACGCATCAGCGCCCCCCTTTTTGATTGCGCCGCACATACAGTCGCGTCAGCCAGGCATCGACCAAGGAACTGTCGACGGGCTGTTCCAGATAAGCAGCGAGCAAGGCGCGCACCTCTGCTTCGCTCCAGACATCGGCCCGACGCAACAACGGCTCAATGTCCTTGACCCTGTCCCGCTGGCCCAGCAACAAGGGCCGGGTTTTTTCCAGATCGATCAATTGAGCGCGATACCCCCCCGCGCCATCGGCCTGCAGGAAGATATGCTTGGGGTAAAAACAACCATGCACCTGCCGCGCAGCGTGAAGCCGACGAGCCAATTGGCCGCATTCGCGCAAAATCGCCTGCTGCTGCTCTGTGGTCAGTTGCGGCCATTGATCGAGCAGCGAATCGAGGTCATTCCAACCGTCCAGCGCACGGGTCATCAGCACTGCACGACGCTCGCCCGGCACTTTTCGCTCACCAAAAAACACCGCTTCCAGCGCAGGAATACCTATGTGCTTATAGCGCTGAATATTACGGAATTCGCGGGCAAAACTCGGCTCGCCCAGCGGACTGTGCAGCGTGCGCGTAAGGTAATTGCTCTGACGCTTGAGGTAATAGCCCTGACCTTCAAGATCCATGCGAAACACGCTACTCCAGCCACCACCACTGGTATTGGGCTCGTCCACCGCTTCCAGCTGCACGGCCCACAGGGCATCAAAGTCAGCCAGGCCATTGCGCTCAAGCAATGCCCGGTCGGCGTCTGCCATAAAGTCTGTCATTCCCGGCCCTCGAAAAAACGCACGATATGACGGACACGTTCCTTATCCGCCGCATTGAGCGTCGTGCGCCCGGTGTATTGAAAATAGAAACGCAAACGCTGGGTGTAGGACAAATGGTACTTGGCCACTTTATCGAGGCACGCCAGGTCTTTGGTGATGCGGTATTTGAGCCAGAAGCCGCGCCAGAAATCGCCGTTGGGGCAATCGATCAAAAACAGCTTGGGCTGCTCATCGATCAGCAAATTGCGCCATTTCAGGTCGTTATGGGTAAAGCGATGGTCATGCATGGTCTTGGTATAACGCGCCAACTGACGGCTGACACAATCTACCCAGGCACGATCCTTGAGCAGCGGATCATGGTTGTCCGCCAACTCTGACAAATCCCGGGTATTGGGCAGTTCGCGGGTGATCATGGCGCCACGGGAGTAGGCGAACCCACTGCGTTCAAGGCCCCAAGCCACCACCTCGGCCGTGGGGATACCCCACTTGGCGAAGCGCTTGAGGTTCTGCCATTCGGACTTGACCCGCGGGCGGCCCAGATAACGGCGCAGGCCCTTGCCGGCCCCGGTGTAGCGCTTGACGTAATAATTCACGCCATCGCGCTGCACACGGATGACTTCCGATAGCGGATCGCGCGTCAGATGCTCCCCCTGCAAGGCAAATACTGCCTCCAGACTGCCAAAATCAGACGCCAACGCACTGTAAGCAGGTTCCAGATTCCAACCCGCCATTACAGTGCATCTCCATAACGCTGTTTGCGTTCGTAGAGTTTGTTCGCCTTGCCTTCGAGCCACGCCAGCAGGCGGGCTTCTTCGCGCAGGATCTGGCGCAGGGGCATCTGGAAGTAACCGCGCAGGAAGCGCAGTTTGTCCCGCTGGGTCAGGCCGATATCCAGGGCCGAGAAATACAGTGCCGCCAGATCCTTGTTGCGCCAGCGCTTACTGATCACGGCGCGAGTCTGGGCGCGGTGCAGATCGATCACCGACAGGCGGAAGTTGTCTGCGGTCACCGGTTTGTCGGTGTGCAGCAAGAAATGGCAGATATAGCAGTCACGGTGGTTGACCCCGGCACGGTGCATCATGCCGGTCATGCGCGCCACTTCAGCGATCAGCGCATGCTTGAGCCTGGGCTGCGGTGGCTGCTTGACCCAGTTGAGGCTGAAGTCTTCGAGGCTGACCGTCGGCGCCAGTTCTTCGGTGATGATGAAGGAATGCTGGGCTGCCGGGTTGTTGCCCTTTTCGCCGTAAGCCACGGCCGTCATGGTCGGCACACCCACTTCGTGCAGGCGCTTGATCGCCCGCCACTCCTGGCCGGCGCCAAGAACTGGCAGCTTGGCCGTCAGCAGGTTCTTGAACACTTCACCCCAGCCAATGCCACGGTGGATTTTCACAAAGAAACCGCGCCCGTCGACTTCGGTACGCAAGGTACGCCGGCCTTCCAGTTCGCGGTAAACCTCGCCTTCCAGACGCTCGACTTCGGTGAACGCATCGCGCCCTGCCCACAAGCTCTTGAACGGTTCGGCAAGAATCAGTTTCATCAGTGTTGCTCCGCCAGAATCACATCCGCAGCGTGCTGCGGCATGCTGTAGAGGTCGGCCGTCTGCGCGTAGGCCAGGCCGTTTCGGCTCCAGGCCGCGCGCGCAGTGTCGTCGGACAACATGTGTGTCAGGTATTCATTGAGTTGCGCCTGCTCGAACGGCTCGTCCAGTACCCGACCGCAATCGGCGTCGCTGATGTAATGGGCGTAGCCGCAAACAGCGCTGACCAGCACCGGCAAACCGGCTACCAGTGCCTCAAGCAATACAGTGCCGGTGTTTTCGTTGTAGGCCGGATGAATCAGCAAATCGGCGCCCAGCAGGAAGCGCGGGATATCACTGCGCCCCTTGAGGAACTGCACATGATCGCCCAAACCCAAAGTGGCACTCTGCAATTGAAAGACTTTGGGGTCGTCCTGGCCGATTACAAACAATTTCGTACGTTTTTTGAGCTCACCCGGCAAGGCCGCCAGCGCTTTGAGGCTGCGATCCACACCCTTGGTCTTGAAGCCCGAGCCAATCTGCACCAGCAGCAAGTCGTCGTCTGCCAGATTGAATTCACGTCGGAACTCGGCGCGAATCTCGGCGGCATTGTCCGGCGCGCGGCGATCCAGGGCGATACCCGGTGGCAGCAGATGGAAACGCTCCAGCGGGGTGTCGTAGTGTTTGATGAACAGCGGCTGCTGGACTTCGGAAATCATCAGGATTTCAGTCTTGGCGTCCTTGGCGAACACCGCGCGCTCGTACTCGGCAAAGTGCTTGTAGCGTTTGAAGAAGCGATAAAACGAATGACGCAGGTTTTGCGCCTTGTCTTCAAAGCAGCCGTCCGCCGCGTAGTACACGTCCAGCCCCGGCATCTTGTTGAAGCCGATGAGCCGGTCTACCGGGCGCTTGGCCAGATCGGCCTGCATCCAGGCGAGCATTTTTTCATTGCGGGTATGGTTGTGGAACGCCTTGACCGGCGCCACCAGCACTTCGAATCCGGGCGGGATATCGCCTTCCCAGATCATGGTGTAGACGCGGATTTGATGGCCGCGCTTCTGGCATTCCAGCGCAATGCGCATGAAATCCCGTTGCAGCCCACCAAACGGAAAGTATTTGTACAGCACAAAAGCCAGTTGCATCAGCGCAGTTCCTCAGCCAGTAACAACGTGCTTAATCGACTCGCGACACGCTCAGGGTTCAAACGGGTGAAGCACAGTGGCCACTCGTTTTTCAGATCAAACCGCTGCTGATCCTGTGCAGTCGGAGTGTAGGTGCATTTTTTCTGCAGGCATGGCGCACACGGAAAATCGCTGGCCAGGTGGATTTGCACCTTGCCATAGGCCCCGGTCAGGCCCGGATTGGTAGGCCCGAACAAAGAAATGGTCGGCACATCCAGTGCAGCGGCCAAATGCCCTAACCCGGTGTCGACTGCCACGCAGGCACTGGCACTGGCCAGTACCTTGGCGACCCCGGCCAGATTCAATTTGGGCAGTACCACGGCATTATTCAAGCCATTGGCAATGCGTTCGGCCCGGGCTTTTTCAGCCGGATTGCCCCACGGCAGGCGCACTTCGACGCCCAGATGGCCCATGCGCTGGGCCAGATCGCGCCAATAGACTTCGGGCCAGTGCTTGGTGTCCCAGGTGGTGCCATGCAAAAACAGCACGAAGGGCTTTTTGCGCGGCAGCTCAACCAGTTTTTCGACATCCAGGCCGTAATCGCCCAGCCCTTTGGGCAGGTCGTAGCCCAGCGCGACCGCGAACAACTGACGCAGACGCTCAACCGCGTGCTGCCCGCGGGCTACCGCCAGGCGGCGCTGGTAAAAGCGGCTGGCCAACGGCTCACGGGCAGAGTCTTTATCCAGCCCGGCAACCGGGGCTTTCACGTAGCGGGTCAACCAGGCACTTTTCACCAGGCCCTGAGCGTCGATCACCAGGTCGTATTTTTCGGCGCGCAGGCTTTGCTTGAAGCGGCTCCACTCGCCGCTCTTGAGGGTCTGCCAGATATTTTTGCGCCAGCGGCGGATCGCCACCGGAATCACCTTGCCCACCGCGGGGTGCCAGGTCGGGATTTCGGCAAAGCCCTCCTCCACAACCCAGTCAAAGGTGATGCCCGGAATCGCCCGCGCCGCATCGGTCAGCGCCGGCAAGGCATGGATCACATCCCCGAGGGATGAAGTTTTGACCAACAGAACGCGCACCTAGTTAACCTCGACCGGTGAACCCTGCAGACGCTGCAAGGCTTCAATCACCGGCTGCGGCATCAGTTCGCGCAGGCAATTGTAGTGGCCAAAACGGCAGGTACGGTCAAAACAGGGGCTGCAATCGAGGCCCAGCCGCACAATTTCGACCTTGTCCGCCAAGGGCGGGGTAAAACCTGGCGAAGTGGAGCCGTAGACCGCCACCAGCGGGCGGTTCAGCGCAGCGGCCACATGCATCAGCCCGGAATCGTTGGATACCACGGCATCTGCACAGGACAACAGGTCGATGGCTTCGGCCAGTGAGGTCTCGCCGCTGAGGTTGACCGACTCTTCGCGCAGCCCCGGGATCAGGCGCGAACGGATATCTTCGCCTACCCCGTGATCGTTTTTGGAGCCGAACAGCCACACTTGCCAACCTTCGCGGATCTTTTGTTCGGCAACTTTGGCGTAGTGCTCGGACGGCCAGCGCTTAGACTCGCCAAATTCGGCACCCGGGCACAGCGCCAGCACCGGACGATCCAGCTCCAGGCCGAACTTGGCCAGTGCGCCGGCACGGCTTTGCGGGTCAATCTGCAAATCAGGGCGCGGGTACGGCTTGGGCAGGTCGGCCCCAGGCTCATAGGCCAGGGCCATAAAGCGCTCGATCATCAGCGGGTAGCGCTCTTTGTCGAGCTTGCGCACATCGTTGAGCAGGCCGTAGCGGAACTCGCCGCGCCAGCCGGTACGTTTGGGAATACCCGCAAAAAATGGCACCAGGGCCGATTTAAGCGAGTTGGGCAACAAGATTGCCTGATCGTATTGGCCCTTGAGGGACTTGCCGATCTTGCGTCGCGTGGCCAGTTCAAGCGCGCCGTGGCCGAGCGGGAAGCTCAAGGCCTTGCGAACTTCAGGCATGCGCTCAAGGATGGGCCGGCTCCACTCGGGAGCCAGCACATCGATTTCGCACTGCGGGTGGCGCTGCTTGAGGCACTGGAACAGTGTCTGCGCCATCACCATGTCACCGACCCAGCTGGGCCCAACGATCAAAATATTCATAAGTTTCCATAAACAAGCAAGGGAGGCATTCGCCTCCCTGCTGTGATGCTATGCCGACATTACTTGACCAGTGTACGCCACTCTGGATGGTCCGTAGTCTTGCCGGTCACCAGGTCAAAGTAAGCCTTTTGCAGTTTTTCGGTGATCGGGCCACGGCGGCCGATCCCGATTTGACGCCCGTCGACTTCGCGAATCGGCGTCACTTCAGCGGCAGTGCCGGTAAAGAACGCTTCGTCGGCGATATACACCTCGTCGCGGGTGATGCGTTTTTCAACAAACTTGTACCCCAGCTCGGTGGCCAGGGTCAGGATCGTGCTGCGGGTAATGCCGTTCAGGCACGCAGTCACGTCCGGGGTGTAGATCACGCCATCCTTGACCAGGAATACGTTTTCACCCGAGCCTTCAGCCACAAAGCCTTCCGGATCGAGCAACAGCGCTTCGTCGGCTCCGCCGGAAATCGCTTCCTGCAGGGCCAGCATCGAGTTGATGTAATGGCCGTTGGCCTTGGCCCGGGTCATGGAGATGTTCACATGATGGCGGGTAAAGGAGCTGGTACGCACCTTGATTCCGACTTCCAGCGCTTCGGCGCCCATGTAGGCACCCCAGCTCCAGGGGGCGATGATCACGTGCACCTTGAGGCCGGTGGCGCGCAGGCCCATGGCTTCGGAACCGTAGAACACCATCGGGCGGATATAGGCGCTGTCGAGGTTGTTTTCACGCACCGCTACGCGGGTCGCTTCGTTGATTTCGTCTTTGCTGAACGGGATCTTCATGCCCATGATGTGGGCCGAATCGAACAGACGGTCAGTGTGCGCCTGCAAGCGGAAAATCGCCGCGCCCTGCGGGGTTTCGTAAGCGCGCACACCTTCAAACACGCCCATGCCGTAGTGCAATGTATGGGTCAGCACATGGGTCGTGGCATCACGCCACGGCACCAGCTTGCCGTCATACCAGATCACACCATCACGATCAGCCATCGACATCATTACGCTCCTCAAAGAATCCAGCACCCGCACCACGAGGCGGCAGGCAAATTGGACGGGCCTTATGGACCCGCCGGATACGTTCTTACAGCTTTAACTCTGTGTGTGAGCCAGCAAATCAGCTCAATCCTAGCTCGGACCAGATGCGCCGTACGTGTTGGCGTTCGACCACAAATTGATCCCCCGTGACCACCCCGGCTTCCTTCTGCAAGGCTTGCCGGTGGGCGACGGCGCGAAAGGCCTTGTAAGCCTCGCGCAACAGGCTGGCATCGGTGGCGGGCATCAGCCCGACCTGCTCCAGCCCTTCCAGAATGCGGATATTGTCGGTGTAGCGCAGTAACGCCGGGTGTTCCCTGGACCACGCCAGGGCCGCGTATTGCACCATAAATTCAATATCGACGATACCTCCGGCGTCCTGCTTGAGGTCGAACGGCACCGTTGCCTCGAAGGCGTTTTCTGCGGTTCCGGCAGCGGTAATACGGGTGCCCAGGTTGTCGCGCATCTTGGCCCGCATCTCGCTGACCTCCTGACGCAAGGTCGGCAAATCCCGCTCGCGGCCCAATACGCTCGCGCGCACCTGTTCAAAGGCCGCGCCCACCTGTTTGCAGCCCACCAGCACGCGGGCGCGCACCAGTGCCTGATGCTCCCAGGTCCAGGCTTCGTTTTCCTGATAGCGCTCAAAAGCACCTAGCGAGCTGACCAGCAACCCCGAAGCGCCTGACGGGCGCAGGCGCATGTCGACCTCATACAACTGCCCGGAGTTGGTCTGCGCCGTGAGCAAATGGATGATCCGCTGGCCCAGACGGGTGAAAAACTGCGCACCGTCGATGGGCTTGGCGCCATCGGTTTCAGCATTCGGGTCGCCATCGTGGATAAACACCAGGTCCAGATCCGAGCCATGCCCCAGCTCGATGCCACCGACCTTGCCGTAGCCGACAATAATAAAGCCGGGATCGCACAGGCTGCCGTCGGTGCGCTGTGGCGTGCCGTACTTGGCCACTGTCTGGCGCCAGGCCAGGGCCAGCACCTGCTCCAGAATGGCCTCGGCCAGCCAGGTCAGGTAATCGCTGACCTTCATTAAAGGCAGGCTGCCGGAGATTTCCGATGCCGCGACCCGCAAACGGTGGGCCAGCTTGAAGTTGCGCAAGGCTTCCATCTGCTGCTCAAGGTCGTCTTCGGGGATACGCGTCAGGCGTTCACGCAACTCGGCGGCCAGCTCAGGGGCCAGCGGCGGCTTGAACAAACGGCGCTCGTTGAGCAACTCGTCGAGCAGCAATGGGAAACGGGTGATCTGCTCGGCGATCCACGGGCTGGCCGCGCACAGCGTCAGCAAACGGCGCAAAGCATCAGGGTTTTCGGTGAGCAACACTAAATAAGCAGAACGCCGGGCCACCGCCTCGACCAGCGGCAGCACCCGCTCCAGCACCAGATCAGGGTTGGCGTGCTCAACGGCTTGCGCCAGCAAGCGCGGGATAAAAGCATCCAGACGCTCGCGCCCCAAGCGCTGCATAGAGCGCAGTTGCGGACTGGAACGCAGGGCCGCCAGTTGTTTCAGGGCTTTGGGCGCATCGACAAACCCGGCCTCTTCCAACTGCGCGCAGGCTGCGGCATCGTCCTGGACCTCTTCCCACAGCGGCAACCACTCACCACCGACAATCAGCTCGCCTTCGTCGATGACCTCTTCTTCATCAGGGTCAGCAATAACCTGACGGAAGTGCCAGTCAATACGACCACGCCACGCCATCAGCTGTTCATGGAATGCGGTCCAGCTGTCAAACCCCATCATAAAGGCAATGCGGGCCTGATCCTGCTGATTGTCGGGCAGCATTTGAGTCTGGCGGTCGGCAATGGCCTGGATTGCATGCTCGGTGTAACGCAGGAACTCATAACCTTCGCGCAGTTCGCCGACCACCTCTGCAGGCAAGTAGCCCTGGCCTTCCAGGATGGTCAGGACTTTCAGCAGCGGCCGTTGTTGCAGGCTCAGATCGCGGCCGCCGTGAATCAGCTGGAATGCCTGGGCGATAAACTCGACCTCGCGGATACCGCCCGCCCCCAGCTTGATATTGTCAGCCATGCCTTTGCGCCGCACTTCCTGCTGGATCAACTGCTTCATGGTGCGCAGCGCTTCAATCGCGGAAAAATCGAGGTAGCGACGATACACAAACGGGCGTAACAGGCTGAGCAACTGCGCGCCCATCACCTGATCACCGGCCACGACCCGGGCCTTGATCATGGCATAACGCTCCCAGTCACGGCCCTGATCCTGGTAGTACTGCTCCAGCGCGTTGAAGCTCAACACCAGCGCACCGGATGAGCCATAAGGACGCAGGCGCATGTCGACGCGAAACACAAAACCGTCGACCGTCATCGGATCCAGCGCCTTGATCAGGCGCTGGCCCAAGCGGATAAAGAACTCCTGATTGTCCAGCGCCCGCTTGGCCCCCACGGTTTCGCCGCCTTCAGGGTAGGCAAAGATCAGGTCGATGTCTGAAGACAGGTTCAGCTCCACGGCGCCGAGCTTGCCCATGCCCAGGATCACCATCGCCTGCGGCTCGCCACTGCGATTGCCAATGGGTGTGCCGAACTGCTGGCAATGACGTTGATACAGCCAGCGATAGGCCTGATCGATGCTGGCATCGGCCATGTCCGACAGATCGCGACAGGTTTCGATCAGGTCGGCCTGACGATTGATATCGCGCCAGATAATCCGCACTTGCTGGCGGGTGCGCTGACGACGCAGTGCGCGGCCCAGTTCGTCATCGCTGGTTGCGGCCTGCGCGGCAGCAGCAATCTGCCCGCACAACTCGCCGGGGGCGAAGGTGCGGTCCAGCTCACCCGAGCGCGCCAGTTCGAGCAACATCAAAGGGTCACGCAAAGACTGTTCTATAAAGAAGTCGCTGGCTGCACTGACCCGGCTGAACGCCGACCAGCGCTCGGGCGACCAGTCATCGAGCCCGTGCCCGTCCTCAAGCCCGGCGACTGCCGTGCGCCACGACTGCTCGGCACGGCTGGCCAGTGGCTGTAAAAGACCGGGAATTGGAGCAAGCGACGGGAGGCTCATGGTCTATCCTTGATCGGCTATGGTGTTGCCGAGTACGGTGACAGGAAGAAACAGCGGTTTAATCCGACTGTCGAACAAAGGTTATAAATAGCTGTAAGATCATTTTGTTTAGCATCAAGCCAGCAGATCACCGGCTTATTGCAGATAAAAGCACCAACAATATCGATTTTTCGCACAACGAAACAGGTGGCCATCAGGACCATTCCTGTAGTTTTACTACTGCATGACACACTCGAAAGGCTGAAATGGCCGACGATTTGTAGTAAAACTACACGCCGCTGGAATCAACCTCCGGCCATCCAAGAATTTATGTCGTCTGCCCACAAGGCCAGTCGCAAACTCAGGCAACCGATTCTGGAAGCCTATCCGCCCTGGAGCAAGCCATGCAAGACCTCGATCCCGTCGAAACCCAGGAATGGTTGGACGCCCTGGAATCGGTTCTCGACAAAGAAGGCGAAGACCGCGCTCACTATCTGATGACCCGTATGGGTGAGCTCGCTACCCGCACCGGTTCGCAGCTGCCGTATGCCATCACCACGCCTTATCGCAACACGATTCCCGTAACCCACGAAGCACGCATGCCTGGCGACCTGTTCATGGAACGCCGCATTCGCTCGCTGGTACGCTGGAACGCCATGGCCATGGTGATGCGCACGAACTTGAAAGATTCTGACCTGGGCGGTCATATCTCCAGCTTCGCTTCCAGCGCAACCCTGTATGACATCGGCTTCAACTACTTCTTCCAGGCCCCGACCGACGCACACGGCGGCGACCTGATCTACTTCCAGGGTCACACCTCGCCAGGCGTTTACGCCCGTGCGTTCATGGAAGGCCGCATCAGCGAAGAACAAATGAACAACTTCCGCCAGGAAGTGGACGGTCAGGGCCTGTCGTCCTACCCGCACCCTTGGCTGATGCCTGATTTCTGGCAGTTCCCGACCGTATCGATGGGCCTTGGCCCGATCCAGGCGATCTACCAGGCGCGCTTCATGAAGTACCTGGAAGCCCGTGGCTACATCCCTGCTGGCCAGAAAGTCTGGTGCTTCCTGGGCGACGGCGAGTGCGACGAGCCGGAATCCCTGGGCGCAATCTCCCTGGCAGGCCGTGAAAACCTCGACAACCTGATCTTCGTCATCAACTGCAACCTGCAGCGCCTCGACGGCCCGGTTCGCGGCAACGGCAAGATCATCCAGGAACTCGAAGGCGTGTTCCGCGGCGCTCAGTGGAACGTAACCAAAGTCATCTGGGGCCGTTTCTGGGACCCGCTGCTGGCCAAAGACGTCGACGGTATCCTGCAACGTCGCATGGACGAAGTCATCGACGGCGAGTACCAGAACTACAAAGCCAAAGACGGCGCGTTCGTACGTGAACACTTCTTCAATACGCCGGAACTCAAGGCGATGGTTGCCGATCTGTCCGATGACGAGATCTGGAAGCTCAACCGTGGCGGCCACGACCCGTACAAGGTCTACGCGGCGTACCACGAAGCGGTCAACCACAAAGACCAGCCAACCGTTATCCTGGCCAAGACCATCAAGGGTTATGGCACCGGCGCCGGCGAAGCGAAAAACACCGCGCACAACACCAAGAAGGTTGATGTTGAAAGCCTGAAGCTGTTCCGCGATCGTTTCGACATCCCGGTCAAAGACGACGAAATCGAAAACCTGCCGTTCTTCAAACCGGAAGCAGGCAGCGCCGAAGCCCGTTACCTGAGCGAGCGCCGTGCCGCACTGGGCGGTTTCGTACCTCAGCGCCGCGCACAGAGCATCAGCATTCCGACCCCGCCACTGGAAACCCTCAAGGCCATCCTTGACGGCTCCGGCGACCGTGAAATTTCCACCACCATGGCTTTCGTGCGGATCCTCGCGCAGCTGGTCAAGGACAAGGAAATCGGCCCGCGCATCGTTCCGATCATCCCGGACGAAGCCCGTACCTTCGGTATGGAAGGCATGTTCCGCCAGCTGGGCATCTACTCCTCTGTCGGCCAGCTCTACGAGCCAGTCGATAAAGACCAGGTGATGTTCTACCGCGAAGACAAAAAAGGTCAGATCCTCGAAGAAGGCATCAACGAAGCAGGCGCCATGAGCTCCTTCATCGCCGCCGGTACTTCGTACTCCAACCACAACCAGCCGATGCTGCCGTTCTACATCTTCTACTCGATGTTCGGCTTCCAGCGTATTGGCGACCTGGCCTGGGCCGCTGGCGACAGCCGCACCCGTGGCTTCCTGATCGGCGGCACCGCCGGGCGTACCACGCTCAACGGTGAAGGCCTGCAGCACGAAGACGGTCACAGCCACATCCTGGCCGGTACCATCCCGAACTGCCGCACCTTTGATCCGACCTACGGCTATGAGCTGGCGGTGATCATTCAGGACGGCATGAAGAAGATGACCGAAGAGCAACAGGACGTCTTCTACTACATCACCGTCATGAACGAGTCCTACCAGCAGCCAGCCATGCCGGCCGGTGTCGAGGAAGGCATCGTCAAGGGCATGTACCTGCTCGAGGAAGACACCAAGGAAGCGGCGCACCACGTTCAGCTGATGGGCTCCGGCACCATCCTGCGTGAAGTCCGTGAAGCGGCGATCATCCTGCGTGAACAGTTCAACATCGGCGCTGACGTATGGAGCGTTACCAGCTTCAACGAACTGCGTCGCGACGGCCTGGCCGTAGAGCGTCACAACCGCCTGCACCCTGGCCAGAAGCCTCAGCTGAGCTACGTTGAAGAGTGCCTGACTGGCCGTAAAGGTCCGGTGATTGCCTCTACCGACTACATGAAGCTGTTCGCCGAACAGATTCGCCAGTGGGTACCGGTCAAGGAATTCAAAGTGCTGGGCACTGACGGTTTCGGCCGCAGCGACAGCCGCAAAAAACTGCGTCACTTCTTTGAAGTAGACCGTCATTTCGTGGTGTTGGCAGCCCTGGAAGCACTGGCTGACCGTGGCGATATCGAACCTAAAGTGGTGGCAGAAGCCATCGTCAAGTTCGGCATCAACCCGGAAAAACGCAACCCACTGGACTGCTGAGGAGAATATTTGTGAGCGAACTCATTCGAGTACCTGACATCGGCAGCGGCGACGGTGAAGTCATCGAGCTGTTTGTAAAAGTCGGCGACCGTATCGAAGCCGATCAGAGCATCCTGACCCTGGAATCGGACAAGGCGAGCATGGAAATCCCTGCTCCCAAGGCCGGTATCGTCAAGAGCCTGAAGATCAAGCTGGGCGACCGCCTGAAAGAAGGCGACGAACTGCTGGAACTGGAAGCCGAGGGCGCCGCTGCGGCGCCTGAAGCACCGGCCCCTGCTGCAGCTCCTGCTGCGGCCGAAAAACCTGCTGCTCCTGCTGCCGAGGCCCCTGCGGCCCCGGCTGCACCTGCCGCTGCTACCATCCAGGACATTCATGTCCCGGATATCGGCTCGTCGGGCAAAGCTAAAATCATCGAAATCCTGGTCAAGGCCGGCGATACCGTTGAGGCTGATCAATCCTTGATCACTCTCGAGTCCGACAAGGCCAGCATGGAAATTCCATCGCCAGCCGCCGGTGTGGTTGAGAGTATTTCGGTCAAGCTGGATGACGAAGTCGGCACTGGCGACTTTATCCTCAAGCTCAAGGTTCAAGGCGCTGCGGCACCTGCTGCTCCTGCCCAGGCCGCTGCTGCTCCAGCACCGGCAAAAGCTGAAGCACCTGCAGCCCCGGCACCTGCTGCGAAAACCGAGGCTGCTCCTGCCCCGGCCGCCGCGCCTGCGCCAAAAGGTGGCAAGGTTCACGCCGGCCCTGCCGTGCGTCAACTGGCCCGCGAATTCGGCGTCGAGCTGAGTGCAGTCACTCCGAGCGGCCCGCACGGCCGTATCATCAAGGAAGACGTGCAGGCGCACGTCAAAGCCATGATGCAAAAAGCCAAGGAAGCACCGGCCGCCGGCGCAACCGGTGGTGCTGGCATTCCGCCGATCCCTGCTGTCGACTTCAGCCGTTTCGGTGAAGTGGAAGAAGTGGCCATGACCCGCCTGATGCAAATCGGCGCGTCGAGCCTGCACCGCAGCTGGCTGAACATTCCGCACGTGACTCAGTTCGACCAGGCTGACATCACCGAGCTGGAAGCCTTCCGCGTCGCGCAAAAAGCCGTCGCAGAAAAAGCCGGCGTGAAACTGACCGTACTGCCTCTGCTGCTCAAGTCCTGCGCGCACCTGCTCAAGGAAATGCCGGACTTCAACAGCTCGCTGGCGCCAAGCGGCAAAGCGATCATCCGCAAGAAGTACGTCAACATCGGCTTCGCCGTTGACACCCCGGATGGCCTGCTGGTACCTGTGATCAAGAACGTTGATCAGAAGAGCCTGTTGCAACTGGCTGCTGAAGCCGCTGCACTGGCCGCCAAGGCCCGTGACAAGAAGCTCACCGCTGACGACATGCAAGGCGCGTGCTTCACCATTTCCAGCCTCGGTCACATTGGCGGCACCGGCTTCACGCCGATCGTCAACGCACCGGAAGTGGCGATCCTCGGCGTATCCAAGGCAACCATCCAGCCAGTCTGGGACGGTAAAGCCTTCCAGCCGAAGCTGATGCTGCCACTGTCTCTGTCCTACGATCACCGCGTGATCAACGGCGCTGCTGCTGCACGCTTCACCCAGCGTCTGAGCCAGTTGCTGGGCGACATCCGCACTATCCTGTTGTAAGCCACGCCCCGGCCTTCGTCACTGAAGGCCGGGGTAGCGCACTGTTTTCCGAGCGCCACGCTCGTACCTCAACCCCGCCATTTGGCGGGGCTTTTTTTTGCCTGCGATTTGAAGAGCCCCTCACCCCAACCCTCTCCCGGAGGGAGAGGGAGCTGATTGGCGGTGTTTTTGAAGTTGCGTGCGCTTAGGCCCCTCTCCCTTTGGGAGAGGGCTAGGGTGAGGGGCTTTTCTGACACTCGCTGCCCTTCAAGCACTACACCCAGCGCTGAATCCATGAATGGGTCAACCACCCAACCTTTTCTACCGTTAACCAAAGGAATTGAACCACGCGATTGCCATCGCCCAAACATCAGAAAGGATTTCGATGTGATCCCACCCACCGTTGGCCCGATAGTGGGCTTTACCACTTCACAGCACGCGCGCATTTTTGTCCGCGGCGAACTCGACAAAAACAACGCCGTCTTCGCCGGTATCCGGCATCGCAAGGCTGGCGACAGCCAGTGGTCTGTCGGTGTGTTTTCAAGACTGAGCCCTGAGTTCGACATGTCCGATACGCTGGTCTTGAACACTCTGCACAGTGATACCCGCTACGAATACCAGGCTGGCTGGTTCGCCACCGCAAACCCCGGGCACACGACTGAAACCGTCAAGCAGATCCCGCTTCAATGGCCTGCCACGGTATACAGCTTCAAGACCGACTCAACTGCACGCAACCGTACTCGCCGATATGTCGTTGGCTCTTGCCGCTACCTCAGGCTCACGGCAGGCATCCCTTCTGCTCCGCACCTAGGGGACGAAATCTTCGGCAACATCCATGCACTGACCCGCCAGCAAAGCATTGATGCTGTGGTGATGGCCGGCGATCAGGTGTATGTCGATGACCTGAATATTGTGGCCCCGGACCGCGACTACTCCAGCATCACCCGAAAATACCGCGCCGCTTTCACACAACCCCATATCCGCAAGCTAATGGCAGGCACTGCGACCTACATGATCCTCGACGACCATGAAATCGAAGATAACTGGCCAGCCAATCGGGATACCGGAGATAAAACGCTCTACAACAACGCCATGAGAGCTTACGAGGCTTACCAGTGCAGCCATGGCCCGGCCCACGACCTGCTGCCCGACGGGCGCATCAACCGCAACCTGTCCCGCTACTGGTACAGGTTTGCCAACGCTGACATCGACTGGTTCGTCATGGATTGCCGCACCGAGCGCACCCTTACGGGGCGTGACAAACGCATGATCGGCGTCACTCAGGAACAGGCACTGCTCAAATGGCTGATCAACAGCAACGCCAGGGTCAAGTTCATCGTCAGCAGCGTCATGCTTATGCCCGACCAACGGCGCGACAATGACGGCTGGAAGGCCTTTGCGGCGCAGCGCAACCGCATCCTCGAAACCATTCGCAGCAACGCCATCAAGAACGTGGTGTTCGTGTCGGGCGATATTCATGGCTCGCTCTGCTGTCATCTGACCCACGACAAAAGCCCGGACTTTATCGTACACAGCGTGGTGTCCTCACCCCTGTGCAATACCAGACTGCTGCCGTACGCGAATGTCAGAGACCTGCTCGTCAACGCCCCCTTGACCAGCGTGGGCACAGGCACTTACTCACTCAAGCTCAACAGTCGAGTGGTCAGCGAAGACAACTTCGTCTGCCTGAGCATTAGCGGCCAACAACTCAAGGTTGATTTTCACAATAAAAAGGGCCGGATTATCGAGTCCGCAACTGTTGAGCTTAAATAAGCTGCAAACCTTGCCGATCGGCCTGCAGGAAATCCCCGACCGGCCGATAAGCCCTTATAGCACTTAGCCTTTATGTTCACTTGTCAGCACGCCGAGCATGATGCAACCTTGCCGTCTACCACAGAGACAGGGTGACAGCCTGTGCGCAATCCGCATTTGTGAAGCGAGTGCCCCAATGAAAAGCCAGCCTGATGCTGCCCCGCGCCTGGCAGCCGAGGTCGTGACCCAGCTCCCCGTACCTTCCAGGCTCGGCATGCTGCGTTTCGAACGGCTTAATGAAGCCAGCTGGGCCATGCTCTATCTCGACCCGCACTGCGAGCGCCAATTCGGCATGCCCGCGGCAGACTTGTGCGCGCTGGTTGGCTCGCCCTACGCCAGTCTGATGGAACCCCGCGCCCGCTATCACCTGCACGATGCAATCGAGCATCAGCTCAGGACCAGCCACCACTACGTTGTGCATTACACCCTGCACACCGCCCTGGGCCCACTGAACCTGATGGAGCTGGGCGAGGCCTACAAACAGCACAATCGACATTTTTTGCGCGGCTATCTGCTGGCCATTGAAGACAGCGCTGCCAGCCCTTCGCCCGCCCCGGTGGCCGAACTTGAAACACAAAACAGCCGCCTGCAGATCGCCCTGGCGCTCAACCAGCGTACCCAGGCGGATCAACTTCAGCATCTGGAGCGCGTGCGTGCCCAGCAGGACTTGATCCTGCGCCTCGCCCGCCATCGCTACAGCCAGCACAATTCGCTGCAAGAAGCCGCCGAGCTGATCACCCGCAGCGCCTGCGATATCTATCAAATCGATGGTGCCAGCCTGTGGAATCTTGAAGGCAACCGGTTGCTGCCTGTTTCGGCGTTCGAACGCGAGACCCAGGCCCATGTCGCGCAAGACATCTTCGATGCCAGCCATTTCCCCGACTACCTGGAAGCCTTGCACACCAGCCGTTCGATCGACGCGCCGAACGCCAGCCGCGACCCGCGCACCCGCGAACTGGTGGCCAGCCTGGGCCGGCACGAAGCCAATGCCATGCTCGACGCAGGTATCCGCATCGACGGTCAGGTGGTGGGCGTCCTGTGCCTGGAGCAGGTCGGCAGAACCCGCGCCTGGCAAGCGGACGAAATCGCCTTCGCCGGCGAGCTGGCCGACCAGTTTGCCCAAGTCATCAACAACCACAACCGCCGCGCCGCCACCAACGCCCTGCACCTGTTCCAGCGCGCTGTCGAACAAAGTGCCAACGCCTTTTTGCTGGTCAACTGCGATGGCGTGGTGGAGTACGTAAACCCCAGCTTTACCGCCATCACCCAATACAGCACCGAGGAAGTCCAGGGCCATAAACTGTCCGAGCTGCCCGCTCTGGAAAACCTCAGCGAACTGCTCTTCGATGCTCACTCCAGCCTGAGCAAAGGCAACAGCTGGCAGGGTGAATTCAAGAGCCGACGCAAAAACCTGGAACCCTACTGGGGGCAGATGTCGATTTCCAAGGTGTATGGCGACAACCGTGAGCTGACCCACTACATCGGTATTTATGAAGACATCACCGAGGCCAAGCTGGCGCAGCAGCGCATCGAACGCCTGGCCTACACCGACAACCTGACCAACCTGGGCAACCGCCCGGCCTTTATCCGCAACCTCGATGAACGCTTCGCCCGCAACAGCAACACGCCGGTGTGCCTGTTGCTGGTGGACATCGACAACTTCAAGCGCATCAATGACAGCCTTGGCCACCAGACCGGCGACAAGCTGCTGATCAGCCTGGCCCGGCGCCTGCGCAACAGCCTGAGCGCCAGCGATGGGCTGGCGCGCTTTGCCAGTAACGAATTCGCGGTATTGCTGGACGATACTGACCTGACGACCGGACAGCAAATTGCCAGCCAGTTGCTGATGACCCTCGACAAGCCGATGTTCGTCGATAACCAGCTGATCAGCGTCACCGGCTCGGTCGGGGTAGCCTGTGCGCCCTTGCATGGCCGGGATCCGCAAACCCTGATGCGCAACGCAGGCCTGGCGCTGCACAAGGCCAAGGCCTGCGGCAAGCACCAGGTGCAGGTATTTACCGAAGCCCTGAATGCCGAAGCCAGCTACAAACTGTTTGTCGAAAACAACCTGCGCCGCGCCCTGACCCAGAACGAACTTGAGGTGTTCTACCAGCCCAAGCTGTGCCTGCGTACCGGACGACTGCTGGGCATGGAAGCCCTGCTGCGCTGGAACCACCCTAAAAACGGCATGATCCGCCCCGATCAGTTCATCAGCGTGGCCGAAGAAACCGGGCTGATCATCCCTATCGGCAAATGGGTCGCCCGCCAGGCGTGCCGGATGAGCCGGCAACTGAGCCTGGCCGGGCTGGGCAGTCTGCAAGTAGCGATCAACGTGTCGCCCAAGCAGTTTTCCGACCCGGACCTGGTTGCCTCGATTGCCAGTATCCTCAAGGAAGAACAGTTACCGGCTGCGCTGCTGGAGCTGGAGCTGACCGAAGGCTTGCTGCTGGAAGCCACCGACGACACCCGCCTGCAACTCGACCAACTGAAAAAACTGGGCCTGACCCTGGCCATGGACGATTTCGGCACCGGCTACTCATCGCTCAGCTACTTGAAAAAATTTCCGATCGACATCATCAAGATCGACCGCAGCTTTATCAAAGACATCCCCGACAACCAGAACGACATGGAAATCACCTCCGCCGTGATTGCCATGGCCCACAACCTCAAGCTCAAAGTGGTTGCCGAGGGCATAGAAACCGCTGCACAGTTGGCATTCCTGCGCCGCCATCGCTGTGATGTAGGCCAGGGTTATCTGTTCGACCGACCTATCCCCGGCAGCGAACTGATAGAAAAACTCAAACGCTACCCGCGTGGCCCACTGGCCTGACAGCGCCGTAACACTCGGGCACACTAGCAGCCTGACTTCCTACACTCTGACTGAGAGGACATGAAACATGGTCTTGCGCTCGGAAATCCTGGTGAATAAAAACGTGCTACCCACTAAAGAACAAGCCCTGCCCGGCCGTGAAACTCACGTACAACTGCCGGAAACCCACTACGTCACCGGCCAGCCGCTACTTGGCCCGTTCCCGATGAACGTGGACTTCGCGATTTTTGGCCTGGGTTGCTTCTGGGGCGCAGAACGCAAGTTCTGGGAGCGCGAAGGCGTAGTCAGCACCGTAGTGGGCTATGCGGGCGGCTACACGCCGAACCCGACCTACGAAGAAGTCTGCTCGGGCCTGACCGGCCACACCGAAGTGGTGCTGGTGGTCTACGAACCGGAAGTGGTCAGCTACAAGCAATTGCTGGCCATGTTCTGGGAACTGCACAACCCCACCCAGGGCATGCGCCAGGGCAACGACATCGGCACCCAGTATCGCTCGGTGATCTACTGCACCACCCCTGAACAGCTTGAGCAGGCACTGGAAAGCAAGAAGGTGTTCCAGGCGGAACTGGACAAGGCCGGGCTGGGCACCATCACCACTGAAATCGACCAGGCGCCAACGGTGTACTTCGCCGAGGCATACCACCAGCAGTACCTGGCGAAAAACCCGCAGGGTTATTGCGGTATCGGCGGCACCGGTGTGACCTGCCCGATTTGATGTAGCACAAAAAACGGTGGGAGCGGGCTTGCTCGCGATGCAAGCGACTCGGTGTTTCTGTTACACCGCATCGCCTCGATCGCGAGCAAGCCCGCTCTCACATTGGTTTTCAGCTATTTTCCGCAATCAACCATTCCATCTGCCAGCCACCCTGGGTTTGACCCAGTTTTTTGGCCAGCCACGGCAACAGTTCGCGCAGCTCTTCTTCGAGACCCCAAGGCGGGTTGGCGATCGCCAGGCCCGAACCATTGAGGCTGTTGGGCGTATCCAGCGGATGCACGAACAACTCCACCTGCAGCAACTTCGGTGCACCTGAACCTGCCAGGTCCTGATAGAAACGACGCAACTGGCGCTTGTCCTTGATCGGATACCAGATCGCTACAACGGTCTGGCGCATGCGACTGATCGCGTCTTTCAACGATTCGGCGCAGCGCTTCATTTCGTCGAGTTTCTCGAACGGCGGGTCGATCAGCATCAAGCCACGCTTCTCAGCCACCGGCAGCAAAGCACGCGGCACATGCCAGCCTTCGCCCAAATGCACCGCTACGCGGCGATCACCCTTCATGTTGTCTTTGAGCAATACACCGTCTTCGGGGTGTTTCTCGTTCAACAGCACACGGTCCTGGGAACGGGTCAGGCGTCGCGCCCACTCCGGCGAGCCCGGGTAATAGCGCAACTCGCCATCCGGGTTCATCTTGTGCAGTACTTGCATGTAGTCATCAGTCACTGCAGGCAGGTCTTTCTGCCCCCACAACCGTGCAATGCCTTCAAGGTACTCGCCCGTGCGGTTGGCCTGATCGCCCTTGAGGTCGTACAGACCAATACCGGCGTGGGTATCGAGATAGGCAAAAGGCTGCTCTTTGCGCGACATCAGGGCGATGAGGCGGGTCAAGACGATATGTTTGAAGACGTCGGCGTGGTTGCCGGCGTGGAAGGCGTGACGATAGTTCATGGTTGCTCCTGCGCAGGAGGCGAAGTTTACCTTGTACGCAACCTGACGTCAGGTCGCGGGCGTTTTTTCCGAGATACGGTGAGCAACGCCCAGGCAAAAAAAACGGCCCGTCTCACCTGGAGACGGGCCGTTTTTGAACACTTCAAGGTCAGCGCAAGCGCTTCTCTGATCAGCTGTTTTGCTGGAAGTCTTTTTCAGCAGCGTCGAAACGCTCGATCATGCCTTTGCTTGGGCCTTTGCCCGCAAGGCTTGCCAGCACAATGGCCAGGCTGCCCAGGATAAAGCCCGGGATGATTTCGTACAGGCCAAACAAGGCGAAATGCTTCCACACGATCACGGTAATGGCACCGACCAGAATACCGGCCAATGCACCATTACGGGTCATGCCTTTCCACAGTACAGAGATCAGTACTACTGGACCGAACGCAGCACCGAAACCTGCCCACGCGTAGCTCACCAGACCCAGCACACGGTTCTCCGGGTTGGAGGCCAGTGCAATGGCGATCAGTGCAACCACCAGCACCATGATCCGGCCAACCCATACCAGTTCCAGCTGGGAGGCATTTTTACGCAGGAAGGACTTGTAGAAGTCTTCGGTCAGGGCACTGGAGCACACCAGCAACTGGCAGCTCAGGGTACTCATGACCGCAGCCAGAATGGCCGACAGCAGCACACCGGCAATCCACGGGTTGAACAGCAGCTTGGCCAGTTCAATGAATACGCGCTCTGGGTTTTCGGTCACCGGCCCGGCCACTTCAGGGTGTGCCGAGAAGTAAGCGATACCGAAAAAGCCTACAGCGACCGTACCGGCCAGGCACAGGATCATCCAGGTCATGGAGATGCGACGCGCCTTGGCGATCGACTTGACCGAATCAGCGGCCATGAAACGCGCCAGAATGTGCGGTTGACCGAAGTAACCCAGACCCCAGCCCATCAGCGAGATGATGCCGATGAAGGACGTGCCCTTGAGCATGTCGAAGTTGCTTGGGTCGTTGGCCTCGATGGCCAGGAACGTGGTGTCTACGCCACCCGTGGCCAGCAGCACGATGATGGGCGTCAGGATCAGCGCGAAGATCATCAGGGTGGCTTGAACCGTGTCGGTCCAGCTCACTGCCAGGAACCCACCGATAAAGGTATAGGCGATGGTCGCCGCAGCACCGGCCCACAAGGCGGATTCGTAAGACATGCCGAAGGTGCTTTCGAACAGACGGGCGCCGGCCACAATGCCGGAAGCGCAGTAGATGGTGAAGAACACCAGAATCACGATGGCCGAGATGATCCGCAGCAAACCGCTTTTGTCTTCAAAACGGCTGGAGAAGTAATCCGGCAAGGTCAGCGCATCACCGTTGTGCTCGGTCTGTACCCGCAGGCGACCGGCAACAAACAGCCAGTTCAGGTAAGCGCCGGTCACCAGACCGATGGCGATCCAGCTTTCCGACAAGCCGGACATGTAGATCGCACCCGGCAAACCCATCAACAACCAGCCGCTCATGTCGGAGGCACCGGCGGACAATGCAGTGACAACGCTGCCCAGGCTACGGCCACCGAGAATATAGTCAGAAAGGTTGTTGGTGGAGCGATAAGCCATCAGGCCAATCAGCACCATTGCCGCAATATAGATCACGAACGTGATCAGGGTTGGGTTACTAACACTCATTGATAAAGCCCTGGCATTGTTTTTATGTTTAGCGGCGGTCTGGCCGTACGCTCACAAACGTCCTGTTTGAGACGATTAACCCTGCCGCGCATTTATGACTGATGTTTCCCCAGGAAATCCATCAGCCGATGAACCAATCTTCTGTAGGAGGTTGCACCTTGGGCGCGAATGCTATGCAACAAAGCAAATCGGGTGCAACCAGTTTCTGCGAGCCAAGTTGCACCTTGTCGCCTTTTCGTCTCAATTCGGAGTTTTTGCGCCTTTTCGGAGCAAAGACCCTACCAAACCAAACAGAAAGCACCACAGCAGGGCACTGATTTCACCCCGCCTGAATATTCCTGACGAAGCGTCGACCAATCCACAAAAAAACGGGTTGCACCTAGTTGCACCCGTTTCGGCGCAGCGCTAATCTTGCCGCCAGCTGCTGCCACGCAAATGTGGCACCCATGAGGATAAAAAAATGGCTACCACCACCCTTGGGGTCAAACTTGATGACCCGACCCGCGAGCGCCTCAAGGCCGCCGCGACCTCGATTGATCGCACGCCACACTGGCTGATCAAGCAGGCAATCTTCAATTACCTGGAAAAACTCGAGGGTGGTGCAACCCTGACCGAGTTGAGCGGTATCCCTGGTTCTGCCAGCGATGACGCCGACGAAGTACAAGCCGACCACGCGCATCAATGCTTCCTGGAGTTCGCAGAAAGCATCCTGCCGCAGTCCGTACTGCGCGCTGCCATTACTTCGGCGTACCGTCGCCCGGAACCCGAAGTAGTGCCCATGTTGCTGGAGCAGGCGCGACTGCCAGCCCCTATGGCCGAAGCCACGCAAACCCTGGCGGCCTCGATTGCCGAAAAATTGCGCAACCAGAAGAGCGCCGGCGGCCGTGCCGGTATCGTGCAGGGCTTGCTGCAGGAGTTTTCCCTGTCGTCCCAGGAGGGCGTGGCCCTGATGTGCCTGGCTGAGGCGCTGCTGCGTATCCCGGACAAAGGCACCCGCGACGCCCTTATTCGCGACAAGATCAGCACTGGCAACTGGCACCCGCACCTGGGCAACAGCCCGTCGCTGTTCGTCAACGCTGCGACCTGGGGTCTGTTGCTGACCGGCAAGCTGGTGTCGACGCACAACGAAGCAGGCCTGACCTCCTCCCTGAGCCGCATTATCGGCAAGAGCGGCGAGCCGATGATCCGCAAGGGCGTCGACATGGCCATGCGCCTGATGGGCGAGCAGTTTGTCACCGGCGAAACCATCGCCGAAGCCCTGGCCAACGCCACGCGCTTTGAAGCCAAGGGCTTCCGTTATTCCTACGACATGCTCGGCGAAGCCGCACTCACCGAACATGACGCACAAAAGTACCTCGCGTCCTATGAGCAAGCCATCCACTCGATTGGCAAAGCCTCCCACGGTCGCGGCATCTATGAAGGCCCGGGCATTTCCATCAAGCTGTCGGCCCTGCACCCGCGCTACAGCCGCGCCCAGTACGAACGCGTGATGGACGAGCTGTACCCGCGCCTGTTGTCGCTGACCTTGCTGGCCAAGAAGTATGACATCGGTCTCAATATCGACGCCGAAGAAGCAGACCGCCTGGAAATCTCTCTCGACCTGCTCGAGCGCCTGTGCTTCGAGCCGCAGCTGGCTGGCTGGAACGGCATCGGCTTCGTGATTCAGGCTTACCAGAAGCGCTGCCCGTATGTGATCGACTACGTGATCGACCTGGCTCGCCGCAGTCGTCATCGCCTGATGATCCGCCTGGTGAAGGGCGCGTACTGGGACAGCGAAATCAAACGCGCCCAAGTCGAAGGCCTGGAAGGCTATCCGGTCTACACCCGCAAGGTGTACACCGACGTGTCCTACCTCGCTTGTGCGAAAAAGCTGCTGGCCGTACCAGAAGCCATCTACCCGCAATTCGCCACCCACAACGCCCAAACGCTGTCGGCGATTTATCACATTGCCGGTCAAAACTACTACCCGGGTCAGTACGAGTTCCAGTGCCTGCACGGCATGGGTGAACCCCTCTACGAACAGGTTGTAGGCAAGGTTGCCGAAGGCAAGCTGAACCGTCCGTGCCGTGTGTACGCCCCAGTGGGTACCCACGAAACACTGCTGGCTTACCTGGTGCGACGCCTTCTGGAAAACGGCGCGAACACCTCGTTCGTTAACCGTATCGCCGACCACACTATCGCAATCCACGAGTTGGTGGCCGATCCGGTCAGCCAGATTGAACAAATGGCCACGACCGAAGGCGGCTTCGGCTTGCCGCACCCGCGCATCCCGTTGCCGCGTGATCTGTATGGCAGCGAACGCGCCAACTCCAGCGGCATCGACATGTCCAACGAACACCGCTTGGCGTCGTTGTCCTGCGCCTTGCTGGCCACGGCCCATAACGACTGGAAAGCCGCGCCGATGCTCGGTTGTGACTCCAGCAACGAAGCGCCGGCGGCGGTGCTCAACCCGGCCGACCTGCGTGATGTGGTGGGTCATGTACAAGAAGCCACCGTTGAAGACGCCGATAACGCTATCCAGTGTGCCCTGAGCGCCGCACCGATCTGGCAGGCCACCCCGCCCGCCGAGCGCGCTGCGATCCTGGAGCGCGCCGCCGACCTGATGGAAGGCGAGATCCAGCCACTGATGGGCCTGCTGGCCCGTGAAGCTGGCAAGACCTTCGCCAACGCTATCGCCGAAGTGCGCGAAGCAGTGGACTTCCTGCGCTACTACGCGGTGCAGGCCCGTAACGACTTCACCAACGATGCCCACCGCCCGCTGGGCCCGGTGGTCTGCATCAGCCCGTGGAACTTCCCGCTGGCCATCTTCAGCGGCCAGGTGGCTGCAGCATTGGCTGCCGGTAACCCGGTACTGGCCAAGCCTGCCGAGCAAACCCCGCTGGTTGCCGCACAAGCCGTACGCATCCTGCTCGAAGCTGGCATCCCGCAAGGCGTGCTGCAATTGCTGCCTGGCCGCGGCGAAACCGTCGGCGCACGCCTGGTGGGTGATGATCGCGTCAAAGGCGTAATGTTCACCGGCTCCACCGAAGTGGCCCGCCTGCTGCAACGCAATATTGCCGGTCGCCTGGATGCCCAGGGCCGCCCTATCCCGCTGATCGCCGAAACTGGCGGCCAGAACGCCATGATCGTCGACTCTTCGGCCCTGACCGAGCAAGTGGTTATCGACGTGGTGTCTTCGGCCTTCGACAGCGCCGGTCAACGTTGCTCGGCACTGCGGGTACTGTGCCTGCAAGAGGACTCGGCAGATCGCGTCATCGAAATGCTCAAAGGTGCCATGGCCGAATCGCGCATGGGCAACCCCGAGCGCTTGAACGTGGACATCGGCCCGGTGATCGACGCCGAAGCCAAGGCCGGGATCGAGCAGCATATCCAGGGCATGCGCGACAAGGGCCGCTCTGTGTACCAGATGGCCATCGCCGATAGCGAAGAATGTAAACGCGGCACCTTTGTCATGCCGACCCTGATTGAACTGGAAAGCTTTGACGAGCTGGAACGCGAGATCTTCGGGCCGGTGCTGCACGTGGTGCGCTACAAGCGCAAAGACATCGACCAGTTGATCGCACAGATCAACGCTTCGGGTTATGGCCTGACACTGGGCGTGCATACCCGTATCGACGAAACCATTGCCAAGGTGGTCAACAACGTCAACGCCGGTAACGTCTACGTCAACCGCAACATCGTTGGTGCAGTGGTCGGCGTGCAACCGTTCGGCGGTGAAGGCCTGTCGGGTACCGGCCCGAAAGCCGGTGGCCCGCTGTACCTGTACCGCCTGCTGTCGACCCGCCCGGGCAATGCAATCGAGCAATCGTTCGCCAAGGTCGATGCCGTGACCGCACCGGACACCCAGGCCCGCGAGGCCATGAGCAAACCGCTCAGCGCCCTGCAAGCCTGGGCAACCAGCAACCAGCAACCAGCACTGGCCGAGCTGTGCACCGAGTACGCTGCACACTCGCAAAGTGGCATCACGCGCCTGCTCAACGGCCCGACCGGCGAACGCAACAGCTACGCCATTCTGCCGCGTGAACATGTGCTGTGCCTGGCTGAAGTTGAAAGCGACCTGCTGACCCAACTGGCTGCCGTTCTGGCCGTGGGCAGCTCGGCGGTACTGCCGCAAAGTGAACTGGCCAAGGCCCTGCTGGCCCGCCTGCCTGCAGAGGTGCAGCCACGCATCACACTGGTCGCGGACTGGACCAAGGACGAAGTGATCTTCGACGCCGTCCTGCACCACGGCGACTGTGACCAGTTGCGTGACGTGTGCCAGCAAGTGGCACAACGCGCAGGCGCCATCGTTGGCGTACAGGGCCTGTCCCAGGGCGAAACCAATATCGCCCTGGAACGCCTGGTGATCGAGCGCGCACTGAGCGTCAACACCGCTGCTGCGGGTGGCAACGCAAGCCTGATGACCATCGGTTGAGGATGTGATCGGGCAATAAAAAACCGGGCACCCGAAAGGGTTGCCCGGTTTTTTTACGCCATGAACTCAACGTTGGCTCATGAATTCCATATAGCCAACGATGGCCATCAACAACGTGCCGGCCACCATCCAGGCAAAATTAGCCCAGCTCAGGGCCTTGTTGACGCTGCCCTGCGGGTCACCCGCCAGCATATTGATTGCGCGCTGGGCCGCCACCAGCATTGCACAACAACCGGTGATCAGTACTGCATTGGTGAACAACACATAGACCGCATCCGCGGGCCGGGTAAACAGCGTGGACACCAGCACCGAGAACATGACCAGCAGCATAATGAGCAGGCCTCTGGTCTCGGGTTGCCAAAAATAGCAGCGCCCTGTCCTGTCGAGGCCGTTCTGAACCACTTCAAACAGCGGCAGGATAAAAAATGGCCAGAGCGCAGCGCGCAGCAACGGCGCGATCGGCGCCCCGGTTTCCGCTTTGTAGGACGCCCAGTTGCGATATGACCAATAGACCATGTACCCGCCTGCCGTAAGCCCATACAGCAGCAGAAACTTGCTGACAGACACGACATAAAGGTTGATTCGTTTGTCGTCACACCACGGTGTTGTCTTCGATAGCCTGTTGCCAGCCTCAGTAGCAGGGTTCATGTCATGTCCGTGCGCAAGTGGGAGGCCGCAGTACACACAATTTACCTAATATAAAAATGCAGTGAAAATCCCATTTTTTTGTAAGAAAGGCCTTCAGTCCTACTCGACAGGCCCAAACACCTCCAGGGTGTAATCCATTCAAAACCTTTTTTGACAGCCCGCCAATGGCGCAGGTTAGAATCGATGGCACGCAGGCTGCATGCCAGGTCTGCGCCCTGTCTTTTTTAGCTTTCTGGAGTACTGCCTTTGAATGCGACGACCATCAACAGCCTGTTCTTGATCGGCGCGTTGCTGGTAGGCGCAAGCATCCTGGTAAGTTCTCTGTCCTCGCGCCTGGGCATCCCGATACTGGTCATCATCCTTGCGGTGGGCATGACCGCAGGTGTCGATGGCGGCGGCATCATTTTTGACAACTACCCCACGGCCTATCTGGTGGGCAACCTCGCTCTGGCGGTGATTTTGCTCGACGGCGGCTTGCGCACCCGGGTTTCCAGTTTTCGCGTGGCGTTATGGCCCGCGTTATCGCTGGCCACGGTGGGGGTGATGATCACCACGGGGCTGACCGGGCTGATGGCCGCCTGGCTGTTTAATCTCAACTTGATCCAGGGTCTGCTGGTTGGCGCCATTGTCGGCTCCACCGATGCCGCCGCAGTGTTCTCGCTGCTGGGTGGCAAAGGCCTGAACGAGCGGGTTTCAGCCAGCCTCGAAATCGAGTCCGGCAGCAACGACCCGATGGCGGTATTCCTCACCGTCACCCTGATCGACATGCTCGCCAGCGGTGAAACAGGCCTGCACTGGAGCCTGTTGCTCAACCTGGTGCGTGAATTTGCCATCGGCGGCACGGTCGGTCTGGCAGGCGGCTGGCTAATGCTGCAAATGGTCAACCGTATCAACCTGGCCAACGGCCTGTACCCGATTCTGGTGATCGCAGGCGGGCTGGTGGTCTTTTCCCTGACCAACGCCCTGCACGGCAGCGGCTTTCTCGCGGTCTACCTGTGCGGCCTGGTGATTGGCAACAGTCCGATCCGCAGCCGTCATGGCATTTTGCATATGCTCGACGGCATGGCCTGGCTGGCCCAGATTGGCATGTTCCTGGTGCTGGGCTTGCTGGTCACGCCACACGACCTGTTGCCCATCGCCATTCCAGCACTGGCACTGGCCCTGTGGATGATTCTGTTTGCCCGCCCGCTGTCAGTGGTAGTGGGGCTGCTACCTTTCAAAGCCTTCCATGGACGCGAAAAAGCCTTTATCTCATGGGTAGGCCTGCGCGGTGCGGTGCCGATCATTCTGGCGGTGTTCCCGTTGATGGCCGGGCTGCCCAATGCGCAGCTGTATTTCAACCTGGCATTCTTTATCGTGCTGGTATCTCTTCTGGTGCAAGGCACCAGCCTGCCGTGGGTCGCCAAGCTGCTCAAGGTGACCGTACCGCCTGATCTGGCCCCCGTGTCCCGTTCAGCCCTTGAAGTGCATGTCACCAGCGAGTGGGAACTCTTTGTTTATCGCCTCGACGCACAAAACTGGTGCATCGGTGCGGCCCTGCGTGAACTGAAAATGCCCGACGGCACCCGTATCGCCGCCCTGTTTCGCGATAAAAAACTGCTCCATCCGTCGGGTAGTACCACGCTTGAAGTGGGTGACCTGCTCTGCGTCATCGGCCACGAACACGACTTGCCTGCCTTGGGCAAACTGTTCAGCCAGCCCCCGAGCCGTGGCCTGGACCTGCGTTTCTTCGGCGACTT
This sequence comes from Pseudomonas bubulae, assembly GCF_037023725.1. Taxonomy (NCBI): domain Bacteria; kingdom Pseudomonadati; phylum Pseudomonadota; class Gammaproteobacteria; order Pseudomonadales; family Pseudomonadaceae; genus Pseudomonas; species Pseudomonas bubulae. The sequence goes on from NZ_CP146077.1 coordinate 284,554, forward strand.
CGTGCTCGAAGGCGACGCCCAGCTGGGCGCTGTGGCCGCCTTGTACGGCCTGAAGCTGGACGGCATCGACCCGAACACCTCACTGAGCAGCTTCATTGCCCACAAGGTCGGCGGCGCGCCGGTGGTCGGCGACCAGGTGGAGTGGAACAACACCATCTGGACGGTTGCAATGATGGAAGGGAACAAGATCGCCAAAGTGGGCGTCAGATTCCCCGAAGGAAGTGCACCGGGCCCGGGGCTGTTCCTCTAAACTCCAACTTTCCGCCCTTGTCTGACCGGTATCTATGCCAACTCTGCGCACGTTCATCGCCACCGTCCTGCTCGGCCTGAGCCTTTGTGTCGGCACGCTTCAGGCTGCCGACCCGCCTACCGCCGAAGCGGTGCAGCAAAGCCTGGACAAAATTGCCGAGCGCAAACTGCCGGACGCCGACCAAAAAGCCCTGCAGGCGGTGCTCCAGCAGACCCTGACCCTGCTCGACAGCAAAGCCGATTACGAACAGCGCCTGAACGACGTCAAACAACAGATCAACGATGCCCCTCGCCAGACTGCCGAAAACCAGCGCGAACTGGCCAAAATCAAGGCCAGCAAACCCATACCCGTAGCCCAGCGCTACAGCGAGCTGTCCGTGCAGCAGCTGGAACAACTGCTGGCGGAACGCACCACGCAACAGGGCGAGCTGCAAAAAGCCCTGGCTATCGCCAACAGCCAAAGCATTGCCGCGCAGACCCGACCCGAGCGGGCCCAGGCCGAGATCAGCAACAGCCAGACCCGTATCCAGCAGATCAACACCACCCTGAAAACAGGACGCGACAATGGCAAGTTGCTTACCCCCGATCAGCGCAACCAGCTCAACGCCGAAGCCGCCTCGCTTAACGCACTGATTGCCCTGCGCCGCCAGGAACTGGCTGGCAACAGCCTGTTGCAAGATCTGAGCGGCAGCCAGCACGACCTGCTGCTGGAAAAAACCACGCGCCAGGACCAGGAAATCCAGGACCTGCAAACCCTGATCAATCAAAAGCGCCTGGCCCAGTCGCAGCAGACCGTGACCGAGCAATCCATCGAGGCGAAAAAGTCCGGCAGCAGCAGCCTGCTGGCGACCGAAAGCGCGATCAACCTCAAGCTCTCCGACTACCTGTTGCGCAGCACCGATCGCCTCAACGAGGTGACCCAGCAGAATCTGCAAACAAAGCAACAACTGGACAACGTTACCCAGAGCGACCAGGCCCTGGATGAGCAGATCAACGTGCTCAAGGGCAGTTTGTTGCTGTCCAAGATACTTTATAAGCAGAAGCAAGCCCTGCCGCGCCTGCAAAAAATGGACAAGAATCTGGCAGACGAAATCGCCGATATCCGTCTGTACCAGTTTGAAATCAACCAGCAGCGCGAGTTGATCAGCAACCCCACGACTTACGTCGACAACCTGCTGTCCACCCAACCTGCCGACCAGGTCACACCGCAACTGCGCAAAACCCTGCTCGAACTGGTCAACACCCGCAGCGATCTGCTGGACCGCCTGAACCGCGAACTAAGCTCACTGCTCAACGAATCGATCACCCTGCAACTGAACCAGAAACAACTGCTCAGCACCGCCCAAAGCCTGCGCGCCACGCTGGATGAGCAAATGTTCTGGATCCCCAGCAACAAGCCGCTGGATCTGGAATGGCTGGAAACCGCACCGCGCCAGCTTGAGCAGCAAATCACCACCCTGCCCTGGGGTTCCAGCGTCAGTGAACTGGCAGAAGGCCTGGTGCAACGTCCCCTGCTGTTCTTGCCGTTTTTGCTGGTGGTCGTGGCGCTGCTGTGGAAACGTCGCTACCTCTACAGCAAATTGAACAAGATCCATCAGGACATCGGTCACTTCAAGCGTGACAGCCAATGGCACACGCCGCTGGCAATATTGATCAACATCTTGCTGGCGATGCCCATTTCATTGGCGCTGGCCTTGTGCGGCTACGCCTTGCAAACCGATGCCCGGGGCATGAATGCCAATACGGGCGCGGCGTTGATTCAGATGGCCGAGGCCTGGCTGGTGTTCTACACCGCTTACCGGATTCTGGCGCCGGGTGGCGTGGCCGAACTGCATTTTCGCTGGGAAAAACCGTTGGTCGCGTTCTTGCAGAACTGGATCCGCAAACTCGGTTTTGTGGTCCTGGCCCTTGTGGCCGTCGTCGCCTTTGCCGAGCAACAACCGGCTGCGCTGGCCGACGATGTCCTGGGTATTCTGGTGGTGCTCAGTTGCTATGCGGCCATGGCCTGGCTGCTCTGCCGCCTGTTGCTCAACGACTTTGAAACAGCAACAAAAGCCTATCGCCTGCGCAAGTTGCTCGGTTTTGCCTTCGCCCTGCTGCCGCTGGCGCTGTTTGTGGCGGTGTGTTTTGGCTACTACTACACCGCGCTCAAGCTCAGCGACCGCCTGATCAATACCCTCTATCTGCTGATGCTCTGGCTGGTGGTCGAAGCGGCGTTTGTCCGTGGCCTGGCAGTAGCGGCACGGCGCCTGGCCTACCAGCGTGCACTGGCCAAACGCCAGGCCGCCAAGGAAGCAGGCGAAGGCAACGATACGATTATCGAAGAGCCGACCCTGGACATCGAACAGGTCAACCAACAGTCCCTGCGCCTGATCCGCCTGGCCCTGCTGGCTGGCTTTATCGGCATTCTGTACTGGGTGTGGGCTGACTTGATCTCGGTTTTTTCCTACCTGGACAACATCACCCTCTACGAATATACCAGCGGTACCGGCGCCAATATGAGCATGGTGCCCATCAGCATCGGCGACGTGATAGGTGCGCTGGTCATCATCGGCATCAGCATCGCGCTGGCGCGTAACTTGCCCGGCCTGCTGGAGGTGCTGGTGCTGTCGCGCCTTGATCTGGGCCAGGGCAGTGCTTACGCAACTACGACCCTGCTGACCTACGTGATCATCGGCGTAGGCTTTGTCTCCACCCTGTCGACACTGGGCGTGAGCTGGGACAAGTTGCAATGGCTGGTTGCGGCACTGTCGGTAGGCCTGGGCTTCGGCATGCAGGAAATCTTCGCCAACTTTATTTCCGGGATCATGATCCTGTTCGAACGCCCGGTACGGATCGGCGACACCATCACCATCGGCAATCTGTCAGGCACCGTGAGCAAGATCCGCATCCGGGCCACCACCATCACCGACTTCGACCGCAAAGACATCATCGTCCCGAACAAGACCTTTATTACCGGGCAACTGATCAACTGGTCGCTTACGGACACCATCACCCGTGTGACCCTGAAGCTGGGCGTCGATTACGGCTCCGACCTCGACCTGGTCAAGCAGTTGCTGCTCAAGGCTGCGCAAGAGAACCCGCGGGTGCTCAAAGACCCGGAGCCCCATGTGTACTTCCTCAACTTCGGCCAAAGCACCCTCGACCACGAACTGCGCATGCACGTACGCGACCTGGGCGACCGCAACCCGGTGATCGACGAGGTCAACCGCTTTATCAACCGCGAGTTCAAGAACCACCACATCAACATCTCCTTCCAGCAGATGGAGGTGTACCTCAAGAACCTGCAGGGGCAAGAATACAAACTGGTGCCCGTTGGGCCGGAAGTCCCGCCCGAGCCGACACCACCACCGCAAAAGCCGCAGTTGGGCAAGCTCGACTGACGCAAGTCCGATGCAACCTCTGTGGGAGCTGGCTTGCCTGCGATGCAAACGAATCGGTTTAACCAACCAAGCCCGTTGATGCCATCGCGGGCAAGCCCGCTGCCACGATCCGCCACTGTTCACTGGAGACGGTCATTGAAAGCCCTCGACGAACTGACTTTTGATAACCGCTTTGCCCGCCTGGGTGATGCCTTCTCGACCCATGTGCTGCCTGAGCCCATCGACGCACCGCGTGTTGTGGTAGCCAGCGACGCCGCCCTGGCACTGCTCGACCTCGACCACGCTGTCACCCAAGACCCTGTATTTGCGCAACTGTTTGGTGGCCATACCCTGTGGGCCAACGCCGAGCCTCGGGCGATGGTCTATTCCGGTCATCAGTTCGGTTCTTACAATCCGCAACTGGGCGATGGCCGCGGGTTACTGCTGGGTGAGGTGTATAACGACGCGGGCGAGCACTGGGACCTGCACCTCAAGGGCGCCGGCATGACCCCTTATTCGCGCATGGGTGATGGCCGCGCCGTACTGCGCTCCTCGATCCGCGAGTTTCTCGCCAGCGAGGCACTGCATGCACTGGGCATCCCCAGCAGCCGAGCCCTGTGTGTGATCGCCTCCGACACCCCGGTGTGGCGCGAAACCCAGGAGCGCGCCGCCATGGTGCTGCGCCTGGCACCCAGCCATATACGCTTCGGGCACTTCGAGTATTTCTACTACACCAAGCGCCCCGAGCAGCAAAAGCTATTGGGTGAGCATGTGCTGGCGATGCACTTCCCCGAGTGCCTGGAGCAACCCGAACCCTATCTGGCCATGTTTCGCGAAATCGTCGAACGCAACGCTGAACTGATCGCCAAGTGGCAGGCCTACGGGTTTTGTCACGGTGTAATGAACACCGACAACATGTCGATCCTGGGCATCACCTTTGACTTCGGTCCGTTCGCCTTCCTCGACGACTTCGACGCCAACTTCATCTGCAACCATTCCGACCATGAAGGGCGTTACTCCTTCAGCAACCAGGTGCCGATCGGCCAGTGGAATCTGAGTGCCCTGGCCCAGGCATTGACGCCGTTTATCAGCGTTGAAGCCTTGCGCGAAACCCTGGGGCTTTTTTTGCCGCTGTACCAGGCCCACTACCTCGACCTGATGCGCCGCCGGTTAGGTCTGACCAGTGCCGAAGACACCGATCAACACTTGGTCGAAACCTTGCTGCAAAAGATGCAAGGCAGCAGCGTCGACTACAACCTGTTTTTCCGGCGCCTGGGGGACCTCCCGGCAGAACAGGCGGTAGCACGGCTGCGAGACGAATTTGTCGATCTCAAGGGTTTTGACGAATGGGCCGCGCAGTACGTGGCCCGGGTTGCCCGAGACGGCGCAAGCGATGAAAGCGTCCGGCGTGAGCGCATGCACGCGGTCAACCCGCTGTATATCCTGCGCAACTACCTGGCACAAAAGGCCATCGATGCGGCTGAGGCCGGGGATTACAGCGAAGTGCAACGCTTGCACACGGTATTGACCCAACCGTTCACCGAACAACCGGGCATGGAAGGCTACGCCGAACGCCCGCCGGAGTGGGGCAAGCATCTGGAAATCAGCTGCTCGTCGTGATGCAAAACCGGTAAATATACTGTTGCCGGTTTTGCCCGCTCCCACAGAACCGAGGCCGGTCGCCAGTCGTCGGCCCACATACCAGCCACAGCGTGGCGCACGCCGTCAGCCTCAGATAAACATATCCACAGGCACTTTGAAGTAATCGGCCAGCCAGCGAATCTGCCGTACGTTGAGCTGGCGTTTACCGCTGAGGATTTCGGACACCACAGACTGGGTGCCGACACCTGGCAAATCGCTTTGCGTCAGCCCGTGTTCCTGCATCACCGAGCGCAGCACATCGACGCCGCTGACCTTGGGCATCGGTCGATGCTCTAGGTCGTAAGCCTCAACCCAGTCACCGATGATGTCCACCAGGCTCATCAAGGGGTTGGTCTCATCATCGCCTATCAAGTCGGTCAACGTATCAAGGGCGGCGACCAGCCCGTCGTAATCGGCTTCGTTTTTCGGTTTGCGCAGCAGCGGCGCCACGAATTGCCAATGCTCTGCTGCCTGTTCGACCAATGCGTTCATGGTGCTGATTCCTTCCATTTGCCCTTGTCATAGTCACGGTGATCCAGCACATGACGGATGTAGAGGCGCTGTACCCGGTAACGCACCACGGCGATCAACCGCAGTTTGTTACCACCTATATTGAAAACATGAAACGAACCCACCTTGTCGGTGGCGGGGAAAAACGACCTCAACGCGGCGAAGTCTTCAGGGCTGAGGACTTTGATCTTGCGATACCACTCATCCAGTGCGCTCGCCGATTGCGGCCATTGTGCTTTGGCTTCCCAAATTCGTTTTGCTGTAATCACTCGCATGCAATGTCCTTATCGCATCTTGCTATGAAGGCTAAACCCGAACCCTGGCAATCGCAACTTGCGATAACGATCGCCAGACCAGCGGTGCAAAGCCCGGGGGGGGGGGGTTTACAGCCTAGATAGAGACCTGGTGGCCGGCTTGAGCACATTGTGAGCAGATACGTCATGGGGGGTGGCGGCCCAGGTGTTCATCTGCTGAACTGCACGCCATCAATCTGGAGTCGCTGCGACAGGCGGCACCAATGGCCACTTCCAAGGAGCTCTCCATGACCGAACCGCTGCTGATCCCCTGCCCCCACTGCAACGGCCTGAACCGCATCCCCGGCGATCGCCTGGGTGAGCACCCCAAATGCGGGCGCTGCAAAAATGAAGTATTGCTGGCCAGGCCCTTCGATTTGCAGCAAACCGATTACGCCAGCCAGATCAAGGGCGACCTGCCGCTACTGATAGATGTATGGGCCGAGTGGTGCGGGCCCTGCAAGGCCTTTGCTCCGGTATTTGAGCAGGCCGCCCGCCAACTGCTGGGCAAGTGTCGGCTTGCCAAGCTCGACAGCGAGGCCAACCAGCACCTGGCGGGGCAACTGGGCATCCGTTCGATACCCAGCCTGATCCTGTTTAAAAATGGCCGCGAAATCGCACGCCAGAGCGGTGCGTTGCCATTGCAGCAACTTGGCGCCTGGCTGCGCAGCCAAGGCATCAGCGCTTAAGCGTTCTGATCCAGGTAATCGTGCAACTCCACAAACTGCTGGGTCAGCTTGTGCCTCGGGTCGAAGTGAATCAAAGGCTGGCAGGCCTGATGCGACTCACGCATGCGCACTGAGCTGCTCAGGTACATGGGCAGCACCGGCAACCCCTCGGCAATCAGCTCATCAAGCATTTGCTGGGGCAGGCTGGCCCGGGCCTGAAACTGGTTGACCACGATGCCCTCGACCAGCAGGTCTTCATTGTGGTCTTCCTTTAGCTCAGCGATTTCAGCCAGCAGGCCATAGAGCGCCTGACGTGAAAAACTGTCGCAATCGAACGGAATCAGCACACGATCACAGGCAATCAACGCCGATACCGCGTAAAAATTCAGCGCGGGTGGAGTGTCGACATAAATGCGGTCATAGTCTTCAGCCAGCTCGTCCAGCAACTTACGCAACTTGTTGATCTTGTGCTTGGCCTCAAGCTTGGGCTGCAAATCGGCCAATTCACCCGTAGCCGTCACTACGTGCAAGTTTTCAAAGGGTGTTTCGTAAATATCGACCCGGTTTTTCTTCGAGCCCACGCCCGCAGACAAGGTGTGTTTAAAGAACTCGGCAATCCCCATAGGGATATCATCGCCGGTCAGTCCGGTCAGGTATTGAGTAGAGTTGGCCTGGGCATCCAGATCCACCAACAACGTGCGATACCCTTCGCTGGCGCTAACCGCAGCCAGGTTACACGCGATGCTGGATTTACCCACACCGCCTTTCTGGTTAAACACCACGCGACGCATTTCAAAACCTCCGTGTACCTATGAGTGTCCGAGTGTAGATGCCCTTTGCGCGGCTTAGCTACCTTGCTAAGAAATGCCCTACATCAATCGAGAATATCTCCATAAAAACAAACGAATAAATCTCTCAAATAAAATCCATTGATCCTATTTTTCTAAATTCCCAGAAAAACCACACTGGGGCTGTAAGCAATATTTGCTACGAACCAACTGCACCGGGATAATATCGCCCCTCTGTATCAAGTGCGGCGTCGATCGGTGTCCACTTTCGCATCAAGGAAGCCTGCAAGGGCGGGATGAACTCCAGTGATCAATTTCAATATCGCCGCGTGGCGCGCCTGGGCTCCAGGCCTCGACACCGTGGCCGATTGGCAAGCCTGGAGCCAGCACCCCTGTGTACTTGCTGCCAACAGCGCAGCACCCGATGTCTCATTTTTACCCGCCATGCAACGGCGCCGCCTCAGCCGCCTGGCTCGCATGGCATTCTGCGTCGGCTGGCCATTGGCCGAAGGCCGTGAAGCATTACCGCTGGTCTTTGCCTCGCGTCACGGTGAAACCCCGCGCACATTCGACATACTCAGCGACCTTGCGGCGGATCAGCCCTTGTCCCCCACGCAGTTCAGCCTCTCGGTGCATAACGCCGTGATTGGCCTGTGGTCGATCATGCGCGGCGAAACCAGCGAAATGACCGCTATTGCTGCCGCCGGAGACGGCCTGGAGCACGGCCTGATCGAAGCCTGCGCCCTGCTCAATGAAGGCGCGCCCGCCGTGTTGCTGATCATCACCGAAGAGCAGCCACCCGAGGCCTATGCACGCTGTATCAATGACGTGCCCTTCCCTTATGCCGTGGGCCTGCTGCTGACCCCGGGCGAGCAATGGCAGGTTTCACTCGCCAGTGGTACCGCAGGCATAGAACAAGCTCAATGGCCCCATGCCCTGAATCTGTTGCGCCAACTGCTCGATAAGCAGCAGAGATCATTCCAGCACACCTGGAAAAACCGCGTGTGGAACTGGCAGCACAGCCTGTGAGCGCCCGCCGTGATGCTTATGCCTGGCGCTTGATCGCCACTGCCATCAGCTTTGCACTGTTCGGTATCGGTTGCCTGTGCCTGCGTCTGGTGATTTTTCCGGTGCTGAGTTGCCTGCCGGGCGATGCCACGCGTCAGCGCGAGCGTGCCCGTTTTACCGTCAGCCGCCTGTTCTGGCTGTTTATTCGCACCATGGCGCGCATGGGCGTGCTGACCTATGACGTCCAGGGTGCCGAGCGGCTAGGCCGCCCCGGGCAGATGATCATCGCCAACCACCCGTCGCTAATCGATGTGGTTTTTTTGATCGGCCTGGTGAGAAACGCCAATTGCGTGGTCAAACAGAGCCTTTGGCAAAACCCGTTTACCCGTAGCCCTGTGCGTGCGGCGCAATACATCAGCAATGATGGCAGCGTAGACATGCTCGATAACGCTGCGGGGGCGTTGCAGCAAGGCCAGACCCTGGTGATTTTCCCGGAAGGCACGCGTACCCGGCCAGGCCATGCGCCATCCTTTCATCGCGGGGCCGCCGCGATTGCACTGCGGGGTGCGAAGATCCTCACGCCGGTGGTGATCAAGGTCAGCCCCACCACGCTGACCAAGGCCGAGCCCTGGTATCGCATACCCGAGCGTCGCGTGCACTTCAGCTTTCGGGTCGGTGCCGATATAGATCCACATACATTTTCCGCGCTTGGCCCGCCGCCCAAAGCCTCGCGCCTGCTCAACGACTTCGTGCATGACTATTTTATTAAGGAGCTCGCCACAGATGAGCGATCTGAAAAACGATATTAAACAGCTGATCATCGATGCCCTGGGCCTCGAAGACATCAGTGTCAGCGACATTGGCGACGATCAAACCCTGTTTGGCGACGGCCTGGGGCTGGACTCGGTCGACGCACTGGAGCTGGGCCTGGCGATTCAAAAGACCTACGGCATCAAAATAGACGCCGACGCCAAAGATACACGCAATCATTTTTCCAACGTGGCCAGCCTTGCGGCTTTTGTCACCGCCAAACAGGCAGCCTGAGACCGAACCATGCAAAACCGTGACGACATTTTCAACACCCTGCGCGACGCTCTGGTCGAACTTTTCGAACTGGAACCCGAACGCATCACCCTGGACGCCAACCTGTATCAGGATCTGGAAATCGACAGCATTGACGCTGTCGACCTGATTGACCATATCAAGCGTAAAACCGGCAAACGAATCGCCGCTGAAGAATTCAAATCGGTGCGTACCGTCAATGACGTGGTCGAGGCGGTTTACCGCCTGGTTCACGCTGACGCATGAACCGCCTGATTGGCCTCGGCCTGTTGCTGGCCGGACTGATGTACCCCTTTGCGGTGTATTTCGGCATGGCCCATTTCGCCCCGTGGCAATTCGCGCTGCTGCTGGGCAGCCTGTGGCTGGCCCGCGCCCTGACCGGCGAACGCCGCCCGGGCAGTCTGTTGATGGCGGTGGTTGCATTGATGTTCTGCGCCTTGCTGGGGCTGTTCAACAGCCCGGCACTGTTGCGCTGGTACCCCGTGCTGGTCAGCACGTTCATGCTTTGCCTGTTCGGCCTGAGCCTGAAGTACGGGCCGCCAATGATCGAGCGGCTGGCGCGGTTGCGCGAGCCCGTGCTGCCCGATATTGCAATTGATTACACGCGGCAGGTGACCAAGGTCTGGTGCCTGTTCTTCATGCTAAACGGATTAGTCGCAGCCTCCCTGACGCTGTGGGCGCCGCTGAGCTGGTGGACGTTATACAACGGCCTGATCGCCTACGCGCTGATGGGGCTGCTGTTTTTCATTGAATGGCTGATACGACAAAAGGTAAGAGGCCGGGCATGAATTGGATAAATCTTGAGCACCTGCTGCTCAAGGGGCACGCAGATCGCCGGGTCAGCGTTGACCCCGAGCTGAACCACGACACCCTGCGTGAACGGGCCCTGCGCCTGGCGGGCGGCCTGCAACAGCGCGGCGTGCGACGCGTTGCCGTACACCTTGAAGATGCCGCCGAGCTGGCGCAGGCCTTGCTCGGTGCCTGGCAGGCCGGAGTCAGCGTGCTCTTGCCCGCCGACCTGCAAGCGCAAACCCGCCTTCGATGGGACAGCCAGGTTGACCTGTGGATAACTCAAAGCGAAGAGTTGCAGGACCTGTACGCCGATCCTCTGCCTGCAGCGCAACTGGATCTGGACCAGTGCCAGCTCAGTTTGTGCACCTCGGGCTCCAGCGGCGAACCCAAACGGATCGACAAAAGCCTGCGCCAGATGGCCAACGAGGTTCAGGCACTGGAGCAACTGTGGGGTGCTGATCTGGGTGATGCATGCATTATTGCCAGTGTGGCGGCGCAGCACATCTACGGGCTGTTGTTCCGTGTGTTGTGGCCTCTGTGCGCAGGCCGCAGCTTTGTACGCAAACAACTGGCCTTCCCTGAAGACATGCAACGCGCCAGCCGTGAGCACGCTGCTTTTGCCTGGATCGCCAGCCCGGCCTTGCTCAAGCGCATGGCCGACAACCTCGACTGGCCGGCGTTAAGCTCGGTCCGCCGAGTATTTTCTTCTGGCGGCGCCCTGCCCGAAGAAGCAGCCCGGACGCTGTTCGAACGCCTGGGCCAGTGGCCGACCGAGATCCTCGGCAGCTCCGAAACCGGCGGTATCGCCTGGCGTCAGGGGCAACACCTGTGGCAGCCCTTTGCCGATGTGCAATTGAGCCAGAGCAGTGACGGCGCCTTGATCATCGCCTCTAGCTACTTGCCCAAGGGCCATGTCGAACACACGGCTGATGCCGCCCGTATTGAAGCCGACGGGCGATTTGAGTTGCTCGGGCGACTGGATCGCATCGTCAAACTCGAAGAGAAACGTATTTCCCTGCCAATGCTGGAGCAGGCGCTGGTCTCCCATGACTGGGTAGCCGAAGCCCGCCTGGGCGTGGTGCATGACAAACGCGCCTCACTGGGCGCCCTGCTGGTGCTCAGCGCCAGTGGCCTCTTTGCCCTGCGCGAACAGGGGCGCCGAGCCCTGACCCACACCCTGCGCCAGCACTTGAGTCAGCACTGCGAAGCCGTGGCCTTGCCGCGCCGCTGGCGTTTGCTGCGCCAGTTACCACTCAACAGCCAGGGCAAGCTGCCACAGGCCCGGATCGATGCATTGTTACTCGCACCCCGGCCCAAGCTGCCGGAAGTGTTGAGCCAAAGCGAAGACGCCGGTCAGTGGACGCTGAACCTGTCGATCCCGCCGGACCTGGCGTTCTTCAGCGGCCATTTCCCCAAAACACCGGTGTTGCCGGGTGTGGTGCAAGTGGACTGGGCAATGGTGTTGGGCCAGCAACTGCTCGACCTGCCGCCGCGTTTTGCCGGGATGGAAGTACTCAAGTTCCAGCAACTGGTGCGCCCCGGGGACGCCATTGAATTAACCCTGCGCTTTGACAGCGAACGCGCAAAATTGCACTTCGCCTACCGCAACGCCACTGCACCCTGTTCCAGTGGTCGCATCGTGCTGGAGGCCCCCTGTGGATAACAGTAATAGTCCCGTGCATAACCCCTGCGCCGTGATCCCGGTGTACAACCACGAAACCGCCGTGCCTGGCGTGGTCGCGGCCCTGCGCGCCGCCGGTTTGCCCTGTGTGCTGGTCGACGACGCCAGCAGCCCCGCTTGCGCCGCTGTTCTTGGTGAGCTTGCCCGTGGCGAAAACATCTTCCTCATTCGTCTGGCCGTCAATCAGGGCAAAGGCGGCGCAGTCATGGCCGGTCTTCGTGAAGCCATGCAACTGGGCTTTACCCATGCCCTGCAAGTGGATGCAGATGGCCAGCACGATCTGCGCAACGTCGCTACTTTCATGCGGGTTTCACAGCAAAACCCTGCAGCGCTGGTCTGCGGTTACCCACAATACGATGCCAGCGTGCCCAAGGGCCGCCTGTATGCGCGTTACCTGACCCATGTGTGGGTGTGGATCAACAGCCTTTCATTGCAGATTCCCGACTCGATGTGCGGTTTTCGGGTCTACCCGCTGGCGCCGACCCTCGCACTGATCAACTCGGTAACGCTGGGCAAGCGCATGGATTTCGACCCCGAGATCCTGGTTCGCCTGGCGTGGCGCAACCAGCCGATGTGCTGGCTGCCGACCCAGGTCCACTACCCGCAGGACGGTCTCTCGCACTTTCGCCTGTTCCATGACAATGCGCTGATTTCGAGCATGCACACCAAGCTGTTTTTCGGCATGTTGATACGCTTGCCGGGCATCCTCTGGAGGCGCTGCAAAGCATGAATGAACCTCAACAGCATTGGGCTGCCCACAAAGAGCGCGGCAGTTTCCGGCTGATGAAGCTCACCGCCCTGGGCGTCAGGTTGCTGGGCCGACGTGTGCTCAGCCCGGTGCTTTACGCCATTGTGCTGTACTTCTTTGTGTTCGGCGGCCGCGCACGACGCAGCATCTGGCAATACCAGCAGCGCCTGGCCGACTGGAGCGAGCAAAGCGAGTTGCGCCCTACTCGCTGGCGGGTATTCGGGCAATTCATGGCGTTTGCCGACGCCCTGCTCGACAAGCTCGATGTATGGAATGGCCGTCTCAAGATCGAAGACATCGAAATCGTTGACCCCGCGCTGCTGCGCAATCAACTGCGCGGCGAACGCGGGCAGATGCTGGTAGGCGCCCACTTGGGGAACCTTGAAGTCTGCCGTGCGCTCGCCGAACTGGGCGAGCAGGTGACCATGAATGTGCTGGTTCACACCCGGCATGCCGAACACTTCAACCGCCTGCTGGGCGAAGCCGGGGCCAGCCATTTACGGTTGATTCAGGTCAGTGAACTCAACCCGGCGGTGATGCTGCAACTCAACCAGCGCCTGGAAAACGGCGAATGGCTGGCCATCGCCGGTGACCGCGTACCACTCAATGGCGGGCGCCATATAGAGGTCGGTTTCCTCGGCTATACGGCAGCATTCCCCCAAGGCCCGTGGTTGCTGGCAGGACTGCTCAAATGCCCGGTCAATCTGATGTTCTGCCTCAAACACAAAGGCCGTTATCGAGTCATCCTCGAACCCTTTGCCCGCGAAGTGGTGTGGCGACGCAATAACCGCGAGCAGGTGATCGACGACTGGGCCACGCTCTACGCCGACCGCCTGGGCTACTACTGCCTGCAGGCACCGCAACAATGGTTCAACTTTTACCCTTTCTGGAAGACCGATGACGACGCATCCGCATGAGCCAGTAACCTTCGGCCAAACCCCGTTGCGCATTGAAGACGTGCTGGCCCTGGCCAATCGTCAGGCGCCAACGCGGCTGCAGGACGACCCCGACTACCGCGAGCGCATCGCCAAGGGCGCGCGCTTTCTCGACTCGCTGCTGGACAAGGAAGGCGTGATTTATGGCGTAACCACCGGCTACGGCGACTCCTGCGTGGTTGCGGTGCCGCTGGAGCACGTCGAAGCCTTGCCCCGCCACCTCTACACCTTCCACGGTTGCGGCCTGGGCAAATTGCTCGATGCGCAAGCCACCCGCGCGGTGCTTGCGGCACGCTTGCAGTCGCTGTGCCACGGCGTGTCGGGGGTGCGCATAGAGTTGCTGGAACGATTGCAGGCCTTTATTGCCCACGACATCCTGCCACTGATCCCCGAAGAAGGCTCGGTGGGGGCCAGTGGCGACCTGACGCCACTGTCTTACGTGGCCGCAACCCTGTCGGGCGAACGCGAAGTCCTGTTCAAGGGCGAGCGCCGCCTTGCAGCAGATGTGCACCGGGAACTGGGCTGGACACCGCTGGTACTTCGGCCCAAGGAAGCGCTGGCACTGATGAACGGTACCGCCGTGATGACCGGCCTCGCCTGCCTGGCCTATGCCCGCGCCGACTACCTGCTCAAACTGGCCACGCGCATCACCGCCCTCAACGTGGTGGCGCTGCAAGGCAACCCCGAGCACTTTGACGAACGCCTGTTTGCCACCAAGCCGCACCCGGGACAAATGCAGGTCGCTGCCTGGATCCGTCAGGACCTCGCCATCGATACCCCCACCGCACCGTTGCATCGCCTGCAAGACCGCTACTCGCTGCGTTGCGCGCCCCATGTGCTGGGCGTGCTGGCAGACAGCCTGAGCTGGCTGCGCGGGTTTATCGAGACCGAACTCAACAGCGCCAACGACAACCCGATCATTGACGCCGAAGAGGAGCGCGTACTGCACGGCGGGCACTTCTACGGCGGCCATATCGCCTTTGCGATGGACAGCCTCAAGACCTTGGTGGCCAACGTCGCCGACCTGCTCGACCGCCAGCTCGCCCTGCTGGTGGACGTACGCTACAACCACGGCCTGCCGAGCAACCTGTCGGGCGCCAGCGCAGAACGGGCAATGCTCAACCACGGCTTTAAAGCGGTGCAGATAGGTACCAGCGCCTGGACTGCCGAGGCATTGAAAAACACCATGCCGGCCAGCGTCTTCTCACGCTCCACGGAATGCCATAACCAGGACAAGGTGAGCATGGGCACCATCGCCGCTCGTGATGCGATCCGCGTACTGGAGTTGACCGAGCAGGTGGCAGCGGCCACCTTGCTGGCTGCCCATCAGGGCGTTTGGCTGCGCAGCCGTGCCGAAGACGCTCGCCCGTTGCCGCCGGCGCTGGCGCAGATGCATGCCGAACTGGCCAAAGATTTTGCCCCCGTGGTTGAAGACCGCGCCCTGGAAGCCGAACTGCGTTTGTGCCTGAGCCGCATCGCCCAACAACACTGGAGGCTGCATGCGTAGTAAAGGGGTTTTTCACGTTGATACCGAAGTGTTGGTGCCGTTTTTCGACATCGATACCATGCACGTGGTGTGGCACGGGCATTACGTCAAATACCTCGAAGTGGCGCGCTGTGCGCTGCTTGACCATATCGGTCACAACTACACGCAGATGCTCGAAGCGGGTTATGCGTGGCCGGTGATCGACATGCAGTTGCGTTATGTCCGCGGCGCCACGTTCGGCCAGCGGATCAACGTGCGCGCCAGCCTGGTGGAATGGGAGAACCGCCTGAAGATTAATTATCTGATTAGCGATGCGGTCACGGGTGAGCGTTTGACTAGGGCAGTTACAGTGCAGGTGGCAGTTGAAATTGAGAGCCGGGAGATGCAATTGGCCTCGCCTGGGTGTTTTGTGCGGGCTGTAGAGCGGGTGCTGTCATGAATGGATCAAAAGCCCCTCACCCTAGCCCTCTCCCAAAGGGAGAGGGGATTGACCGCGGCGCACTCAAGAACTCAGCCATTCTGCCCCCTCTCCCTCTGGGAGAGGGCAAAGGCCGCACCCGTCTCTCATTGCTGTTCGCCGCCTTGCTGTTCACCCCACTGGCCCACGCCTTCGACCTGCAACAACTGAGCGAACAACTGGCCAAGCCCCAGGTGATCCACGGTGATTTCATCCAGGAAAAACACCTGCGCGCGCTGCCCAAGCCACTCACCAGCACCGGCACATTTGTCCTGGCCAAGGACCACGGCCTGCTCTGGCAACTGAAAACCCCGCTGCAACAGGATTACCGCATCAACGCCCGGGGCATCGCCCGACGCGACGGCACGCAATGGCAGATGCTCCCGGGCAAAAGCGCGGGCGCTGAGCAGAACCGTTTGTTCCTCGCTGTTTTGCAAGGCGACAGCAGCGGCCTGCAACGTGATTTCGACCTGCAATTACAAGGCGAACCCAGCCGCTGGGCGCTGACGCTGACACCACGTTCACTGCTGCTCAAGCAAGTGTTCACCCGGATCAATATTGAAGGCGGCGAGCTGGTGCAACGTATCGAACTGCAAGAAGCCCAAGGTGACAGCACGCTGCTAAAAATGCCAAACAGCGTCGGCAATCAACCCTTGAGCAACGCGGAGCAAAACGACTTTGCGCAGTGAGCGCTGGCTGCCACGGGCCTTTCTGGTTCTGTTGCTGGCCGTGATGGCACTGGCTGGCTGGCAGTGGCGCCACGGTGCGCCGCTGTCGGCCAACCTGATGGAGCTGGTGCCGGGCGACACACCGGATGCGCTGGAGCTCAGCGCCGAACAGCGCATGCAAGAGCCCCTGAACCGCGAAATGCTGGTGCTGGTCGCCAGTGCAGACCGTCAGCAGGCGATCGCCAGCGCTCAACAATTGGGCGAGCAATGGCAAGCCAGCGGCCTGTTTGAAAAGGTCCAGTGGGACCTGCAAGCCGACCTCCCGGCCCTGCGCGAGCAACTGCTGCGCGGGCGTCTGGCGATGCTCTCGAACGCCGACCGTACCCAGTTGATCGAACACCCCGAGGCCTTTATCCAGCAGCGGGTGCAGGCGTTGTTCGACCCCTTTACCGGCTTTAGCCTGGTGCCCAGCCAGGATGACTGGCTGGGCCTGACCGGTCGCATTCAAAACAGCCAGCCGCAACGCGGTGCGGTGCAACTGGACATTGGCAGCGGCGCCCTGATTGCCGATGCCGACGGCAAAAGCTGGGTGCTGTTGCGCGCCCGTACGCAAGGCAATGCATTCGATATGAAGCTGCCTCTGCGGGTCGCCGAACTGCTCGAACAGAGCCGTGAGCAGGTCGCTAAAAACGACGTGCAATTACTCGCCGCCAGCGGCCTGCTGTATGCCGCCAGCGGGCAACAACAAGCCAGCCGGGAAATCACCTGGGTCGGCGGTGGTGCAACGGTGGGTATTTTGCTGCTGTTGCTGCTGGCCTTCCGGCGCTGGCGCGTGCTGCTAGCCTTCGTTCCAGTGCTGGTGGGCATGCTGTTTGGCGCCGTGGCCTGTGTCGCGTGGTTTGGCAGCATGCACGTGATGACACTGGTGCTGGGCTCCAGCCTGATCGGCGTGGCGGTGGATTACCCCCTGCATTACCTGTCCAAAAGCTGGAGCCTGAGACCCTGGCGCAGCTGGCCCGCCTTGCGCCTGACCTTGCCCGGTCTGAGCCTGAGCCTGGCCACCAGTTGCATCGGTTATCTGGCGCTGGCTTTCACGCCCTTCCCGGCGTTGACACAAATCGCCCTTTTTTCCGCGGCCGGGTTGATCGGCGCTTACTTGAGTGCGGTGTGCCTGCTGCCGGCGCTGCTCAAAGGCGTCGAGTTGCGTCCTGCGCAATGGCCACTGAACATTGCGCAAAGTCTGCTTGATGCACGCGCAGCACTGCTGGAAAAAGTCCCGACGGCTGCGCTGCTGGCACTGCTGCTGACCTTTTGTGCCGCCGGCTTGTGGCAGCTCACCAGCAAAAACGACATCCGCCAATGGGTCGGCGCCCCGCCACAGTTGATGAACGAAGCCCAGGCCATTGCGCGCATCACCGGCTATCAGCCAACCAGCCAGTTCTTTCTGGTACGCGCCGACAACGAACAGCAATTACTGGAGCGCCAGAGCAGCCTGAGCCAGCGCCTGGAACAGTTGATCGGCAGCGGCAAGTTGCAAGGCTTTCTGGCCCTCAACCAACTGGTCAGCCAGCCCGGCGAGCAACAACGATTGCGCGCCGCCCTCAGCGCGCTGCCTCAACACTGGCAGCCGCTGCTGGCGCTGGGCGTACCCGAAAGCGCCTTGCAAACCGAGCTGGCGCAGTTGCAAGCCTTGCCCGATCAGTCAATCGACGATGCGCTGGCAGGCCCGTTGGCCGAACCATGGCGAGCACTATGGCTGGGCAAAAATACCGACGGCGTCGCCGCGATGGTCAGCCTGCAAGGTTTAAATGATGCCAGCCTGTTGCGTGCGCAAACGCAGGACTTGCCCGGTGTGAAACTGGTGGATCGCCTGGGGGACTTGAACAAAGTGTTTGCGGCCACACAAATCAGCGCTGCTGAGTTGAAGCTGTTGTCATGCGCGCTGATCGTCGTGCTATTGATCGCTCCGTTCGGCTTTGGCGGAGCATTGCGCATCGTTGCGCTGCCGCTCCTCGCCGCCCTGTGCAGCCTCGCCAGCCTTGGCTGGCTGGGCCAGCCGCTGACCTTGTTCAGCCTGTTCGGCTTATTGCTGGTCACCGCCATCAGCGTCGACTACGCGATCCTGATGCGCGAGCAAATCGGTGGTGCGGCCGTCAGCTTGCTGGGCACCTTGCTGGCCGCCCTGACCACATGGCTGTCGTTTGGCTTGCTGGCGGTGTCGAGTACACCGGCGGTGAGCAATTTCGGCTTGTCGGTGAGCCTGGGGTTGGCGTTCAGCTTTATCCTCGCCCCCTGGGCCGGTAAACAGGAGCATAAGCCGTGTTGACGGGTCTGTTCTGGCTGCTGGCGTTAGTCCTGTTTGCGCTGGCCACTCACGTGGGTCGGCGCTTTCGCATGATCCCGATTGTCAGCCAGTTGTTGCTGGCGTCCATCGGTTTGCCGTTGCTGATGCTGTTCTGGATCGAGCCGCACTGGCAGCTCAACGGTGCGCAACTGGTGGCGCCGGTCTGGCTCAAAAGCCTTTACAGCCTGAGCTTCGCCCTGTTGCTGGGGACCATTTTGAGCGACGTGATTGATCTGCGACTGGACCGCCAGAGCCTGAAAATCGCCCTGCCCAGCTTTGCCGTGCCCTTCGTCAGCGGGCTCGCCTGCGCCGTCTGGCTGTTGCCCGAGCAACCCTGGCTGAATTCGCTGGCCGTGGGGCTGGTGTTTGCCATCACTGCCATCCCGGTGCTGTACCTGTACCTGCGCCATATCGACTACCCGCCTGCTGCCTCCCGTCGCCTGGTGCAAAGCGCAATTGTGATCGACCTGACCTGCTGGAGCCTGTTCGGCCTGGCCCAGGGCAGCCTGAACCTGAGCAGTGTATTACTGCCGCTGGCCGGGGCTTTATTGCCGCTGCTGATGCGCGGCCTGCGCATTCGTCAGCCGCTGTGCTACAGCCTGAGTTTTTTCGCACTGTTGGTGGTGGCTGAACATTACCGCCTCAATGCGTTGATATTTGGCGTCGGCTATCTGGTCTGCATGGCATGGCTCAAGGTACCGCTGGTGATGCCGTTAAAGGCCGTGTGGCTTGAGCGCATGCAGACCACGCTGGCGATCCCGCTGATTCTGACGTTCGGCATTGTGCAGATTGATGTACACAGCGCCCTGGGCCAGATAAGCCCGCTGCAACTGGCGGCCCTGTTGCTTCTGCCGATGGCCAGCAAACTGCTGGGCAACTGGCTCGGACTGAGCTGGGCCACGCCCTCGTTTGCAGGCGCCAGCCGATGGCGTGAAAGCCTGCTGCTGAACATTCGCGGGTTGAGTGAGATCGTATTCCTCAACTTGCTGCTGCAACAACAGCTGATCAGTCCCGCGTTGTACTTCGCGTTGATACTGATGAGCCTCATCGCCACGCTGCTGCCGGCGCTGGCGGGTATGAGCAACCCCCCCTTGAAGTCTGCCGTGGTACCCGGCAAGGAGCGCCTGTGTCAGGAATAGAAATGGAACGTCGTCAGGTTGTAGTCATCGGTGCAGGACCGTCCGGCGCCATTGCCTCGGCCCTACTTAAACGCAAGGGCCACGATGTGCTGGTTATCGAGCGCCAGCACTTCCCGCGCTTTTCGATTGGCGAAAGCCTGCTTTCGCACTGCATCGACTTCATCGAAGAAGCGGGCATGCTGGACGCGGTGCAGGCCGCCGGCTTCCAGCTGAAAAACGGTGCTGCCTTCGCCTGGGGCGAGCAATACAGCGCCTTCGATTTTGGTGACACTTTCAGTAACGGCAAACCCACCACCTTTCAGGTGCAACGCGCGGACTTCGACAAACTGCTGGCCGATCAAGCCGCGCTGCAAGGTGTCGAAATCCGTTATGGCGAAACCGTGATCAGCACGGATATCGAGCGTGCCAAACCGCTCCTGCACATTGAGCGCGAAGACACCAGCCGCTATCAGGTTGAAGCTGACTTCATTCTCGACGCCAGCGGCTACGGCCGCGTATTGCCGCGCTTGCTCGACCTTGAAGCACCGTCGAACTTTCCGCTGCGTCAGGCGGTGTTTACCCACGTGGAAGACCGTATCGATTACGCAGGTTTTGATCGCAACAAAATCCTTATTACCACCCACCCGACCCAGCGCGACATCTGGTTCTGGAGCATCCCGTTCAGCAATGGCCGCACGTCGGTGGGCGTGGTGGCGGCAGCCGGGCATTTCGAAGGCCGCAGTGAAAACCTCGACACCTGCCTGCGCAGTTTTGTCGATGAAACCCCCAGTCTGCAACGGGTGCTGGCCAATGCCGTATGGGACACTCCGGCCCGTACCCTGGGCGGTTACTCGGCCAACGTCAAAACCCTGCACGGCCCCGGTTTTGCACTATTGGGCAACGCTGCCGAGTTCCTCGACCCGGTGTTCTCCTCGGGCGTAACCATCGCCATGCGTTCGGCGAGCATGGCGGCGGGCGTGCTGCACCGTCAGTTGCAAGGCGAGGCGGTGGACTGGCAAAGCGAGTTTGCCGAACCGCTCAAGCGCGGGGTCGACACCTTCCGTTGCTATGTTGAAGGCTGGTACGCCGGCACCTTCCAGGACGTGATCTACCACCCCGGTAGCCAGCCGCATATTCGCAGCATGATCAGCTCGATCCTGGCCGGTTATGCCTGGGACGAAAGCAACCCCTTTGTCAGCGAGTCCAGGCGCCGTTTGCGCATGCTGTCGGATATCTGCGCCACGGAGCCCGCATGAAACCTCTGAGCGATACCTACGTTGAAGAAACCCGCCTGGGGTTCTGGTTCTTGCGCAGCCACACCTGGCAGCACCATGTACTGCGGGTGGCCATCAATGACCTGCGCAGCCTGTTCAGTGATGAACTGCCAACCGCGCCGGTGATCCTCGATGCCGGTTGCGGCCAGGGCAAATCGTTCCAGTACCTGGACAAAACCTTCGCACCGAAGCGCCTGATCGGCCTCGATGCTGATCCCCTGAGCCTGCACTTGAGCGCCGAAGAAGCCCGGCGTCAGGGCATCGACATTGAGCTGATCGGCAGCGATTGCGCCGAGCTGAAGGTGGCCGATGACAGTATCGACATCCTGTTCTGCCACCAGACTTTTCATCACCTGGTGCAACAGGACCGGGCATTGGCCGAGTTCTACCGGGTGCTCAAGCCCGGTGGTTACTTGCTGTTTGCCGAGTCCACCGAAGCCTATATCGATACCTGGGTGATCCGCTGGCTGTTCCGTCACCCCATGCATGTGCAAAAAAGCGCAGCGCAATACCTGGAGATGATCCGTGACCAGGGCTTTGAATTTGAGCCACAGAATATCTCCTATCCTTACCTGTGGTGGAGTCGCTCCAAGGACTTCGGCCTGTTGGAGCGGGTTGGCTTGCTAAAGCCAAAACCGGTGGGCCAGCGTGATGAAACCCTGGTCAACGTGGTGGCGCGCAAACCCCAATCCCCTGTGGGAGCGGGTTTACTCGCGACAGGATCGCTGCTGTGAATCAGATGAACCGAGTTGCCTGCATCGCGAGCAAGCCCGCTCCCACACGGATAATGTTTGTGTGGTTAGTGATGTGCATGCTGCTCAGTAGCTGCACCAGCTTGCCGCTGCCCAGGAAAACGCCAACCCTGGCCCTGCCCATGCAATTGCATATCCAGCGCGAGCAGGCCGAACAACGGCAAGACTGGTTGCTGGTGATCCAGCAGCAAGGACCTGCCCTACGCTGGTCGCTGATGGACCCCCTGGGTATTCCGCTGGCGCGCCAATTACTGCAAGACGGAACCTGGCAGGCCGACGGTCTGTTGCCGCCCAACCCCGAGGCCCGCGAACTCTTCGCCGCGCTATTGTTTGCACTGACACCGGCAACTGAGCTGGCGGACAATTATCCACAAGCAAAAACTGCGGCTGACTTGCGAGTTATTGAACAGCGCTGGCAAGTGCACTACCAGCAACCCGAGGCATTTCGCATCGATATGAAGGGCGATCTGCATTACACAATCAGCCCGCTGGAGGCCGCCCCATGACTGCTTACCTCAACGCACTGGGCGTGGTCTGCTCTCTGGGCCGAGGCCCCGCCGAAGTGGCGAGCAAACTGTTTGCCGGTGACTGCTCGGGCATGCAGCGGCAAAGCGGCTGGGTGCCTGAACGCTCGCCGACCATCGGCGCGGTAAGCGGCGAACTGGCAGCGATCCCCGCTGGGCTCGAACAGCAAAACAGCCGCAACAACCGACTGTTGCTCGAAGCCGCATTGCAAATACAGGGCGATATTGAGCAAGCAATCGCTACCTTCGGCCGCGATCGTATTGCCATCGTGCTGGGCACCAGTACCTCGGGCATTGATGAAGCCAGTCAGGGCATTGCCCATTACCTGCAGCATCAGCAGTTCCCCGCTGATTACAGCTATCAGCAACAAGAGCTGAGTGCACCGGCCACGTTCCTGGCCGACTGGCTGAACATCAGCGGGCCGGCCTATGTGATCTCCACCGCCTGTACCTCCAGCGCCCGGGCGCTGATGAGCGCCCAGCGGTTGCTGGACATGAACCTGTGCGACGTAGTGATGTGCGGCGGTGTCGACACGCTATGCAAATTGACGCTCAACGGTTTTTCGGCGCTGGAGGCGGTGGCGGATGAGCGCTGCAACCCGTTTTCGGTCAACCGTCGAGGCATCAATATCGGCGAAGCGGCAGCGCTGTTCTTGATGAGCAGGCACCCCGCCAACGGCCACACCATCGCTCTGCTCGGCGCAGGCGCCAGCAGTGACGCGCACCATATTTCCGCCCCGGAGCCCAGCGGCCGCGGCGCCGTACAAGCCATGCACAAAGCCTTGGGGCGCGCGGGTTTACAGCCCGCTCAGATCGGTTACCTGAACCTGCATGGCACCGCCACCCAGCACAACGATGCGATGGAAAGCCACGCCGTGTCGCAGGTGTTCGCCAACGGTGTGCCGTGTTCGTCGACCAAACCCATGACCGGCCATACCCTGGGTGCGGCTGGCGCGCTGGAAGCTGCCTTCTGCTGGCTGAGCCTGAGCCACGGTGGTGCTTTGGCGCCCCATGTCTGGGACGGCCAAGGCGACCCGGCGCTGCCGGCGCTAAACTGGGTTACCCCCGGCCAGACCCTCGCACCCGCCCCACAGCGCTGCCTGATGAGCAATTCGTTTGCCTTCGGCGGCAATAACGTCAGCCTGATTATCGGAGAGGCCCCATGATTGACTGGCCACTCGCCGAACTGCTGCCCCACGCTGGCGACATGATCCTGATCGATCAGGTCCTGGCGTTTGATGAAGAGCAGATTGAAACCCGCCTGATCGTAAAAGCCGGCGGCCTGTTCAACCGCGAAGACGGTAGCCTGCCCGCCTGGGCAGGCATTGAGTTGATGGCGCAAAGCGTCGCGGCCTACGCCGGTTGTCGCGCCCGCTTGCAGGGCCGCCCCGTGGCGCTGGGCTTTTTGTTGGGCACACGTAAATTTGAATGTAACGTCGAACATTTCCCGCTCGGCGCCCCGCTGCATATCCACGCCCTGCGCTCACTGGAAGACGACAACGGCATGGGCGTATTCGAGTGTCACCTCACCGGCCCCGGTATCCATGCCAGCGCCCGCCTGAACGTGTTCCGTCCGCCCCAGGCTGACACCTACCTTGCTCAAACACCCCGGGAGACCCGCCATGACTGAGTCCATTCTGGTCACAGGTTCCAGCCGTGGCATTGGCCGCGCCATCGCCTTGCGCCTGGCCCAAGCCGGCTTCGATCTGGTCCTGCATTGCCGTAGCGGCCGCAGCGAAGCCGATGCCGTCATGGCCGAAGTACACGCCTTGGGTCGCAGTGCCCGGGTGTTGCAATTCGACGTATCGGATCGCACCCAATGCAAAGCCATCCTGGAAGCCGACGTTGAAACCCACGGCGCCTACTACGGCGTAGTGCTCAATGCCGGCCTGACTCGCGACGGCGCCTTTCCAGCGCTGAGCGAAGACGATTGGGACGTGGTGATGCGCACCAACCTCGACGGCTTTTACAACGTGCTGCACCCGGTGATGATGCCGATGATCCGCCGCCGCGCAGCCGGGCGTATCGTCTGCATTACTTCGGTCTCGGGCCTGATCGGCAACCGCGGGCAGGTCAACTACAGCGCTTCCAAGGCCGGTTTGATCGGCGCCGCCAAGGCTCTGGCCATCGAGCTGGGCAAACGCAAAATCACCGTCAACTGCGTCGCGCCGGGGCTGATCGACACCGCCATGCTTGACGAAAACGTACCGGTAGACGAACTGATGAAAATGATCCCCGCCCAACGCATGGGCACCCCCGAAGAAGTCGCGGGGGCGGTCAACTTTTTGATGTCGGCCGAAGCGGGCTATATCACCCGCCAGGTGCTGGCCGTCAACGGAGGGTTGTGCTGATGAAACGCGTCGTTGTCACCGGCATGGCCGGTATCACCTCGCTGGGCAGTGACTGGGCCAGTATCGAAGCCAACTTTGTGGTCGGGCGCAGCGGTATCCGGCGCATGGACGAGTGGGACCGCTTCGCTGAACTTAACACCCGACTGGCCGGCCCCATTGATGACTTTGTGGTGCCCGCCCACTGGACCCGCAAGCAACTGCGCAGCATGGGCCGCGTGTCGCGGCTGGCCGTCGGCGCTGCAGAGCAGGCCCTGCAGGACGCCGGCCTGCTCGACAACCCGATCATTCGCGACGGGCGCATGGGCGTAGCCTGCGGCTCGTCCACCGGCAGCACCGACGAGATCATGGCGTTCGGCAATATGCTGCTCAACTCGGTGGCAGACGGCCTCAATGCCAACAGCTACGTACGGATGATGCCGCACACCACAGCGGCCAATATCAGCATCTTCTTTGGCCTGACCGGGCGCCTGATCCCGACCTCCAGTGCCTGCACCAGCGGCAGCCAGGGGATCGGCTATGCCTACGAGGCCATCAAGTTCGGCCGCCTGCCGCTGATGCTCGCCGGCGGCGCCGAAGAACTGTGCCCCACCGAAGCGATGGTGTTTGACGCGCTGTACGCCACCAGCCTGAAAAACGACGCCCCGCACACCAGCCCACGCCCCTACGACAGTGGTCGTGACGGCCTGGTGATCGGCGAAGGCAGCGGCATGCTGGTACTCGAAGAGCTGGAACACGC